>NZ_JBITFP010000012.1:0-188135 GCF_044456245.1 Micromonospora sp. NPDC051006
CGATCATCACCCTGGTCGAACGCGCCACCCGCTACGTCATGCTCGGCGCCCTACCCGAGTCGAGGGTCAGCGAGCAGGTCATCGACGTTCTCACCAGCCTGATGCGTCGACTGCCCGCCGAGCTGCGCAAGACCCTGACCTGGGACCAGGGCATCGAGATGATCCAACACCCCGCCTTCACCCTGGCCACCGACTGCAAGGTCTACTTCTGCGACCCCCACTCACCCTGGCAACGCGGCAGCAACGAGAACACCAACGGCCTGCTGCGCCAGTACTTCCCCCGCTCCAGCACCGACTTCCGCACCTGGACTCAAGACCAGCTCGACGCCGTCGCCCGCGAACTCAACGGACGACCCCGCCAAACCCTCGACTGGCAGAATCCAGCCGAAGCACTCAACAAGCACCTCGTTGCAACAGCCGCTTGAAACCGCCCGCCTTGGAGACCGCAATGTCGGCGATACGGAGTCGATCATGCGGCGGCCAACGGGACGCCGGCCGCCACGGGACGCCGCCCGCACGGACGGGGTTCAGTAGCGCACCGAGATGCGGCGCTCGACTGCGTCGACCCGGACCTCTCCGCCGTACGGGATGATCAACTGCGGGTCGGTGTGACCGAGGTCGACGTCGAAGACCACGACCGGGTCGTCGGCATAGTCGGCGAGCGCCCGGGTGACGGCCGCGCGCTGGTCGTCCGCCCAGGCCCGCCGTTGGTCGAGGGTGTGCGGGCGGTCGAAGTCCCAGGCCTTGGCCCGGCCGACGAGCACCGCCGGGAAGGCGGCGAGCAGCCCCCGCTCCCCCATGTTCCGCAGGATCCGGAAGACCTCGGTGGCGGACGGGAGCTCCTCGGAGGTCTCGAAGATCAGCACCGAGCCGGCCAGTTCCGCCGCCGACGGCACCCGGTCGGCCGCCATCAGCCAGTGCAGGATCTCCAGGTTGCCGCCCCAGGTGCGGCCCTGCACCACGGTCGCCGGGCCCTGCCAGTGCCAGCCGGCGCCGGGGAACATCACCGGCTCGTCGGCGAGGGACGCCGGATCTTGCCAGTCGCGGGGTTCGTCGCCCCACTCGGTGGCCGGGGTGAGGTCGTACCAGTCGGCGGTGAAGAGCGCCGCGCGCAGCGAGTCGAAGGTCGACGGGTGCGGGGCGCCCGACCGGCCGAGGTGCACCAGGACGGACCCGCCGTGGTAGCCGACGATGCCGAGCCGGTACAGGTGGTTGAGCACGTTGGTGTTGTCCGAGTAGCCGAAGTACGGCTTCGGGTTCGCCCGCAGCACCGCGTCGTCGAGGTGCGGGGTGACGGTGATCAGGTCGTCTCCGCCGACGGTCGCCAGCACGGCCGTGATCGACGGGTCGGCGAACGCGGCGGTGAGGTCCCGGGCCCGGTCCCGGGGGTCGGCGCCGAGCACCCGGGTGGTCGGGTATTCGACCGGTTCCAGGCCGAACTCCTCGCGCAGCCGGCGCAGTCCCAGCTCGTGGACGTGCGGGAAGATGGCCGGCAGGCCGGCGGAGGGCGAGACCACCGCGACCCGGTCACCGGGGCGCGGCTTCGGGGGGTAGCGCAACGTCACCATGATCAGAAGCTAGCTGACCGGCCAACCGATTTCCGCCCGGCGAATTACCTCAAATGCTGCTGAACCAGCCCTAGGCTGGCGGCGTGGACCAGGCGCGTGAGGCGCGGGAGGTGCGGGCGCGCGACTCACTGGCGCGTACCGCCGGTCTGTTGCTCGGCACCCTCGCGCTGGCCACCGCGTTCATCGCGGCCTACGTCGGCGCGCTGCATCAGCCCACCCCACGGGACCTGCCGGTCGGCTTCGCCCTCGGCGACCAGCGCGCCGAGGAGGTCCTCGCCGCCGTGCGCGGCCAGACCGACATCGTCAAACCGATCGAGTACGACGACCCGGGCGCCGCCGAGGACGGCCTGAGGAAACGCCAGGTGTACGGGGTGCTCACCGCCGGCCCGGAGGGTCTGCTGCTCACCATCGCCAGCGCGTCCGGGCCGAGCGCCACCGGGGCGATCACCGAGGTGCTCCGCGCCGCCGCCCAGCACGCCGGCACCCCGCTGAAGATCACCGACGAGGTGCCGGTCGTGTCGGCCGACCCGCGCGGCGTGGTGCCCTTCTACCTGAACGTCGGGTACGTGCTCGGCGGCTATCTCGCCTCGACCGTGCTGGGGATCGCCGCCGGAACCACCCCCCGTTCGCCCCGCCGGGCGGGGCTGCGGATCGCCGCGCTCGCCGTCTACAGCGTGCTGCTCGGCGTCGCCGGCTCGCTCGTGGTGGGGCCGGGCCTGGGCATCTGGAACGACGAGGTACTGACGATCGCCGCCGTCGGCGCGCTGGCCGTCTTCGCCGCCGCGATGATCGCCAGCGCCGTACAGGGCTGGCTCGGCATCGCCGGCACCGCGCTGGTCATCCTGCTGCTGGTGGTGCTCGGCAACCCGGGCTCCGGCGGCATCTTCGCCCCGGAGTTCCTGCCCGGCTGGCTACGTACGATGCACCACTGGAACATCCCCGGGCTCGCCAACGACCTGACCAAGTCCGCGGTGTACTTCGACTGGTGGTCGGCCGGCTGGCCGGCCCTCCTGCTCGCGCTCTGGGCGCTGGTGGGCGGGTTCGGTCTGGTCGCCGCGAGCCTGGTCCGCGGCCGCCGCGCCGGCCCGCCCCGCTCGCCGGCGACCGACCAGGGTGGCTGAGATCACGTCGGAAAACGCCGCTGGGCCGAGAGTGGATCTTCCGGGGCCCCTCCTGTCTTCGGGGTCCGCGCGGATACCATCCAGGGAGTCGGACAGCGCTGTCCTTCGTATCCACGTAAGGAGCGCATCGTGACCGACCAGCACGACCACGACGGCCCCGACGCCGCACTGCGGGCCGACATCCGCCGCCTCGGCACCCTGCTCGGGCAGACCCTGGCCCGCCAGGAGGGCCGCCCCCTGCTCGACCTCGTCGAGGAGATCCGCGCGCTGGTCCGGTCCGACGCCCCGACCGCCGCCCAGCGGCTCGGCACGCTCGACGTGACCACCGGCACCAAGCTGGCCCGGGCCTTCTCCACCTACTTCCACCTGGCCAACATCACCGAGCAGGTGCACCGGGCGCGCGACCTGCGCCGCCGCCGGGCGGTGCACGGCGGCTGGCTCGACCAGGCGGCCAAGATGATCGCCGAACGCGGGGTGCCGGCCGAGGAGATTGCCGCGGTGGCCCGCCGGCTGGCGGTCCGACCGGTCTTCACCGCCCACCCGACCGAGGCGGCCCGCCGCTCGATCCTGTCGAAGCTGCGGGCGATCGCCGACGAGCTGGACGCCGAGACCGCGAACGCGATCCTCTACGGCGCCAGCGACGAGGGGCCGGCGAACCGGCGGCTGGCCGAGCTGCTCGACCTGATGTGGCAGACCGACGAGCTGCGGCTGGACCGGCCGGACCCGACCGACGAGGCGCGCAACGCCATCTACTACCTGCGCGACCTCTACGCCGAGGCCGCCCCGCAGGTCCTCGACGACCTCGCCGACACGCTGCGCACCCTCGGCGTGGAGACCTCGCCGACGGCCCGGCCGCTGAGCTTCGGCACCTGGATCGGCGGTGACCGGGACGGCAACCCGTTCGTCACCCCGACGGTGACCCGTGACGTGTTGAGCATCCAGCACGAGCACGGCATCGCGGCCACCGAGAAGGCGATGGACCACCTGATCAACGAGGTCTCCGTCTCCCGCCGGCTGCGCGGGGTGTCGTTGGACCTCTCGGCCAGCCTCGCGGCCGACCTCGACGCGCTGCCCGAGGTGGCGCCAAGGTTCCGCCGGGTGAACGCCGAGGAGCCCTACCGGCTCAAGGCGCGCTGCGTGAAGGCGAAGCTGACCAACACCCGGCAGCGGCTGCGCCAGGGCACCGCGCATGTGCCCGGTCGCGACTACCGGGGCTCGGCCGAGCTGATCGCCGACCTGGAGCTGCTGCGCGCCTCACTGGCCCGCAACTCCGGCCAGCTCACCGCGGTCGGCCGACTGGCCTCCACCATCCGGACGGTCTCCGCGTTCGGCCTGCACCTGGCCACCATGGACGTCCGGGAGCACGCCGAGAAGCACCACGAGGTGCTGGCCCAGCTCTACGCGGCCGTCGGCGAGGTCTCCGACTATCCGGCGCTGACCCGGCTGGAGCGGACCAAGCTCCTCGCCGACGAGCTGACCGGCCGCCGTCCGCTTTCCACCGTGGACACTCCGCTCACCGAGTCGGCCCGCAAGACGTTCGACGTGTTCGGCACCATCCGGGAGGCGCAGGACCGGTTCGGCGCCGAGGTGATCGAGTCGTACATCATCTCGATGACCCTCGGCGTGGACGACGTACTCGCCGCGGTGGTGCTCGCCCGGGAGGCCGGGCTGGTCGACGTGCACACCGGCCGGGCCCGGATCGGTTTCGTCCCGCTGCTGGAGACCCCGGCCGAGCTCAACGCGGGCGGCGAGCTACTGGACGAGCTGCTCTCCCTGCCGGCGTACCGGGCGCTGGTCGCGGCCCGGGGCGATGTGCAGGAGGTCATGCTCGGCTACTCCGACTCCAACAAGGAGGCGGGCATCACCACCAGCCAGTGGTCGATCCACCGGGCGCAGCGCGCGCTGCGTGACGTGGCCGCCCGGCACGGGGTGCACCTGCGGCTCTTCCACGGCCGGGGCGGCACGGTGGGACGCGGCGGCGGGCCGACGCACGAGGCGATCCTGGCCCAGCCGTACGGCACGCTGGACGGCGCGATCAAGGTGACCGAGCAGGGCGAGGTCATCTCCGACAAGTACACCCTGCCGTCGCTGGCCCGGGAGAACCTGGAGCTGACCCTGGCCGCGGTGCTCCAGGCCACTCTGCTGCACACCGCACCCCGACAGCCCGCCGAGCTGCTGGAGCGCTGGGACGCCGCGATGGAGGTGGTCTCCGACTCGGCGTACCGCTCGTACCGCTCGCTGGTCGAGGACCCGGACCTGCCCGCGTACTTCTGGGCGTCCACCCCGACCGAGCTGCTCGGCGCGCTCAACATCGGCTCGCGCCCGGCGAAGCGGCCCAACACCGGCGCCGGCCTGGGCGGGCTGCGGGCCATCCCGTGGGTGTTCGGCTGGACGCAGACCCGGCAGATCGTGCCCGGCTGGTTCGGCGTGGGCTCCGGGCTGGCCGCGGCCCGCGAGGCCGGGCTGGCGGACGTGCTGGCCGAGATGCACCGGAACTGGCACTTTTTCCGGACGTTCCTCTCCAACGTCGAGATGATGCTCACCAAGACCGACCTGAGCATCGCCCGCCGCTACGTCGAGACGCTGGTGCCGAAGGCGCTGCACCCGATCTTCCACCAGATCGAGCAGGAGTACGAGCTGACCAAGCGCGAGGTGCTGGCGGTGACCTCCTCTCCCGCGCTGCTGGAGAACTCCCCGGTCCTGCAGCGCACCCTCGCGGTGCGCGACACCTACCTCGAGCCGCTGCACCACCTTCAGGTGGCGCTGCTGCGGCAGTACCGGGAGTCGGGCGCGGCGGGTCGGGCGGTGGCCACCGCGCCGGGCGGCCGCCGGGCGCCGAGCGACGGTACGGCGCTGGAGCGCGCCCTGCTCACCACGGTCAACGGCATCGCCGCCGGGATGCGCAACACCGGCTGACCCGGCCCGCAGATGACTGAGCGGCAGCCGCCCGCCGGGTGGCTGCCGCTCAGTCGTCAGCAGGATCAGAAGTCGCCGCCGCCGCCGAAGTCGCCCCCGCCGAAGTCCCCACCACCGAAGTCACCGCCGCCGAAGTCGCCGGCCTGGTCACCACCGGCGTCGCCGCCCTGACCGTCGCCGCCCTGACCGTCGCCGTAGTCAGCGCCGTCGCCGAAGCCCTCCTGGTAGCCGGCCTCGTAGCCGTAGCCGGGGTCGGCGAAGGCCGGGGAGAAGAGCGCGTCGGCGATCAGCATGCCGCCCAGCACACCAGCGCCGGCGCCGAGGGCGGTCTTCCACCACGGCGTCGAGTACCAACCGGCCGGCACCGGACGCCCCTGGTAGCGCCCGCCCGGGTAGTAGTAGGGGGTGTCCTGGCCCGGCTGCGGGCCGGCCTTGAAGGTCTGCCCCTGCACCTCGACCTGGCGCTCCCGGGTCAGCTCCCCGGTGCCCGTCGCGGCGGCGAGCGGCGGCAGCTCTGGCCCGGGGTCGATGCCGAGCGCGATCCGGGCCGCCCGGGCGTAGGCGAGCCCCTCCAACGCGGTCTCCCGGGCCAGCCGGTACTGCTGCACCGTGCGGGCCTGCTCGAGCTGGCTGCCGGCCGCGTTGTACCGCTCACCGGCGTCGACCAGCGCCTGCCGGACCGCCGGGGCGTCGCCGTGCAGGTTCATCACCTGACCGCCCAGGCGCTCGTACCAGCGCTGGGCGTCCGCCCGCACGTCGGCCAGGCTCCGGGCCTCCCGCGCGGCGGCCTCCCGCCGCCACCAGACGAACGCCCCCAGCAGCAGCACCACCAGGATGACCACCAGCAGAAGTTCCATGGGCACGAAGGTACCCGGGCAGGCAACGTCGTACGCGTTTGGCAAGCTTCAGTGATGGACTTCCCGACGCTGGCCGTGGTGGTGCTCTGCCTGGGCGCCGGCGGCGCGGTGGGCTGGCTCGCGGCCCGGTCCCGCTCCGCGGCCGAGATCGCCCGGCTGGACGCGACGCTGCGCGCCACCCGGGAGGGTGAGGGGCGCCTTGAGCAGTCCATGCGGGCGCTGAGCTACGAGGCGACGGCCCAGTCGCAGGAGGCGGTGGCCCGGGCGGTCGCCCCGCTGCACGACACCCTGCGCCGCTACGAGCAGCGGGTGGCGGAGCTGGAGCACGACCGGGTCGACGCCTACGCCGAGCTGCGCGAGCAGGTCCGCTCGATGAGCGCGGTCTCCGGCGAGCTGCGCACCGAGACCAAACAGCTGGTGGCGGCGCTGCGCGCACCCCAGGTTCGCGGGCGCTGGGGCGAGCATCAGCTGCGTCGGATCATCGAGGCGGCCGGTCTGCTGGAGCACTGCGACTTCGCCGAGCAGGTCACCTCGACCACCACCGACCAGCAGGTGGTCCGCCCCGACCTGGTGGTCCGGCTGCACGGCGGCCGGTCGGTGGTGGTCGACGCCAAGGCGCCGTTCGACGCCTACCTGACCGCGATGGAGGCGCGCGACGAGCGGGGCCGGGACACCCACCTCGACGCGCACGCTCGGCACCTGCGCGCGCACGTCGACGCGCTGGCCGCCAAGTCCTACTGGTCGGCCTTCGACAGCACGCCGGAGTTCGTGGTGCTCTTCGTGCCGGCCGACCCGTTCCTCGACGTGGCCCTCCAGCGCGACCCGACGCTGCTGGAGCACGCCTTCGCCCGCAACGTGGTGCTGGCCACGCCGGCCACCCTGGTCGCGCTGCTGCGCACCGTCGCCTACTCCTGGCGGCAGGAGGCGCTGGCCCGCAACGCGGTGGCGGTGCACTCGCTGGCCCGGGAGCTGCACGGCCGGCTCGCCACCCTCGGCGACCACGTCGGCAAGCTCGGCTCCGCGCTGGGTAGCGCGGTGACCGCCTACAACCGGGCGGTCGGTTCGCTGGAGGCCCGAGTGCTGGTCAGCGCCCGCAAGCTCGCCGAGCTGGGCGTCTCCGACCAGGAGCTGACGGCGCCGCCGCAGGTGGAGCTGGCGCCCCGGCAGCCGCAGGCGCCGGAGCTGCTCGACTCGACCGACGGCGAGCTGCCGGCCCGCTGATCCGGCGGGCCGGCTCGGTCAGGCCTGGTCAGGCCCGCTGCGCGCTCTCCACCACGAACGGGGTGCCCTGCTGGCAGGTGGTCATCATGTTCGGCTCGACCCGGCCGCTGACGGTGACCTTCGCTCCCGCGGTCAGCACGTTGCGCGGGCCGCCGACCAGCAGATAGCCGTCGAGCAGCAGACAGCCCGGCTCGACCCCGGGAGCGATCGTGCCGGTCAGCGTGGTGGCACCCACCGGCGGCGGCAGGGTGGGACCACCGGGGCTCTTCGGCGGGCGGGTCGGGCTGGTCGAGGGTGCGGGCGGGGTCGCCGGGGTGGGGGTCGTCGCCGGGGTCGCGGGCTGTTCGGTCACCGGGGGTGCTCCCGTCGACGTGGAGGTGGGGGTGCCGGCGTCGTCCGCCGCGCCGCACGCGGTCAGGGCCACGCCGGCGAGCAGGGCTACGACGGTGAGTCGAAGGGTCTTCATACCCGTATCAGACGTGCCGGGGTGGCCGGTCGTTCCCGGGCGCGGTCAGCCTCGGGCCGCTGCGGCGGCCCGCATGTCCCGCTTGAGTTCCTGCGGCAGCGAGAAGGTCAGCCGCTCGTTGGCGGTGGTGATCTCCTCCACGTCGGCGAAACCCCGCGCGGCGAGGTGCGCCAGCACCTGCGAAACCAGCTCCTCCGGCACGCTGGCACCCGAGGTCAGGCCGACCGTGCGGGCCCCCTCCAGCCAGGCGTCGTCGATCTCGTGGGCGAAGTCGACCAGGTGGCCGGCGCGGGCGCCGGCATCCAGCGCCACCTCGACCAGTCGGACCGAGTTGGAGGAGTTGCGCGAGCCCACCACGATCACCACGTCGCACTCCGCGGCGATCTCCTTGACCACGTGCTGGCGGTTGGAGGTGGCGTAGCAGATGTCGTCGCTGGGCGGCGACTGGAGCATCGGCAGGCGCTTCTTCAGCCGCGCCACCGTCTCCAGCGTCTCGTCCACCGACAGGGTCGTCTGGGAGAGCCAGACCACCTTGTTCGGGTCGCGGACCGTGACCTTGTCGGCATCCTCCGGCCCGTCGACGAGCTGGATGTGCGCGGGGGCCTCACCGGCGGTGCCGATGACCTCCTCGTGCCCTTCGTGACCGATCAGCAGGATGTCGTAGTCGTCGGCGGCGAACCGCTTCGCCTCGTGGTGCACCTTGGTGACCAGCGGGCAGGTCGCGTCGATCGCCTTCAGCGAGCGCGCCCGGGCCTGCTCGTAGACCTCCGGGGCGACCCCGTGTGCGGAGAAGATGACGGTGGCGCCCTCCGGCACCTCGTCGTTCTCCTCCACGAAGATCGCGCCCTGCGCCTCGAGGGTCTGCACCACGTGCTTGTTGTGCACGATCTCCTTGCGGACGTAGATCGGGGCGCCGTAGAGCTTGAGCGCCTCCTCCACGGTCTGCACCGCACGGTCGACGCCCGCGCAGTAGCCGCGGGGCTTGGCCAGGAGCACGCGCTTGCCGGTCTGGGGAGTCGCCTGAACCTCGGTCACCCGCCCATCGTACGTGCCGGGCGAGAAGGGGACATCCGCTGCGCGCGTGACCCTGAGCCCGGTGATCAAGAGATTCGGGTCAGAAAACGCGCCTGGGGTGACGCAAACTTCTTGATCACCGGGGAGGTCCGTAGGGTGGGCGGGTGAGCACGGACGAGGTGGGGCGGAGCACGTCCGAGGAGCCGTGGCCGGTCCGGGTGGTCAGCCAGAAGGTCGGCGCCTGGATCGCGCGGCTCGGCTGGGTGTGGGTCGACGGGCAGGTGGCGCAGATCAGCCGCCGGCCCGGGGCCAGCACGGTCTTCCTCACCCTGCGCGACCCGTCGGCCGATCTGAGCCTGACCGTCACCACCAACCGGGACGTCCTCGACTCCGGCGCTCCGGAGTTGAGCGAGGGCGCCCGGGTGGTGCTGCACGCCAAGCCCGAGTTCTACGCCGCGCGCGGCACGCTGAGCCTGCGCGCCGACGAGATCCGCCAGGTGGGCCTCGGTGAGCTGTTGGCCCGGCTGGAGAAGCTCAAGAAGCTGCTCGCGGCCGAGGGGCTCTTCGACCGGGCCCGCAAGCGCCGCCCGCCGTTCCTGCCCCGCCGGATCGGGCTGATCACCGGTCGGGCCTCGGCGGCCGAGCGGGACGTGCTCACCAACGCCCGGCGGCGCTGGCCGGCGGTGGAGTTCCGGACGGTCAACGTGGCGGTGCAGGGCCCGAGCGCGGTGCCGCAGATCGTGGACGCGCTCAAGGTGCTCGACGCCGACCCGACCATCGACGTGATCATCATCGCCCGTGGTGGCGGCGGCATCGAGGACCTGCTCCCCTTCTCCGACGAGGCGCTCTGCCGGGCGGTCTTCGGCTGCCGTACGCCTGTGGTCAGCGCCATCGGCCACGAGACGGACACCCCGTTGCTGGACTACGTCGCCGACGTGCGGGCGTCCACCCCCACCGACGCGGCCAAGCGGGTCGTCCCCGATCTCGCCGAGGAGGTACGCCTCATCGGCCAGGCCCGCAATCGGCTGGAGCGCGCGGTGCGCAACATGGTCGACCGCGAGGCGCACCGCCTCGACGCGGTGCGCTCCCGGCCGGTGCTGGCCCGCCCGCAGGTGATGGTCGACCAGCGGGCCACCGAGCTGACCGCGCTGCGCCAGCGGGCCGGCCGCTGCCTGGACCACCGGCTGGCCGCCGCGGGTGACGAACTGCGCCACACCCTGGCCCGGCTGCGCGCGCTCTCCCCGGCCGCCACCCTCGACCGGGGGTACGCGATCGTGCAGCGCGCCGACGGGCACGTGGTCCGCGCCGCCTCCGAGGTGGGCAAGGGCGACCCGCTGCGGGTACGCCTCGCCGACGGCGAACTGGCCGCGACGGTGGACGGATGAGCCGGCGCGCCGGCGTGTGCTGGGATGGAGCCGATGACTGACGAGACGAAGGCCGGGCCGGACGAGCGGCTCAGCTACGAGCAGGCCCGCGCCGAACTGGCGTCGGTGGTGGAGCGGCTGGAGGCCGGCGGCACCTCGCTGGAGGAGTCGCTGTCGCTCTGGGAGCGCGGCGAGGCGCTGGCGGTGATCTGCCAGCGCTGGCTGGACGGTGCCCGGGCCCGGATCGACGCGGCCCGGCAGGAATCCGCCTCCTGACCCGCCCGGCCGGAGCGACGCGCGGGCACGGGGGGGCTCCCCATGCCCGCGCGACGAGGGTCAGTTGAAGAGGTTGTACAGCTCCGGCGGGGCCTCGACGACCTGGGCCGCCGGCGGCTTCTGCGCGGCGGTGGCGTTGCCGTAGTCGGAGTAGGTGATCCGGACGTCCTGCGCCTTGGCCTGGCCGGCCGCCGGAATCTGGATTACCAGCTCGCTGAGCCGGCCCTGCGGGTCCACCTTCGCGGTGAACGGCACCGACTGGGCCTGCGGCCCGAGCGCGGTGATCATCGTGGCGTCCAGCGAGCCGGCCTCGGCGGCCTTCGACACGTCGATGGTGCCGGCGTACGTGCCCTCGCCGGTCTGCCGGACCTCGGTGACCCCCTGGGTCAGCACCTCACTGCCGGCCGGGTCGAGCTTGTCGAAGTCGAAGCCGAGGTTGCGGTTGCCCTTGATCCGGGTCTGGTCGAGGTGCTGGTACTTGCCGAGGTTCAGCTTCTGCAGGCCGGGCACGCTGCTGGCCGCCTTGCCGCCCAGGTCCACCTTCACCCAGCTGTCCGGCCGGGAGTGGATGACGTCGAGCGTCATCGACAGGTCCGAGGATGCGTCGCCGATCGACACCCGCATCTGGGCGCTCTGGGACGGCTCGTGCACCAGTCCCTCGGCGGTGCTGCCCCCGCCGGTCATGCTGAACCGGAAGTTCCCGTCCCGGATCGCCGTGGTCGAGGCGAGCAGGGCCTGCTTGGCGTCGCCCGCCGCCGGCGACGCGGTGCCACCGGCGGTGGCCGTGGCCGTTCCCGAGGCGCTCGGCGAGGCGGAGCCGCCCGGTGTGCCGGCGGCGTTGCAGGCGGCCAGGCCGGGAGTGAACAACGCGGCGGCCACCAGGCCGGCGCTCAGTCGTCGAACAGTCATCTGTGTCTCCCAAGAGGGGGTCACCCGACGCGTTGACGGCGCCGGAAACCGGGCGACGCAGCACGACCGTCGACTGCGCCGCGCGAACCCGAGCCGGCCGGGTCCGCTCCTCTCCTGTTCCCTGTCGAGGCGTCGCACAATCACCGTTCTGTCCGGTTACCCCGTTCGGGTACGCGAAAGGGGCGGCGGAGGAGCCGGTGAAGCCGGACCGCGAGGAGGCGTGCCGGCCGGTCAGCGAAGTGCGGCGGCCAGCTGACGCAGCTCGGTCTCCCGGGCGTCACCCACCACGATCACCGTCCGGCCCGGCTCCAGCAGCACCAGCGCCTGCTCGTTGCCGCGCGCGGTGTACCGCTGCCAGTTCCGCCCGGCCAGGTCGGCCTGCCCCTGCGGCTGCGCCTGGTCGGTCAGCTCGGCGGGCAGCAGCCGCTCGGCCGGCACGTTGCTCTGCACCAGCTGGGCGCCCCGGCCCTCGGGGGTCAGGTAGCCGATCCGCAGGTTCGCGCCGCCCTCGACGGTCTGGTAGTTGGCGCTGACCGTACGCCAGTCGGAGCCGAGGTCGGCCGGCTGGCTGACCGGGAAGGCGTTGGCCGACCGGGCCTGGTCGATCGCGGCCGTCGGGTCGACCGTGCTCGCCTGGTCGCCACCGAGGAAGCCCCGGTAGAACGCCAGCAGCAGGGCGATCGGGATCAGCAGCACCAGCAGCGAGATCGCCATGTCCTTGGGCGACCGCTCGGACCGACGGGCGTCGACGGCGGCCGGCGGTGCCGGCGGATCCAGCGACGCGGCGACCATCGGCTGCCGCCCGGCGACGGACGGCGGCACCTGCGGCCCGGGACCGGTCGGCTCGACCAGGGCCGGCTCGCCTGCGGTGGCGTCGGCGGCCCGGGCGCCGACGGGCGGGACGCCCGGGCCGGTCGGGGTCGGGTCGCCGGTCGGCGTCGGCTCGGCGGGTACGCGGTCGGCAGGCTGTGCGGGTTCCACCCCACCATTCTCGCAGCCGCCCGACCGGCGGTATCCGGGCCATCACCGCCCCGGCCCGGCACCCGATCCGCCATCGTGTGAGGATCAGCGACAAAGCCGGCGGCAGCGGACCCCCGTACCGCCGGTCCACCCCGCACCGTCGCGAGGAGGAGCCGTCATGACGAACACCAGGACCCGGATCCCGCAGAATCTGGACCGCAACCTTGCCCTCGACCTGGTCCGCGTCACAGAGGCAGCGGCGATGGCCGCCGGCCGGTGGGTCGGCCGTGGCGACAAGGAGGGCGGCGACGGGGCCGCCGTCGACGCCATGCGCAAACTGATCAACTCGATCCCGATGCGGGGCGTCGTGGTGATCGGCGAGGGCGAGAAGGACAACGCACCGATGCTCTTCAACGGTGAGGAGGTCGGTGACGGGACCGGTCCGGAGGTGGACGTCGCGGTCGACCCGATCGACGGCACCACCCTGATGAGCAAGGGCATGCCGAACGCCCTCGCGGTGCTGGCGGTCGCCGAGCGGGGCGCGATGTTCGACCCCAGCGCGGTCTTCTACATGGAGAAGCTCGCCGTCGGCCCGGTCTACGCCGACGTGGTGGACATCAACGCCGGCGTGGCCGACAACCTACGCCGGATCGCCAAGGTCAAGGGCACCGACATCTCCGAGGTGACGGTCTGCGTCCTCGACCGGCCCCGGCACAAGGACCTGGTCAGCCAGATCCGGCGGGCCGGCGCCGGCATCCGGTTCATCTCCGACGGCGACATCGCGGGCGCCATCGCGGCGGCCCGGGGCGAGTCGGACGTCGACGTGCTGATGGGCATCGGCGGCACCCCGGAGGGGATCACCTCGGCCTGCGCCCTCAAGTGCATGGGCGGGGTGATGCAGGCGAAGCTCTGGCCCAAGGACGACGAGGAGCGGGAGAAGGCGCTGGCCGCCGGGCACGACCTGGACCGGGTGCTCACCACCGACGACCTGGTCACCGGGGACAACTGCTTCTTCGTGGCGACCGGCGTGACCTCGGGCGACCTGCTGCGCGGGGTGCGCTACCGGGCCGGTGGCGCGTACACCCAGTCGATCGTGATGCGCTCCAAGAGCGGCACGATCCGGGTGATCGACTCGTACCACCGGCTGGAGAAGCTGGCGCTCTACTCGGCCGTCGACTTCGACGGCCGGCCCCTGGCCGAACAGGAGTGAGCGCGGGCACAACCGAACGGTCCACCCTGCCGGCGACCCAGCGGATCGTCGGGGTGGGCCTGGCGACCGTCTCCGGCCTCGCCGTGGCCGGGCAGTCCCGGATCAACGGCGAACTCGGCGTACGCCTGGCCGACGGCTTCGCCGCCGCGGTGGTCTCCTTCGGCGTGGGTCTGCTGGTGCTGCTGGTGCTGGTCCCCGCCACCCCGACGGGCCGGCGCGGCCTGGTCGCCGTCCGCCGGGCACTCGCCGCCGGCGCCCTGCGACCCTGGCAGTGCCTGGGCGGCGTGTGCGGCGCGTTCCTGGTGGCCACCCAGGGGCTCACCATCGGCACGCTCGGCGTGGCGGTGTTCACCGTCGCGGTGGTCGCCGGCCAGTCCGGCAGCAGCCTGGCGGTGGACCGGGCCGGCATCGGCCCGACCGGCCGGCAGGCGGTCACCGCCCAGCGCCTCACCGGCGCCGCACTCACCGTGGTCGCGGTGCTGTTGGCGGTCAGCGACCGGCTCGGCGACCCGGGTGCCCTGGTGCTGGCGGTGCTGCCGCTGCTGGCCGGGATCGGCATCGCCTGGCAGCAGGCGGTCAACGGACGGGTCCGGGCCGCCGCGGACAGCGCGTTGACCGCCACCCTGATCAACTTCGCCGTCGGTACGGTCGCGCTGCTGGTCGCGTTCGCCATCGACATCGCGGTACGCGGCTGGCCGGCCGGGAGCCTGCCGACCGAGCCCTGGCTCTACCTGGGCGGCCCGATCGGCATCGTGTTCATCGCGCTCGCCGCCGCCATCGTGCGCTTCACCGGCGTCCTGCTGCTCGGGTTGGCCACCATCGCCGGTCAGATCGTCGGCGCCGTCCTGCTGGACCTGGCCCTCCCGACGGAGGCCTCACACCCCAGCATCACCACCCTGCTCGGCGCCGCCCTGACCCTGGTCGCCGTGCTCGTCGCCGCGTTGGCGCCCGCCCGGCCGAGCTGAGCGAGCGCCCGAGGCCGGAGCGGTCAGACCGCGCTGATGGCCGACCTGATCGGCCTACCCTGACCCGCGGCCGGTCAGCCGGTCGACATGATCGACAGCGGCGGAGATGGCGGATCGGTGGTCGCGGCGGTAGCGGTGGGCCGTCCGACCAGCCGGGCCGCGCGCCACCCCAGGAGCAACCCCGGCACGCTGGCCAGCAGGGCCAGCAGCACCGCCGCCCAGGTGTACGCGGGCCGGCCGTAGAGCCAGCCGCCCAGCGGCAGGACGGCCAGTGCGGCGGCGAGCGCGGCGGCCAGGAAGACCTCCACCGTCCACTGGGCGGGGGCGCCGCGAGCCCAGGCCGGAATCAGGGCCAGCAGCGGCACGCCGACCAGCAACGGCAGGAACGCGACCAACTCCACCGTGGCCAGAATGGAGTTGTCGAGCCAGACCGCGACCAGTAGCGCCACGGCCGGGATTCCGAGCCCGACCAGGGTGCCCGGCAGCCACGAGCCGATGCCGGCGCGACGCCCGGCCCGGGCGCCGGAGACCGTGAGCACCGTCGCGATCAGCGCGAGCCCGAGGAGCACCGCCCGGAGCGGATCCGTGCCCCGGTCAGCCGGGGTGCTCCCGCCGAGCGTCGGTGGCCGTCCCTCGAACGGATGGTTGCGCACCACGGCTCCGGCGAAGCCGACCCGCTCCCAGACACCATCCGCTCGGCGCAGGGCGAAGCCGTCCCGGCCGTTGGCGACCAGCACCACGTGCCGGCCGTCGTCGGTGTCCTGCACGGTCAACTCCTGCCCGGCGACCCGTTCGCCACCCCGGCCGGGCTGTTGGTACTGCTGGATCAGCACGGCCCGCTGCGCCTTGGTCACCTCCCAGGCCAGGCGCCAGGTCCGGCCCGCGTCGTCACTCTGCTCCACCCGGATCCGTCCCGACGCCAGGCGGTAGCACCGCGCCGGCACCGCGGCCGAGCAGCCCTGCCGGACCGGCTCGGCCGCCGGCAGGATCCGGCTTCTCAGCGCCTCCTCCTCGGTCCCGGTCGGGTCCCGCCAGGTCGTTCCGCCGTCCGCGCTCAGCCGCCAGGTGTTGGCGAAGGAGGCGTAGCTGTCGTAACCGGTCCCGAAGCCGGCGACCAACCGCCCGTCGGCGACCGTCGCCTGGACCGCGTCGGGGTAGTGCACCGGGCTCGTCGCGGCGACTGCGAACATCGCCGCGGGGAGCAGCACCAGCAGCCGGACGAGCCGCGCCGAGCGACGGCCTACCGGCTCACGCCGGGCTCGGGACCAACTCCAGGCAGCCACGAGCAGCGCGGGCAGGGTGAGCAGATCGGTGCGGTCCGCCCGGACCAGCGAGGGCCCGCTGACCACGCTCCAGATCGCCGAGGCGCCGGCGGCGGCGTACCCGCTCGATTTCACCACCGCGAAGCCGACGCCGACCAGACCGAGCCCGACCCCGACGGCGGCGCGGACCGGCAGCCGGGGCGCCACGAGGGTCAGCAGGACGGCGACCAGTGGCGGCGCGATCACCAGGCCGGCGACGTCGCTGAGCTTGCCGGTCACCAGCCCCGGGAAGGCCGCCTTGAGCAGCTGGTCGTTGACCACGAGCAGGACCAGGGCGGCCACGGAGAACGGGTGCCCCAGCCAGGCCAGGGCCACCGGCGCGCTATCGCGGGGCGGGGACAGGTCGGTCATCGGCTCACGGTCGCAGCGCCGGATCTCGATCCGGCCACGCCAGGAACAGCTTCCGGTACCGGTCCCGTCAGCTGCCGTCGGAGGAGTGGCCCGGGAAGAGGTGCGCGCTCGGGTCGATCACCACGGCCGCGTTGTTCACCGCCGTCGCCGCCTCGCCGAAGCCGGTGGCGATCAGCCGGACCTTGCCCGGGTACTCGGTGATGTCACCTGCCGCGAAGATCCGCGGCAGGTTGGTGGCCATGGCGCTGTCCACCACGATGTGCCGGCGGTCCAGTCGCAGCCCCCACTCGGCGAGTGGCCCGAGGTCGGCGGTGAAGCCGAGAGCCGCGACGACCGTGTCGACCGGCAGGGTCTCGGCCGCGCCGCCCCGGACGGTGATCTCGGCACCGGTGACGGCGCCGTCGCCGTGCAGCCGGGTCAGCTCGGCGTTGACCACCACCCGGATCGGCAGGGCCAGCACCCTCGCGACGGTCGCGGCGTGCGCCCGGAACTTCTCCCGCCGGTGCACCAGCGTCACCGAGCGGGCCAGCGGGTGCAGGGTGAGTGCCCAGTCGAAGGCCGAGTCGCCGCCGCCGACGATCAGCACGTCCCGGCCGGCCAGCTCGGCCGGCTGCGGTACGAAGTAGACGATTCCCGCGCCGACGAAGTGTTCGGCGACCGGCAGCGGGCGCGGGGTGAAGCTGCCCAGCCCACCGGTGACGATCACCGCGCCGCAGCTGAGCTGCTCGCCGCCGGCGAGGCCGAGCACCGGCCGCCCGTCGGCGTAGGAGAGCTTCTCGGCCCGGGTGCCGAGCAGGTAATTCGGGTCGAACGGCGCCGCCTGGGCGACCAGGTTGGCCACCAGGTCACGGCCCTTGATCGACGGAAACCCGGCGACGTCGAGGATCAGCTTCTCCGGGTACATCGCGGTGACCTGGCCGCCCGGCTCGGGCAGGGCGTCGATCACCGCCACCGAGAGCCCCCGGAACCCGGCGTAGTACGCGGCGAAGAGACCGGCCGGACCGGCCCCGATCACGGCGACATCGACCTCGCGCATGGCGTACCGTCGCTTCCCGCTCGCGGATCAACGCGTGCTGATGCCGACGGTAGGGCGGCGACGCCGCCCGGGCAAGCACGTCCCGTTCCGGCGCGGCCGGGTCGTCGATCCGAACGGGGTGGCGGACCGGCCCGGCTCAGGGCAGGGTGAGCGAGGACTCGGAGTGGTAGGGGCCACCCCGGTCGGTGCGACGCCGGCGGAACAGGATCGCGGCGACGACCCCGCCGAGGAGCCCGAACAGGTGCCCCTGCCAGGAGATCCGCTCGTCGGTGGGGAGGATGCCGACCAACTGCCAGCCGTAGAGCAGGCCGACCAGCAGGAAGACCGCGAAGTTCCACCAGCTGCGCTCGACGATGCCGCGGGTGAGCAGGATCCCCAGGTAGCCGAAGATGACCCCGCTCGCCCCGACCACCACCGAGTTGGGCGAGCCGGTGAACCAGACGCCGAGCCCGCTGACCAGGATGATCACCAGGGTGGACCAGAGGAACCGGCGGGCGCCCGCGGCGAGCACGAAGGTGCCGAGCAGGATCAGCGGGATGCTGTTGCTGTAGAGGTGGTCGAAGCCGTGGTGCAGGAACGGCGAGAAGAAGACCCCGTCGAGGCCGTCGATGCGCTGCGGGATGATCCCGGCCGTGGTGTCGAGACTGAAGGCGAGACCCTGGTCGAGGGCTTCGATGAGGAAGAGGAACGGCACCACCGCGCACATCGCGACGAAGGCCCGACCGAGGGCGGCGTAGAACGCCTCGGTGCCGAACCGGTGGGGGTCGCCACTTCCGGGGAGCAGGGTCACCCTCCAACTGCTATCAGCAAACGGGGCCGACCGCCACTCGCGTCCCGGCCGCCCGGACGAGGACGGCGGGGCGGACGATGATCCATCCGCCCCGCCGATCTCACATCCGGATCAGTACCAGCCCACGTCCTGCGAGTGCGCCCAGGCCTTGCAGGGCGTGCCGTAGCGGCCCTCGATGTAGCCCAGGCCCCACTTGATCTGAGTCGCCGGGTTGGTCTGCCAGTCGTCGGCGACCGAGCCCATCTTGCTGCCCGGCAGCGCCTGCGGAATGCCGTACGCCCCGGAGGAGGAGTTGCGGGCCTTGTGGTTCCAGCCGCTCTCCTTGGTCCAGAGCCGGTCCAGGCAGGGGAACTCCGCGATGCCGAAGCCCGCCTTGATCATCTCCGCGCAGCCGATCTTCCGGTTGCCGCTGAACTCCGCGCAGGAGGCCGGGATCGGTCCGGTGTACGGCTTGGCGGCCGCCTTCTGGGCCGCCTCCCGGTCGCGCTTGCGGGACGCGGCGGCCTGCTCGGCCTTGCGGGCCCGCTCGGCGGCCTCCTTGGCGGCCTCGGCGGCGCGCAGCTTGGCCTGGTACTCGGCGGCGCGCTGCTTGGCGGACTGCATCTGGTGGGCGGCCTGCCGCTCACGCTGATAGTCGTACTCCGCCTGGTCGACCTCCGCGCCGACCTGCGCGGTGAGGCCCTGTTGCTGGGTCTCCCGGTCTTCGCCCAGATAGAAGCCGCCGGCAACGCCCACGGAGAGCAGTGCGACGGCGGCCGTACGGGCACCCAACCGGCTCCACAGCCGACTCACGAAGTTTCCCTTCGTCGGGGGCAAGGACACGGCGCGGTCCCGGACCGTCGAGGCCGATCCCGCGCCGTGAGCGCCCCGACCGTCGCCGGTCAACGCCGACGTACCGGCGTCCGCCGATCTCGTTCCAGTGGGGCGAACGATTCTCGACGATCTTTCCGGGGCGCGGGCGCTCGTGGGACACCATCGCGCACAGTGAGGCTGATGGGAAACCAAGAGACGCCTTTGTGACTTGCACCACAAAAAATATGCGGACGAATAGCTACATAACGGTCATCAACCGGGGGTGTCCTCCAGTAGATCCGTCACCATCGCGGCGATCGGAGACCGCTCCGAACGGCTGAGGGTGACGTGAGCGAACAGCGGATGGCCCTTCAACGCCTCGATCACCGCGGTCACCCCGTCGTGCCGACCGACCCGGAGATTGTCCCGCTGGGCGACGTCGTGGGTGAGCACGACCCGGGAGCCCTGCCCGATCCGGGACAGCACGGTGAGCAGCACTCCCCGCTCCAGCGACTGCGCCTCGTCCACGATCACGAACGCGTCGTGCAGGCTCCGCCCCCGAATGTGGGTCAGCGGCAGCACCTCGAGCAGGCCGCGGGAGGTGACCTCTTCCAACACGTTCTCGTGCACCACGGAGCCGAGGGTGTCGAAGACGGCCTGCGCCCAGGGCGACATCTTCTCCGACTCGGAACCGGGCAGGTAGCCCAACTCCTGGCCGCCGACGGCGTAGAGCGGGCGGAAGACGACCACCTTCTTGTGCCGGCGCCGCTCCATCACCGCCTCCAGGCCGGCGCAGAGCGCCAGGGCAGACTTTCCGGTGCCGGCCCGCCCACCGAGCGACACGATGCCGATCGACTCGTCCAGCAGCAGGTCCAGTGCGATCCGCTGCTCGGCGGAGCGCCCGTGCACGCCGAACGCCTCCCGGTCGCCGCGGACCAACCGCACGGTCTTGTCCGGGAGCACCCGACCGAGCGCCGACCCCCGCCCCGAGTGCAGCACCAGGCCGGTGTGGCAGGTCAGCCCGGCCGCCTCGTCCAGGTCGAGCACCTCACCGGCGTAGAGCCGGCCGATCTGCTCCTCGCTGAGCTCCAGCTCGGACATCCCGGTCCAGGTCGGGTCGCCGGCCTGGCCGTGCCGGTACTCGTCGGCCCGCAGGCCGACCGAGGCGGCCTTGACCCGCAGCGGCATGTCCTTGCTGACCAGGGTCACCGCCCTGCCCTCGGTGGCCAGGTTGAGCGCCACCGAGAGGATCCGGGCGTCGTTCGACTCGGTACGGAAGCCGGGCGGCAGCACGCCGTCGTCGCTGTGGTTCAGCTCGACCCGCAGCGTGCCACCGGCGTCGTTGGCCGGCACCGGCCGGTCCAGCCGGCCGTGGCGTACCCGCAACTCGTCCAGCATGCGCAGCGACTGACGGGCGAACCAGCCGAGCTCGGGATGGTGCCGCTTGCCCTCCAACTCGGAGATCACCACCAGCGGCAGCACCACCTCGTGCTCGGCGAAGCGGTGGAACGCGGCAGGATCGGAGAGCAGTACCGAGGTGTCCAGGACGAAGACCTGGCCTGCTGGTCGCGGCTCCTTCGGGTCGGCCGGCGCGGCGGCCGCGGTACGGCGGCTCCGGCTTGCGCGGCGGGTCGTGGCAGTCGCGGCCGGGGTCTGGTCGGCACCGGCGGTGTTACGGCGAGTCGTCACAGGCCTGCTCCGACGGATGGGCACCCGCCACCCGTGTTCCGCCTCCTCCGGTGCCCGGGGACACGGGGTCGGATGCGGGGCCCCGTGCGCGAGGTCGCAGGTCCGGGCGGCCGGTTGGCCCGGGAGAACCCCGTGCCATGCCTAGACGCTAGCCGCGTCGGGGCATCCCGGCTAGAGGGCGATCGTGGATCTTCGGAGACCGCCCGGTGAACGGCCGGACGGCCAGCGGCAGCCGGCGCGATCGGGCACGCCGGCTGCCGAGCCACGGGCGGCGGAGCCGGCCGGGATGCATGCCCCCTGCGCGCATCCCGGCCGGTGGGGCCACCGTCACCGGTCTGACGTGGCCCCGACGGTGCGTGTCCGCCGCGGACGACGCACCGCGTCTGGTCGGCGGCGGTGGGGCGCCCCGCCCGGGGTTGCCCCACCGGCCGCCTCAACCGGTCCGTCGGACCAGGGTGCCGGTCGGGTGCCGCCCGGTGACCGGGGCGGCCGGCGCCGTGAACGACGAGCCGGTGTAGGTGGTGCCGGGGCGGACAACCGTCCCGCCCACCCGGATCGTGCTCGGCGGCGTCGCGGACAGCGCCGACGCGATGGCGGCCTGCGCGTCCCGGCGACGCCGGTTCCAGGCGCCGCGGTCGCCGTCGAAGTAGCCCTGCCGGTAGCCGAACCGGTAGCCGATGCGGTAGCTGAGCTGCCCGTGCAGCCGGCCGGCGGCGTAGCTGGTCGCACCGAGCACCAGCACCAGGAAGATCGCGAGGAACGGGCTCATCGGGCGGCTCCGGTGTGCCGCGGATACCTGGTCATCGCTCCTCCGGCTCGACCGAGGTGGGATCGGCGACCAGCAGCCGGTCCAGGTCGTCGGTGCTGACCTCCTCGACCAACTCGACGCTGATCCGGCAGCCGTCCAGGACCACCTCGGCCACCGACGACCGGCGGATCTCCCCGCCGGCGTCGTAAACCCGGACGCTCAGTTCCGGGCAGTTGAGGTGGGTGCGCCAGGCGTTCCACTCGGCCCGGTCACCCACGCTCAGCGAGAGGTACCGGCAGCCCCGGGCGAGGTAGAGGCGCCAGGGGGCGCTCAGGCCGGCCTCGACCCCCTGGGCGATCAGGCTGAAGGCCTGGGCGCGGGTCGCGAGTTCGGTCACCACACCCCCCTCGCACCGGGGGCGTGACGCATGTGAGCACCAATCGTCTCAGGCACGTGACACACCGTAGGTTGTCCCATGGGCGTGACAGTATCAGCTTTTCGTCCGTTTACCCTGACACCTACGGTGATCTATTCTACCCAGGTGGCACCCCTCAGAAGCGGCCGTGGATCGTTTACCGGAAATCCGAAACTGGCGTCACGTTCGCGTGACAGCAGCGTGCCGGGGACCCCGTCCCGGGCCGACTGGCCGTACCGTCACGAGGTGACCGAGACGGCCAACGCACGAAAGATCGCCTTCGCCACGTTCGTCCGACGCGCGCTCGACGAGGCGCGGGCCACCCGGGCGTGGAGCGGCACCGAGGTCTCTCGACGCACCGGCGTTTCCCGGCAGACCATCAACCGGTGGGTTCGCGGCGACTGGGCCAGCGACCCGGAGGCCGAACGGGTGGTGGCCTTCTGCGAGGGCCTCGGCCTCAACCCGGCCGCCGCGTTCGCCGCTCTCGGCTGGGACCGCACCGCCGCCGCCCCACGGGGCGGTCAGCCGGCGCCGCCGATGGACCCGGACGTGGAGGCGCTGCTGCGCCGGCTGGTCGACCCGAACGTCTCGGACGCGGAGAAGTTCCACATCCGCGAAACCATTCGCTACCTCGCTTATCGCCCAACTCTCCCGGTCGATGTCCGAAAGCGAGGGAAACAAGCCGGGTAGTTCCTCAGATGGCGAAAGAACGGCAGGTCAGACTCATTCGTTTCGCTCCGGGGCAGGAACGGGCACGCTAGCGTCCCTATTCGTACTGCTTGGGCTCGTCGTCGGCGGGGGGACGGGACAAGGCCGAACCCAGCCCTGCGGGACAGAAGGAGGGGTCTGTCCATGACCCTGAAATGGTTGGCAGTTGTGGTGGCCACGGTGTCGCTGACGCTGTGCGTCACCGGAAACGCGGTGACCCTCGCGGTCGACGGCGGGCAGCTTCCGCTGCTCGTGAACCTCTTCGCGCTCACCATCGCCGGCACCGCGGTCATCCTGGCCGTGCTGGCCGAGCTGCACGAACGGCTGAACGACCGGGTCAGCGCGCTCACCGAGTTCCTGGTGGCACGGCTGAACGAGATCGAGTCGCACACCGGCGACCGCAACACCGGCTTCGTGGAGGGCTACCTGCTCAGCCACGGCCAGGAGGCGGCGGTGGTGCCCTTCGGACGCCGTGGACGGGGAGCCGCCGAACGCTGATTTCCGCGCCCTCGCCAAGGGGTCGTCTCGGCCACGAATGCGCCGCCGGAAGCGGGGTACGCTGACGCGCGTGCCGCCGTTGAATCTGGGCAACCAGCAGCCGAGGACCCCGTTGAACGCCGATGAGGCCTGGCAGACGACCGCCGATCGGGCGGCCGGAACCGTGCTCTTCTTCGACTTCGACGGCACCCTCGCGCCGGTCGACGACGACCCGACCGCCGTGCAGCCCGCCCCCAAGGTGGTGGCTGCGATCGAAGCGCTCGCGCCGTTGGTGCGGCGGGTCGCGATCGTCTCGGCCCGTCCGGTGGAGTTCCTCCGCGAGCACCTCGGCGGTCTCGCCGGGGTCGATCTCTACGGCCTCTACGGCCTGGAGCACAGCCACTCGGGCGGCGAGACCGTGACCGAGCCGGCCGCGCTGCCCTGGGTGCCGACCATGGGCGAGCTCGCCGACCTGGCCCGCCGCGAACTTCCCGCGGGCACCCTCGTCGAGTTCAAGCGGCTCTCCGTGGCGCTGCACTGGCGCACCGCGCCGCAGCTCGGTGACGCGGTGCAGGAGTGGGGCCGGGCTCAGGCCGACCGCCTGGGGCTGCGGGTGCAGGCGGGTCGCATGGTGCTCGAGCTCAAGCCCCCGGTCGACCGGGACAAGGGCATGGTGATCGGCGAGGTGATCCGGGACGCCGGCGCCGCCTGGTACTTCGGCGACGACGTCTCCGACATCAAGGCGTTCGCCGCGCTCCGCGCGCGGGCCGCCGCCGACCCGGACTTCTTCGCCGTCTGCGTGGCGGTGGCCAACCCGGAGACCGGTCAGGAGGTGGCCACCGCGGCCGACCTCACCATCGACTCCCCCGTCGCCCTCGGCGACTTCCTCACCGAGGCCACCCACCACCTCACCTGAGAGCCGGCCCCCTGCCTCGGGCCCGCCTCAGGTGCCGTAGCGGCGTTGACGGTTGGCGTACGAGCGCAGCGCCCGGAGGAAGTCGATGTGCCGGAAGTCGGGCCAGTTGAGTTCGCAGAAGTAGAACTCGGAGTGCGCCGACTGCCAGAGCATGAAGCCGGAGAGACGCTGCTCGCCGCTGGTCCGGATGACCAGGTCGGGGTCGGGCTGGCCACGGGTGTAGAGGTGCTCGGCGATGTGCTCGACGTCCAGCACCTCGGCCAGCTCCTCGATGGTGCCGCCGGCGGCCGCGTGCTCCAGCAGCAGGGAGCGGACCGCGTCGGTGATCTCCCGCCGGCCACCGTAGCCGACCGCGATGTTCACCTCGGCCCCGCCGCTGCGGTCGCGGGTGCGCTCCTCGGCCGCTTTCAGCGCGGCCGCGGTCTGCGCGGGCAGCAGGTCGAGCGCGCCGACCATCCGCAGCCGCCAGGGGTTGCCCTCCTCGGCCAGCTCCACCACCAGGTCCTCGATGATCTGGAGCAGCGGGTCGAGCTCGCTGGCCGGCCGGCGCAGGTTGTCGGTGGCCAGCAGGTAGAGAGTGACGTGCGCGATACCGGCCTGGTCGCACCAGCCCAGCACATGCTTGATCTTGGCGGCGCCGACCCGGTGCCCGTCGTTCGGGTCGACGTAGCCCATCTCCTTGGCCCACCGCCGGTTGCCGTCGCACATCACGCCGACGTGTCGGGGCACCGGCTTGCCCACGAGCTTCGCCGTCAGGCGGCGCTCGTACACGGAGTAGATAAGGTTCCGCAGAGACATCACCTAGCAGCGTAGCGACCTGCTGGTGGGATCACCGCCTCGGAGGCTGATCCCGCCGCGCGAGACCGATGCCGATCATGCCGAGAGTGCGCGCGTCCAGCCGTCCGTCGCCGAGTCCCAGCTCCACGACGCTGCGGTAGACCCGGTCGTCCCGCCGGGCCGCCCGGATCGCGGCGTCGACCACCCGGCGGTGCCGGGCCAGCCAGGCCGCCATCGAGCTGTGCCGCAGGTGCGCTCCGAGCCGGCGGCGCAGGCTGCCGGTGTACCGCGCGGCGGCGCGCCCCGGCGACCCGGCCGCCGCGGCGCCGGCCAGCGCTCCGGAGAGCAGGGCGTAGAAGATCCCTTCGCCGGTGAACGGATTGATCAGTGACAGCGCGTCACCGGCCAGCAGCACCCGCCCTCGGCCGGGCGCCGGCCGGTGCGTCGACAGCGGCAGGTGGTGGGCGCGCAACCCGTCGACGGTGGCCGGGTCCGTCCCGGGCAGCAGCGCGGCGAGCCGGTCGAGCAGGTGCTCCCGAGTCAGCGGCTCGCCCCGCAGCACCTCCCCGTACCCGATGTTCGCCCGCCCGTCGCCGATCGGGAAGGACCAGGCGTACGCGGGCCAGCGGGCGTCCGCGGTGACGATGAGCTGCTCCGGCGGCCCGGGCCGGGCGGGCGCGTATCCCCGCATGGCCAGCGCCAGGTGGCGGTCCGGGTTCACGGGATGCCCGAGCGCCCGCCGGACCACCGACCCGGCGCCGTCCGCGCCGACCACCACCCGCGCGGTCAGCTCCCCGTCGAGCACCACCCGGTCGTCGCACTGCTCGACCCGGCGGACGGCGTGCCGGCGCAGCTCCGCGCCGGCGGCCACCGCCGCGGCCACCAGCCGGGCGTCGAAGACCTCCCGGGGCACCGTGTACGCCGGCCGGGGCAGCGTCCGGGCGACGGTGTCGCCGCCCGGGCCGACCAGCCGCAGCGCCGGCAGCGGGGGGTACCCGGCCACCGCGTCCCGCACCCCCAGCTCGTCGAGGACGTCCAGCGCGTGCGCGGCGATGCCGTCCCCGCACGCCTTGTCCCGGGGGAAGTCGGCCCGGTCCAACAACAGCACCCGGGCACCGCCCCGCCGGGCCGCCAACGCGGCGGCCGACCCCGCCGGACCGGCCCCGACCACCACCACGTCGAATTCGTCGCTCATCGCGTCGCCCTCCTTCGGCGGTCACCCGGCGCACCGGGTCGGCTGGCCCCGTCGCCTCATCCTGCCCGCTCTCCGCTCACGATCGCCGATACCGCACCGGCCAGCCCCCCGTTCACGCCGTGATCATGAGGATTGCGGCGGTTCCGATCTCCCGGAGCGCCGCGAACTTAATGATCAACCGGGTGAGGGAGGCGGGGCGGTCAGCCGGGAACGGGGGTGGCCTGGTCGGCGCGGGTGGCGCGATAGAGGCCGTACAGGGTGACGGCGGCGGCGGCCACCAGTGGGCCGCCGTCGCGGACCAGGCCGTCCACGCCGAGAAGCCACCGACAGAGCGGCAGGTCGACGGCGAGCACCACCGCCGTGACGACGACCAGCAGACCCCGGGCCCAGCGCCGGCCACGCATGAGGAAGGCGGCGCACAGCAGCACCGCGTAGCTGGTGACCACCCCGGCGCCGAACCAGATCACCACGGCGGGCACCGCGACCAACCGCCCGTCCAGCACCGCGCCGCCGGCGATCAGCGCGGGTACCAGCATGAGCGGGCTGTAGGTGAACGCCGCCACCCGGCTGGTGAGCAGCCAGCCGCTGGCCTCCGGGTGACTCGGTGGCACCTCCCGCCACGAGAAGCCGGACCGGTCGATGACCAGCCGTGGGCGGTGCCGGACCAGGTGCCCGGCGAGGGCCGGCGAGCGGTACAGCAGCCAGACCACCGCCCCGCACAGCCCGGCGAGCAGCGCGAAGCCGAGCACCCCGGGCAGCGGCGGCACCCCCTGTCGGGGCACGATCAGCCGGCCGACGGCGAAGACCGTGGTCACGGCGAGGATCAGCCCGAACGGCCGGGCCACCGTCCTACCGCGACGGACATGCCCGATCAGCACCAGGAATCCGAGCGAGCGCAGCATCGCCCAGCCGGTCCGGACCGCGAGGCCGAAGCCCTGCTCCGGGGCGTACCACCAGTTGAGCAGCTCGACCACGACGGTCGCCGCCGCCGTGACCGCGAGCAGCGAGCTCAGCGCCCGGACGGCGGACGGCCGCCGGACCTCGGTCTCGGCGGCCGTCCTCATGGGATCCGATGATGCCCCGCGCGGGCAAGCGGTACACCTACCGCTGCGGCTGCTCCGCGTCGAGCCGCGCGCGCAGCGCGTCCAACTCCGCCCAGAGGACTCCGGGCAGCTTGTCGCCGAACTTCTCGAACCACTCGGTGACCAGCGGCAGCTCGTTGCGCCACTCGTCCGGGTCGACCTTCAGCGCGATCCGGACGTCCTCCGGGGTCATGTCCAGACCGTCGACGTCCAGCGCGTCGGGCGCCGGCACCATGCCGACCGGGGTCTCCACCGCGTCGGCCCGGCCCTCGATCCGCTCGACGACCCACTTGAGCACGCGGGAGTTCTCGCCGAAGCCGGGCCAGAGGAAGTTGCCCTCCGGGTCCTTACGGAACCAGTTGACGTAGTAGATCTTCGGCAGCTTGGCCTCGTCGCCGTCGGCGCCCTTGCCCATCTCGATCCAGTGCCGGAAGTAGTCGCCGGCGTTGTAGCCGATGAACGGCAGCATCGCCATCGGGTCCCGGCGCACCACGCCGACCGCGCCGGACGCGGCGGCGGTGGTCTCCGAGGAGAGCGTCGCACCCATGTAGACACCGTGCACCCAGTCGCGGGCCTCGGTCACCAGCGGGATGGTGTCCCGGCGACGGCCGCCGAAGAGGATCGCGTCGATCGGCACGCCGTTCGGGTCGTAGTAGTCCTCGGCCAGGATCGGGCACTGGGTGATCGGGGTGCAGAACCGGCTGTTCGCGTGCGAGGAGAGGCTGTCGCTCTCCGGCGTCCAGTCGTTGCCCTTCCAGTCGATCAGGTGCGCGGGCGGCTCGCCCATGCCCTCCCACCAGACGTCACCGTCGTCGGTGAGACCCACGTTGGTGAAGATGGAGTTGCCCCGGTCGAGGGTGCGCATCGCGTTGGCGTTGGTCTTCCAGTCGGTGCCCGGTGCCACGCCAAAGAGGCCGTACTCCGGGTTGACCGCGTAGAGGCGTCCGTCCTCACCGAACCGCATCCAGGCGATGTCGTCGCCGATGGTCTCGACCTTCCAGCCCGGGATGGTCGGCTCCACCATCGCCAGGTTGGTCTTGCCGCAGGCGGACGGGAACGCGCCCGCGATGTGGTAGACCTTGCCCTCCGGCGAGGTGATCTTGAGGATCAGCATGTGCTCGGCGAGCCAGCCCTCGTCGCGCCCCATCACGCTGGCGATCCGCAGCGAGTAGCACTTCTTGCCGAGCAGCGAGTTGCCGCCGTAACCGGACCCGTACGACCAGATCTCCCGGGTCTCCGGGAAGTGCGAGATGTACTTGGTCTCGTTGCACGGCCAGGCCACGTCCTGCTGGCCGGGGGCGAGCGGCGCGCCGATCGAGTGCAGCGCGTGCACGAAGTCCGCGTCGGTCCCCATCGCCTCGAGGATCGACGCGCCCATCCGGGTCATGATCCGCATCGAGGCGACCACGTAGGGGCTGTCCGTGATCTCCACGCCGAACATGGGGCTCTCGGCCTCGACCGGGCCCATCACGAACGGGATGACGTACATCGTCCGGCCCCGCATCGAGCCGCGGTAGAGGTCCGTCATCGTGCGCTTCATCTCGGCCGGCGCCATCCAGTTGTTGGTGGGGCCGGCGTCCGCCTCGTCGACGGAGCAGATGTAGGTGCGTTCCTCGACCCGGGCGACGTCCGACGGGTCGGTGCGCGCGTAGAACGAGTTCGGCTTCTTCTCCGGGTTGAGGCGGATCAGGGTGCCGGCCTCCACCAGCTCATCGGTGAGGCGGCGCCACTCCTCGTCGGACCCGTCCACCCAGACCACCCGCTCGGGGGTGGTCAGTTCCGCGACCTCACGGACCCAGGCAAGAAGTTTGGGATGGGACGTCGGGGCCTGATCGATACCCCGAACAACAGCCGGAGCAACCATGACACATCTCCTTGTGGTCGACGCTGACCGATCTATGGGATGCACGAGTCTTGGCGGGCGGGAACCGCGTCGCCATCGTGGAAACCTGGGATTGCGCTCAGCGTAAACCGGGCAGCCTCCCGAGTCAGTGGGACTGGTTGTGAAGAACTGCACAAGGTACGGCCACGCTGCGACATCGCGAGCTGATACCCGTTTTTCCGCGCAGTTTCACGCAAATCTTGCGGTGGACCTTCCGCCGCGCCTGGATCGCGCGGCACACATCGAGTACCCGCACGGCTGGCGTCGATGCCTCCCGGATCGCCGAATCCGGTCCGGATCCGCAGTCCCTGCGGTTACGCTCTGTTCATGTCCACCGCGGACGCCGCGCGGCCCGCCCCTGCCGGCCGCCCCTGCTCGCCGTTGCTACCCGTGCGACGTGTCAGCAGCCGGTAGGCTCGGCGGGTGGCCGCGACGATGACCGGAGAGCAACCGGGCTCTCCGCAGACCCGCACGGGTCTGATCGGCGCCCTGCTGAACCGGTTCGGTCACCTCATCCACGAGCTGAGCAAGTTCGCCACCGTGGGCGGGGTCGCCTTCCTGCTCGACTTCGCGCTCTTCAACTACCTGACCACCATGCAGGGCATGGAGCAGGTGACCGCGAAGACGATCTCCACCGTGATCGCCGCGACGATCGCCTTCCTGGGCAACCGGTTCTGGACCTGGCGGCACCGCCAGCGCAACAACCCGGCGCGCGAGTACGCGCTGTTCTTCTTCTTCAACGCCGTCGGGCTCGGCATCGCGGTGGCCTGCCTCGCCATCAGCCGCTACGGGCTGGGCAGCGTCTGGCCGGAGGTCTTCCAGACCCCGCTGGCCGACAACATCGCCAGCTTCATCGTCGGCACCGGGCTCGGGACGCTGTTCCGATTCTGGTCCTACCGACGGTTCGTCTTCGTGGAAGCGGGAACCCCAGCCGTTCCGGAAGTGAAGCACGACCGAGACCACGGGGCGTGACCTGCCGCCCATCCCGTCCGGCCGGAGCCTGCCGGCTAAACCGACTGCCCTAAGGTGTTCCGCATGCGTCTTGTCCGTCTGCTGCCTGAGCGCTGGCAGAAGTTCATCCACGAGGCGCTCAAATTCGGCATCGTCGGCGGCATCAACACCGTCATCAATTACGCGGTGTTCAATGCCCTGGCACTGACAGTTTTCGTCGACGGTCAGCTGAAGGCGACCGTGATCGCCACCGTGGTGGCGACGATCACGTCGTATCTGATGAACCGTCACTGGACGTACCGGGACCGGCCCAAATCGGCGCTACGGCGCGAGTACGTCCTGTTCTTCCTCTTCAACGCGACCGGCCTCTTCATCGAGCTGGGCGTACTCGCCGCGGCCAAGTACGGCCTCGGCGTGAACAGCCTGCTGGCGCTGAACGTGGCGAAGACCGGCGGTGTCCTGCTGGCCACCCTGTTCCGGTTCTGGTCCTACCGGACGTTCGTCTTCCAACCGGCTCCCGAGCCGGAGGAGGAGAGCTGGCACCGCATCCCACGCGACGAGTGGGACACCATGGCCGAGATGGATCCGGTCGCCGAGCTGGCCGAGTCGGTCTCCGAGCTCGAGGAGTCCGAGCCGCCGGCCGGCCAACCGGGAGCGGCGACGGGAGTCGGCCAAGCCGGCGCGCCCACCCAGGGGCGCCCGGGCGTCATGGACGCCCGCCTGGCCAGCGCGGATCTGGACGCGGAGCTGGCCGCCGAACTCCAGGCCGCCGCCACCCGCCGCTCGCCCCGTCGCTGACCAACCCGACCCATCCGAAAGCCCCCGGCCGGTTCGGCCGGGGGCTGCTGTGTCGGACATGACGTTGTCGCCACCGGGCACGGCGTGTCCGAACGGACACTTCATGATCAGCGCGGCGGAGGCGCGGGGATCAGGCGGTGGGGTCGCGCAGCGGCTTGCCCTCGCGCATGTCGGCGAGGATCTCCCGCATCTCGCCGTCGCCCAGGGAGTGCTTGTCGTGGTGGGCCTCGACCAGCTCGTAGAGCTTGGTCTGCACCTGACCCACCCGGGGCACGTCGGTGAGCACGGACTGCCCGCGCTCGCCGGCCGACTCGATGGTCAGCGTCCCGCAGCCGAGCAGCCGCTCGACGAAACGCTGGTTCATCGCGTGGTCGTTGATCCGGGTGAGCGGGATGTCCCGCCGATCCCGGGAGAACACGCCCTGCTGGAGCAGCACCCGCTCATTCGTGAACAGATAGTGCGTGGTGCGCCAGACCAGGAACGGCCAGAGCGCGAGCCAGAGCACCGCCACCAGGGCGATGACGCCGATCACGGCGAGCGCGATCGAGCCACCGCCGCCCGCGGGTAGCAGGAGCACGCCGACCACCACCGCGGCGACGGCGAGCACCAGCACCGCGACCGGCCGGATCAGCGCCTTCCAGTGCGGATGCAGGTGCAGCACGACGTGCTCGTCCTCGGTGAGCACGTCTTCGGGGAACGCCACGGAAACCTCCTCGCAGGAACGGACGCGCTGACCGTAACCGGTCACGGCGCGACGGGCCATCAGCCGCGCGGCCGGCACCGGCCCGGCTACGTGATCTTGCGCGCTCCGCTCACCGGCGCACGGCCGCACCCCGTGCCCCGAGCCCGTGCTCAGCGCAGGTGCAACACGTCCCCGGCAGCGAGATGACGCTCGCCGTCGGCGGTGTCGACCACCAGCTGGCCGTCCGGGTCCACCCCGGTGGCCGTGCCGGTCAGCTCCTGCCCCCCGGGCAGCAGCACACGTACCGGGCGGCCGACCGTGGCGCAGGCGGCGAGGTAGGCCTCCCGCAGGCCGCTTGCCGTCGCGTCCCCACCGGCGGTGCGCCAGCGGTCGTACCAGTCGGCGACCGAGCGCAGCAGCGCCCGCAGCAGCGGGTCGCGGTCGGTGGCCGTGGCCCCGGCCAGTCGCAGCGAGGTGGCCGGCAGCCCGGTCGGGTTCTCCGGCAGCTCGTCGGCGCGGAGGGTCACATTGAGCCCGATGCCGAGCACGATGGCCGGCGGCGCGGCCGGCGACCCACCGGGCACCGCCTCGAGGAGCACACCGGCGCACTTCGCGCCGTCGATGAGCAGGTCGTTCGGCCACTTCAGCACCGCGTCCAGCTCGGCCAGCCGGGTCACCGCCTCGACCAGCGCGACCCCGGCGAGCAGCGGCAACCAGCCGTACCCGGTGGGTGGCGCCGGCGACCAGCCACGCTCGGCGACGGCCTCGCCGGGGCGGAGCAGCACGCTGGTCGCGATGCCCGCGCGCGGCGGCGACTGCCAGACCCGGCCGCGCCGGCCACGGCCGGCGGTCTGCCGCTCGGCGACCACCACCAGCCCCTCCGGCTCGCCGGCCCGGGCCGCCTCGGCCACGTCGGCGTTGGTGGAGCCGGTCTCGGCCCTCAGCTCCAGTCGGGCCCAGGGGCCGTAGGGGGCGACCAGCGCCCGCCGCAGCCGCGCCGCCGAGAGCGGCGGGCGGTCCAGATCGGTGTACGGCGAGCCCGGCATTCCGCCAGCCTACGGCGCACCCCGCGCCCACCTGCGGCCCCTCGGCGCAGAGCTGAGGCGAACTGCACAACGGCGCCGACCTGAACCATCGTTATATTCCCTGGGTGACTACCGAGACCGGGATCAACATCCACAGCACCGCGGGCAAGCTGGCGGACCTGGAGCGCCGGGTCGACGAGGCGGTGCACGCCGGGTCGGCGCGCGCGGTCGAGAAGCAGCACGCCCGGGGCAAGAAGACCGCGCGGGAGCGGATCGAGCTGCTGCTCGACGAGGGCTCCTTCGTCGAGCTCGACGAGCTGGCCCGGCACCGGTCCACCACCTTCGGCCTCGAGAAGACCCGCCCGTACGGTGACGGCGTGGTGACCGGCTACGGCACCGTCGACGGCCGGCAGGTCTGCGTCTTCGCCCAGGACTTCACGGTCTTCGGCGGCTCCCTCGGCGAGGTCTTCGGCGAGAAGATCGTCAAGGTGATGGACCTGGCCATGAAGATCGGCTGCCCGGTGGTCGGCATCAACGACTCCGGCGGCGCCCGGATCCAGGAGGGCGTGGCCAGCCTCGGCCTCTACGGCGAGATCTTCTTCCGCAACGTCCGCGCCTCCGGGGTCATCCCGCAGATCTCGCTGGTGATGGGGCCGTGCGCCGGCGGGGCGGTCTACTCCCCCGCGGTCACCGACTTCACCGTGATGGTCGACCAGACCTCGCACATGTTTATCACCGGCCCGGACGTCATCAAGACGGTCACCGGCGAGGACGTGGCGATGGAGGAGCTGGGTGGCGCCCGCACCCACAACTCGCGCAGCGGCAACGCGCACTACCTCGCCAGCGACGAGGACGACGCGATCGAATACGTCAAGGCGCTGCTGTCGTACCTGCCGTCGAACAACCTCGACGAGCCGGTGGTCTACCCCGCCGATGCCGACCTGGAGATCACCGACGAGGACCGGGAGCTGGACACGCTGATCCCGGACTCGGCCAACCAGCCGTACGACATCCACCGGGTGATCGAGCACGTGCTGGACGACGGGGAGTTCCTGGAGGTCCAGCCGCTCTACGCGCAGAACATCGTGGTCGGCTACGGCCGGGTCGAGGGGCGGCCGGTCGGCGTGGTGGCGAACCAGCCGATGCACTTCGCCGGCACGCTCGACATCGCCGCCTCCGAGAAGGCCGCCCGGTTCGTCCGTACCTGCGACGCGTTCAACATCCCGGTGCTGACGTTCGTGGACGTCCCCGGCTTCCTGCCCGGCACCGGGCAGGAGTGGGACGGCATCATCCGCCGGGGCGCCAAGCTCATCTACGCGTACGCCGAGGCCACCGTTCCGAAGGTCACCGTGATCACCCGCAAGGCGTACGGCGGGGCGTACGACGTGATGGGCTCCAAGCACCTTGGCGCGGACCTGAACTTCGCCTGGCCGACCGCGCAGATCGCGGTGATGGGCGCGCAGGGGGCGGTCAACATCCTCTACCGCTCGGAGCTGGCGGGCGCGGACGACCCGGCCGCGCTGCGGGCCGAGAAGATCGCCGAGTACGAGGACACCCTGGCCAACCCGTACGTGGCCGCCGAGCGCGGGTATGTCGACTCGGTCATCCCGCCGCACGAGACCCGCACCCAGATCGTCCGGGCGCTACGCGTGCTGCGCACGAAGCGGGAGACTCTGCCCCCCAAGAAGCACGGCAACATTCCCCTGTGAGCTGACGCCGCCGTCGACGGTCAACCTCGCCGCTGACGGCAAGACCCGCGCAACTTCAGGGAAATTGCGGCCTCCCGCGGCCCGGAGGCGACACTTTCCCTGAAGTTGCGCGGATCAACGGCGGGCTCAGCAGCCCGGGTTCGCGGCCTGACACATCCTTCCCGCCGCCACGGTGGCGAGCTGGAGCAGCTCGGACTCGGTGCCGGATCGCCCGAGGCCGAGCACCGCGACGAGGTCACCGACCCGGATGATCGCCTTGTAGGTCGGCTGGGGCACGTCGCCGAACGTCTGGCCGGTCTTCACGTCGCGGGCCCCGGACACGACGTGCTCCACCATGGCGGCATCGTCCCCCGCGAAGTCTCGTTGGACGATCCGCCACTGGTGTACCGCCTCCGCCGTGCCGGCCCGCCCCTTCGACTCGTACGGTCCGACGCTGCGCCACTGCACGCAGGGGGCGATGATCTGGTCGAGGTCGGCGAGAAACGCCGTGGCGTCCTCCGGTGTGAGCCGGTAGACGTCCTGCATCGCCAGCACGTCCCCGGGCGCGAGGTCGACGCCGTCCGGCCGCTCGGTCAGGAGGGTCTGCGATCGCGACCAACGGGACGGCCAGGTCTGCGCCAGCCCCTGGCTCGTCCGGCAGGCGCCGAGCATGTCGTCGATCCGGATCGGCTCCGCCAGCCCCGACCCGGTGAGCTGGGTGTCCGCCGACGCCAGCCCGAGATCGGCCGGCCGGAGCAGAGCCTCCGTCGTGATCTCCGCACGGACGGGCACGCTCGGATCGACCGACGCGGTCGGGGGTGTCGAGGATCGACCCGGTGCGACGACCGCGATGGCGGAGGCTGCGGCGAGCGCCAGCACCGCGGTCGCCGCGGCCATCGCCTTGTGACGGCTGCGGCGGCCGGCCTGGGCCCGGATCTCCTCCGGGCCGGGCCAGCGCACGTCACGCAGGTCCCGCTGCACCTTCTCGACGAACGTCAGGTCGTCACGCATCAGCGGCCTCCTCAAGGTCAGAGACGGCGAGCAGCCCGGCGAGCGCGGTACGCCCCCGGGAGAGGCGGGCCTTGACGGTGCCCACCGGGGCGTCGGTCTCCCGGGCAACCTCGGCGACCGGCATGCCGAGCAGGTAGTAGAGCGCGATCGCGGTGCGTTGCTCCTCGGGGAGCCGGCGTAACGCGGCGACCACCTCGACCGTCTCGGTGCCCGGGCCCGGGGTGGTCTCGACGCTGCCGTGCCGCAGGTAGGCCCGGGCCCGGCTGCGCAGGCTGCGCCAACGGCTCACCGCGATCCGGGCGGCGACCACTCGGGTCCACGCCTCCGGGTCGTCGTAGCCGCTCACCGTGGACCAGCGCTGCCAGGCCCGGATGTACGCCTCCTGGACCGCGTCCTGCGCCTCGGCGAGATCTCCGGTGAGCACGTAGACGAAGCCGAGCAGCCGTTGTCGGCTACCTCGGTAGAACTCGTCGAATCCCTCGACGTCCGGCACCTGGCTACCTCCCCGTGGCGGTCGCAGTGGACACGCGTCGGCCGGTACCGGCGGTTGCCTGCTCAGCCGAGCAATTTCGCCAGCTCCACCCGGGGGAACTCGCCGGCCGGGATCCGCTCCCGCGCCGCGCGGCGTACCGCCTGCTGCACCGCGGCGTTGGCCGGCGTCGGTACGCCGTGCAGCCGGCCGAGGAGCACGACCTCGCCGTTGAGGTGGTCGGTCTCGACCGAGCCGACGCCCCGGGCCAGACTCTGCCAGGTGGAGCCACCGGCCCGTTGCTCGCCGCCGACCGGCCGGTGCTGCACGAGGTCGCCCCGCTGGGCGGTCTCCTCGTCCTGGCTGGTGTGCGCGATCCCGGCCGCGGCGAGCACCGCCTCGCCCTCGGCCCGCACCCGGCCGGCCAGCTCCTCGGGGATGTCCCGACCGAGGAGCGCCTGGAGTCCGTTGCCCAGGTTGCCGAGCAGCTTGCCGTACTTCCAACGCATCACGTCCGGCCGGACCGGCGCGACGAAGCCGGCGGCGGTCAGCTCGGCGGCGACCGCGCGGTCGGTGTCGTCCGATCCGGACGGGTAGCGGCCGAGGTGCAGCATCCCCGGGTGCGGATGGCCGTTGGCCACCACCACCCCCGGCTCCAGGTGGGTGGCGGGCAGCCAGACGCACACCCCGTGCACCTGGGCGAAGAGCCGCAGCGCGGTGGACTCGTTCACCACCCCGTTCTGCGCGGTGAGCAACGGCAGGCGTTCGCCGGCCGTGCCGCCGCCGACCACCGGGGCGTCCACCCAGGTGGCCAGCGCCGTCGCGGTGTCCTGCGACTTGACGGTGAGCACCAGCACGGTGTCGGCGGGCAACGGCCGCCCGTCCGGGGCGTCGACCGCGGGCAGCCGCGCGGTCAGCTCCTGCTCCGGTTGGCGCAGGGTCAGCCCCCGCTCCCGGATCGCCGCCAGATGCGCGCCCCGGGCCACCAGCGTGACCTCGTGTCCCGCCTCCGCCAGCCGCACCCCAATAGTCCCGCCAACCGCTCCAGCGCCGATGATCACATACCGCATCCGCCCATTCTGCCTCGTGCCCACACCGTCGATCATGGACTTGTGGTGCCCGGCTTATCCCGTTGCGCGGCTTACGTGAGGCACCACAACTGCATGATCGACGCGATCCGTTACAGGGTGAGGCCGGCGTCGGTGAGGATGGGGCCGGTCAGGAGCAGGGCCCCGGCCACCAGCACGACCAGGTTGACCAGGGCGAAGAGGGTGACCCAGAAGAACGGCGGGAACGGGGTGAGCCCGGCGAGCTGGTCGGCGTCGGAGGCGGGCATCCGGCCCCGGGCGCGCAACCGCTGCAGCTCCACCACCGGCCGCACGCCGCCGAGCAGCAGGAACCACACCCCGGTGTACGCGAACGCCGCCTGCACCTGCGGCGAGGCGTACCAGGACACGGCGAGCACCACGCCGCCGGTGACCAGCAGCGAGACCACGCCGAAGGCGTTGCGGATCATGACCAGCATGGCGAGCAGCAGCACCACGGCCACCCAGAGCAGCAGCGTGATCCGGTTGCCGCCGAGCAGCCACGCGCCGGCCAACCCGACCAGCGGCGGGGCGATGTACCCGGCGAGCAGGGTGAGGATCATGCCCGGCCCACTCGGACGGCCGGCGGAGAGGGTCAGCCCCGAGGTGTCCGAATGCAGCCGGATGCCGCGCAGTTTCCGGCCGGTGAGCAGGGCGATGAGGGCGTGACCGCCCTCGTGGGCGATGGTGATCGCGTTACGGGCGACCCGCCAGGGCAGGCGGGTCGAGACCACCAGCAGCGCGATGAGCGCGGTGAGCAGCACCAGCAGCGGCGGCGGGTCGGGCTGCGCGCTGATCAGCCGGTCCCAGAGGTTGGTCAGCCCGTCGAACGACACCATGGGGCGCGAGCCTACCGGCCCACACGTTCGTCGCCAGGCCCCCACCCGACGGGGCGCTCACGCCGGTCACGGGCTGTGCGGCGACCGGCACAAGGCGTCGATGGCGGAGCCCGCCATGCCGCCGTCCATGAAAGTTTCTTTAACCCCTCTTGTGTTCATGGGCGATTATCTCCAAAGATGGGCATCAATCGATGGCTACTTGGAGGGACCCATGACCCCCACCAGATCTCCGCTGCGTCGGCTGCTCGCGGCCGGCCTCACCGTCCTCGCCACCGCGGCCGCGGGGCTCGTCGCCACCGCCGGCCCGGCCGCCGCCGCCACCACGCCCGGCATCGACGTCTCGCGCTACCAGGGCAGCATCAACTGGACGAGCGTGCGCAACGCCGGCATCCAGTTCGCCTTCATCAAGGCCACCGAGGGTACGAGCTACAAGGACCCGAACTTCAACGCCAACTACGTCAACGCGTACAACGCGGGGGTGATCCGCGGGGCGTACCACTTCGCCCGGCCCAACATCTCCTCCGGCGCGGTCCAGGCGAGCTACCTGGCCTCCAACGGCGGCGCCTGGTCCGCGGACAGCCGTACCCTGCCCGCGGCGCTGGACCTCGAGGCCAACCCGTACAGCGGCGGCTACTGCTACGGCCTCAGCACCACCGGCATGCGCAACTGGGTGCAGGACTTCCTCAACACCTACCGCTCACGCACCGGCCGCTACGCGGTCATCTACACCACGACCAGCTTCTGGAACCAGTGCACCGGCAGCTGGACCGGGCCGTGGGCCAACCACCCGCTCTGGGTCGCCCGCTGGGCCAGCGCGCCCGGCACCCTGCCGGCCGGCGCGCCGGTCTGGAGCTTCTGGCAGTACACCAGCACCGGGACCGTCTCCGGGATCAGCGGCAACGTCGACCGCAACTACTGGAACGGTGACCGCACCCGGCTGATCGCGCTCGCGAACAACACCGCCTGATCCGCCTGGCACGGCAGTTGGCGGCAGCGGGATCGGCTGTCACCGTACGGTTGACAACTGGTCCGGCTGCCGCCACGCCACCTCTGCGGCTCAGCCTCGACGCCGGTCGGTCAGGCCCGGCGCCGGCTTCCCATCGACACCGCGACCCGGGCGGGGACTGCCTCCTCACGGACCAGGGCCCCGCGCCGCATCAGCAGCCGGGCACCCACCCCGGCGACGGTGACGGCCACGACGCTGAACAGCGCGATGAGCACCGGGATCCCGATGCTGGCCAGGACCAGGATCGCGTCGCCGAGAGCGACGAGCATCCACAGTGCCAACCGGGGCCGGGTGTCCCTCCGTCGGTAACCCATGTCGTACCTCCTTCCGTCGTCGAGGATCAGGTACCCCGAACGACGGAAGGCCATGCGAATCAGTTTCGTGCGGATGCGAATCCCGCGGATCAGTCCCGCCGGTCGGGCACGAAGCCGTTCGCGATCCGGTCGAAGTTCGGGAGGTTGGCCTCCCAGTCCTTCGCGGCCACCTCCCACCGGAGCGCATAGCCGCGGTTGCTGGCGGTCACGAAACCGCGGTTACGAACGTGGATCCGGGTGCCGTCGCGGGTCTCCAGCCACTCCCAGTCCGCGCAGGTCTTCCAGAAGTCGCAGTGCTTGATGTTCAGGTACTGGTAGTTGTTGACGAGGTTCTTCCGGCCTGGCTCGAGTTGCTGCCAGTCCTTGAACGCGTCCGCCTTGGGGGTGCTGGTCCACTGCACGAGCAGCTCGCCAACCCCGTTCGACTGGTCGAAGATGATGGTGTTCTGGCCGCCGCTGCGGCGAACCCAACCATCGGGCAGCGGCAGCGTGAAGCCCGCCGGGTCCTTGTGCAGACGCCAGCCGGCCGGCAGCCCGCCAGCGGATGGGCTCGCCGACGGGGTCGCACTCGGTGCCGCGCTGGTCGGCCCTGGAGTGGGCGGCGCGGAGGTCTGCGGTGCCGCCGACGGCGAGTTCGCGCTGCTGCTGTTGGCCTGTGGCGTGTCACCGCCCTCGGGGTCGTCACCGTTGGACAGCAGCGGCACGACAATCGCGAGGCCGAGCAGCAGCACGGCGACCAGCACGCCGATCAGCAGATTGCGTCGCTTCTTGTCGGCCGGCGCCCCGGTGGGCAGCGGGATCGGCGCCCGCCCAGCCGGCGGGGCCGACGGGCTGACCGGCAGCACCGAGGTCGGGTTGGCCGCCGCGGCCGGATCCACCGGGTCGGCCGGGATCTGCTCGGCCACCGCCGTCGGCTCGTCGCCGGGCTCGTCGGTCGCGGTCGCGTCGGATCGCGTGTCGGTCGGGGCTGGGGAGGTGGGCGCCGAGGCCGGTGACGTGGATGCCTCGAGCTTGCTGGTCGGGTCGGCGTCGGCAGTCGGCCGGTCCACCTTCGCGGTCGGCGCGGCGTCGGCGCTGGCCGGGACCTTCGTCGTGACGTCGTCCGCACCGGCCGCAGCGGCCGTGGCAGCCGCCGCCGGGGGTGTGCGAGGCGCCGGCGGAGCGGCCGGCGGGTCGACCCGCTCGGCCGGGCGCGGGGCCGGCACCACGGCCGGGCGAGGCAGGCGCGGACCGTTGGGCCCCGGTCGGCGTACGCCGTCGAGCAGCGAGATGCCCCGCGAACGCTTGCCGTCAGCCCGACGCAGCAACCGTTCCGCCACCTCGGCGGTGATCCGCTCGGTCGGGTCCTTGCGCAGCAGACCCTGCAGCACCGGCTTCAGCGGTCCGGCGTTCTTCGGCGGCGGCATCGGCTCGGTGGCGAGCGCCGCGAGAGTGCCGATCGCCGACGGCCGCGCGTACGGCGACTTGCCCTCGACCGCGGCGTAGAGCGTGGCGCCCAGCGACCAGAGGTCGGCCTCCGGCCCGGCGGTGCCGTCGCGGGCCCGCTCCGGCGCGATGTAGGCGGGTGAGCCGAGCACCATGCCGGTGCGGGTCACGTTCGGGTCGCCCGGGATGGTGGCGAGACCGAAGTCGGTCAGCACCACCCGGCCGTCGTCGCCGAGCAGCACGTTGCCCGGCTTGACGTCCCGGTGCATGACCCCGGCCTTGTGCGCGGCCTTCAGCGCGCCGAGCACCCCGAGGCCGATGTCGATCGCGCGGGCCGGCGTGACCGGGCCGGACTCGGCGAGAGTGTCCTGCAACGACTTCGACGCGACGTACTCCATGACGATCCACGGATCGCCGTCGGTACGCAGCACGTCGAAGATGCGGACGACGTTGACGTTGTTGAGCCGGGCGATTGCCCGAGCCTCACGCAGCGAGCGTTCCCGCATCTCACGGCGCTCGTCGTCGGTGAGGCCGGGCGGCGGGACCAATTCCTTGATCGCCACGTCCCGGTGCAGCACCTCGTCGCGCGCCTTCCACACCCGACCCATGCCGCCCTGACCGAGCGGCGAAATAAGCCGGTAACGGTCAGCGACGAGTTGGGGAAGCGCGTTCGACATCGCTGAGACGGTACCCGGCGGGCGTGACACTCACACCGCCGGCACGCCACTGTGCGGCGAAGGTCAAGTTCTGGACGCGTACCCTGGCCGCATGTCTGCCGAAGAGCCGCTGTTCCGGGTCGTTCGCGGCGTGCCCACCGCCGAGGAACTGGCCGCACTGGTGGGAGCGATCGTGGCGCGTACCCGGCCGGCCGCCGCGGCGGCGCCGGTGGCCGCGTCCGCCTGGGCGCGCAGCGGACGACCGACAGGCGCGGCGCCCGCTGCCGGCGCTGGCGCCTGGCGCGCCTCCGGCCTGCCCCGCTGATCTCATTGGCGGTCCGGGGCTGCCAGGGTCGCCCCTAGCGGTTAACCTCACTCAGGGAAACGGTGCCGTGACGGTGGGGGAGGATCGATGATCCCTGAGGAGGGCCGCCCAGCGGCCTGGCTGAGCGGCTACGGCGGCATCGAGGCCGACATTCGCCAGCTGCGCGAGTTCGCCGACCGGCTCACGGCCGAGGTGGAGCGCAACTACGCGCCGCACCTGTCCTACATCGCCGACGACATGAAGGCCCCGCTGCCCAATCCGTGCGACGCCTTCATCGAGCTGGTCAACTTCCTGCGCGCCCATCACGAGACCCAGCAGGCGGCCGTCGACATGGTCTGGGGCGTCCAGGGCGCCACCGGCCACCTGGCCGCCGCTGCGGGCACCGTCGCCGACCACTACGCCGGCACCGACGCCTTCTCCGCGGCCCGCGTGGTCGACGTCGAACACGCCCTCACCACCCCCGGCGTGGTGGTGCCCGCCACCCCGTCGGTGGTCCTGCGCGACCCGACCGCGCCCGACGACGGCTCGGTGGTGCTGCCGTGATCGAACGGGGCAGCGGCCGCACCTCCGGTCTCACCGACTGGCACCTGATGGACGTGAACAGCATGTGGGCCTGCCTGCAGGACCACGACACCACCAACCACTGGAAGCAGGTGGCCGGCTGGCGCAAGGTCTGTGACCTGGCGCAGACCCACCTGAGCCGGCTCCAGGAATACCGCCGCGGCCTCGCCGAGGCCTGGCCTCCCGCAACGAACGCGGCCTCCCGCGCCTACCTCGCCGAGCTGGACGAGCTGATCGACAAGGTCCAGCGCACCCACGACGCCGCCGCCACCAACTACACCGCGCTGGCCGCCGCGACCCAGGCCATCAGCGGCACCCGCACCGCTCTTCAGAAGATCCACGAGGTGTACGCGGCCAAGCTCCAGCAGAAGCAGGCGTACGAGGCGACCGCCGCCGACCCGAAGGCCGCCATGGGCAGCCGAGTGCCCGACCAACCCGTGACCGACGCCGACCTGGAAACCCTCAACGTCCAGGCGCGCGGCATCATGTACGGCCTCAGCAGCGAACTCCAACACGCCCAAGTAGCACTCCGCCAACCACCTCCTTCACCGAAGCTTCCGAGGCAACCCGACGATCCCGACGTCTACGGAACGGGCGGCGGAGCGCCAGCAATTCCACCGATCGTGCCGGTGCCATTGACCTCGATGGGGACCACCTCCGCGAAACGCCCGTCTCAGGCGGCTCGCCCCGTGGCCCAACCGAACGCCCCCGTCGTCGGACCGATACTTGGTGGAGCTGGGACCGGAGTCCTGCCAGCACCAACAAGCCCTGGTTCGACACCGGCCGTGCCGCCAGGCATCTCGCCCGGACCAGGGGTGCCCGGGACGCTGCTTCCCGGGACGCCCACCGGCACCGGAACCCCCGCACCTTCCCGGGGACGACCTGGTCCAGTCGGCCGTTCGCCCTCCGGGATGCCAAGTTCGCCCCACTCCACTCCGCCTACGCAACCACGGCCGATGCCTCCCGGAGGCCTGATTGGGGGCCCCTCGAGGATTGGGCTCGGCCAGCCGGGTGCTAACGCCAACCCGCCGCGTCGGGTCAATCCGATTGGCGGCGTGATTGGCGGTGGCGCTGGCACGGCACCATCCGGCGGAGCTGGCTCGCGCCCGGGCGGCGGCCGCAGCTTCGGTTCGACACACGGCGTAATGCCGATTGGTGGCGCCCCTAGCGCTGGCGGCCTAGGCGCCACGCCTGGGCGGCCAGGTCCACGTGAGCGAGACGCTGCCAGCCGCCCTTGGGATCCCGATCATCCTTGGGAGACTGACCAAGGAGTGGCGCCGGTCGTCCGAGCACCGGAGGAGGATGGCCCGATCGACCCGGGCCCAGCCATCGGCTTCAACAGGTGAGGCAATGTCTCGCCCGGATCGCCGCCACCTCGATTCTCACCAGTTCAATTCTTCTTCCCTTAAGTCCCCTAAGTAGCGAGTCGGCGTCTGGCGCGCCGGGCCCTGATGGTGCAGGGCGAATTCGCAAAGATCAGTGGCACCTGAGCTATCTTAGAGTCACTGACGCGCATAGATTCAGCCAAGGCGAAGGCGTAACAGTCGCGGTTCCAGATACCGGAGTAGATCCCCACCCTGACCTACGCAACAACTTGCTTCCTGGGATAGACATCATTGCGGGCGGCAGCGGCGACGGCCGAGAAGACCGTGACAGCCACGGCACATCCATGGCTGGGTTGATTGCTGCACATGGCCGTGTTGGCGGGCTCGGCGCTCTTGGTATAGCGCCAAAAGCTAAGATTTTGCCAATCTTCGACAGTCCGCCCGACGGGGAGGGCAGCCCCGACTCTTTGGCTTCTAGTATCGAATTTGCACTTGCTAATGGAGCAGATGTAATCAGCATCTCTGCCGTTGCGGGTGCTAGCGTGCGCCTCCAACAAGCACTTGATGCTGCTCGTGCGGCCGACGTCGTTGTTGTTGCTGCGGCAGGCAACCGACCCGAAGACACCGACGTCAGATACCCTGCCGCCGAAAATGGCGTTATCGCGGTCGGTGGGGTCGATCGGTCTGGGCAACACGCCTCCGTATCGGTGGCCGGCCCGCGGATCGATCTGGTCGCGCCAGCAGTAGATATCTACAGCACCAGTTACGACGGGAAGTATTCGAAGGGCACCGGCACCTCAGGGGCTACGGCGATTGTGGCGGGGGCGGCGGCGTTGATCCGGTCGAAGTATCCCTACCTGCCGGCCCGTGAAGTCGCGCACCGACTTACTGCCACGGCGGTCGACAAGGGGCCGCCCGGGCGGGACGACGAGTACGGATACGGTGTCATCGACATCGTGGCGGCGCTGACCGCCGACGTACCGCCGCTCGGTTTTGAGTCTGCGACGGCGAGTGCTCCCGCCGGTGGCGACCCGAGTACGACGGGGGCGGCGGCGCCCTCCGACGAGGACAGTTCGGTTGCCACGGTCCGGGGGTTGGTCACGCTCGGGGTGATCGTGGCCGCGGGTACGACCTGGGCCGTCCTGGCCCGACGGCGTCGGCGCGGCGACGATCCACCCCCGCGGATCAGTCACTGACCCGCGCTGGGATGACATCACCCGCAACGACGCTGAGCCGACGACGTGTCGAGAGGCGGCGTCGCGCACGGCGGTGGATCAGCCGGTAACGTCGGTCAGGTGCCTGATCAGCTGCCGCTCCGCCTCGTGCTCGCCTCGGCGAGTCCCGCCCGCCGCAAGATTCTCCAAGCCGCCGGCATCGAGCCGGATGTGCTGGTCAGCGGCGTCGATGAGTCTCTGGTGGTCACCGACCGGGCCGAGGAGCTCTGCCTTGAGTTGGCCCGGCTGAAGGCGCAGGCGGTGCTCACCCGGCTGCGGCCGGCCACCGACCAGCGGACGCTGGTGATCGGCTGCGACTCGGTGCTCGCCTTCGACGGCGAGATCCTCGGCAAGCCGGCCGACGCGGCGGACGCGACCCAGCGTTGGCTGCGGATGCGGGGACGCAGCGGGGTCCTGCACAGCGGACACTGCCTGATCGACGTCACGGCGGGGCGGCGGGCCGAGGCCGTCGCCTCGACCACCGTCCACTTCGCCGACATCAGCGACCACGAGATCGCGACCTACGTTGCCACCGGTGAGCCGCTGGCGGTGGCCGGCGCGTTCACCATCGACGGGTTGGGCGGCCCGTTCGTCGAGCGGATCGAGGGCGACCAGAGCACCGTCGTCGGGCTGTCGCTTCCGCTGCTGCGCCGACTCCTCGCCGAGTTGGACCTTCGGATCACGGATCTCTGGACGAAGGTCGCGCCGGGCGGGCAATCGGTCGAGCCGCTCGGCTAGCGTCCAGCCATGACCACGAAGTCGATCCCGCTCACCGACGACCTGCACGCGTACCTGGTCGGGCACGGATCTCCGCCGGACGAGATCATGCGCGACCTTGCCGAGGAGACCCGCGCCGCGCTGCCGGACGAGGCGACGATGCAGGTCGCGCCGGAGCAGGCCGCGTTCCTGACCTTCCTCACCCGGCTGTTGGGGGCCCGGCAGGCGGTCGAGGTGGGCACGTTCACCGGGCTCTCCGCGCTGGCGATCGCCCGGGGGCTGCCCGACGGCGGCCAGCTGACCTGCTTCGACATCTCCGAGGAGTACACCGGCATCGCCCGCCGTTACTGGGCTCGGGCCGGGGTGACCGACCGGATCGAGCTGCGCATCGGCCCGGCCGGGGACACCCTGCGTGAACTGCCGCACGAGCGCCACCTCGACTTCGCGTTCATCGACGCGGACAAGACGGGTTACCCGATCTACTGGGCGGAGTTGGTGCCCCGGATGCGGCCCGGTGGTGTCATCGCCGTGGACAACGTGCTGCGCGGCGGACGGGTGCTCGCTCCGCAGAACGTCAGCGACCGGGCGATCGCCGCATTCAACGACGAGGTGCTGGCCGACGTGCGGGTCGACGCGGTCATGTTGCCGATCGCCGACGGCCTCACCCTCGCCCGGGTGCACTGACCGGCTCCGACGCCCGGACCGGCACCGCCGCGACGGCCGCCAGGCCGCCGACGAGCGACCAGCGCCGCCCGCACGTCTTGATCCACTCGATTTCGGCGATATTGCGGTGTCCAGGCGGATCGGACACCGCAGTATCGCCGACCTTGTGTTGATCAGGCGTCGTCCGCCCGGTCAGCCCGTGAACACCGTCGCCGGCTCGCGCTCCGCGGTCGGGTGGGCGGCCCGCAGCGAGCGGCCGAGGCGGACGGCGAGCAGCGCGGCGGCCGCGATGAACGCCGGGAGCAGCAGGAACGCCAGGTGCGGGCCGATCCCGTCGGCCACCCGGCCGAGCAGCACCGGGGCGATTCCAAAACCGATCCCCATCGAGTACGCCGACCAGCCCGCCGCCCGGTCGGCGGCCGGCCCGGCCACGGCGAGCGCGATCGAGATGGCCAGCGGATAGTGCAGCGCGTTGCCCAGGCCGAGCACGACCAGCCCGGCCACCGCCAGCCAGCCGATCGACGCGGACCAGAAGACGGCGAAGCCGGCCAGCGACATCCCCAGCGCCCCGAGCAGCAGCGGTACCGGCGGCAGCCGCAGCGCGATCCGGCCGCCGGCCAACCGGCCGAGGAACATTCCGCAGACGATCGCGGCGATGGCGGCGCTCGCGCTGCCGGCGCTCATGCCGGCGTGCGAGCGGAGCACGTCCGCGGTCCAGAGCGACAGGCAGACCTCGATCGAGCCGGTCACCGACATCAGCGTCCAGGCGATCCAGTACGGCCGAGGCAGTCGCCGCCCCACATCGGCCGGCTCGGCCCGCTCCGCCACCGCCGCTTCCGGCCCGGCCACAGCAGGACCGGCGCCGACGAGGGCAGAGGAGGGCTTCGGCTGGCGTACCCGTGACGCCAGCGCGACGAGCCCGACCAGCGCGATCAGCCCGACCTCGACGGCCATCGCCGGCCGCCAGCCGAGCCCGGCGTCGACGCAGGCGCCGATCACCAGCGGGGCGAGGATGCCCATGCCGGCGCAGGCGGCGTTCGCCTCAGCGAGAGCGGCGGGCGCGGCACGGCCGTGCCGGGCGACGAGCACCACGTTGACGCCGCTGATCACCGCCATGCCGAAGGTGGCGATCACGGCGACGGCGGCGAGGGTGGCGGGCAGCGCGCGGAGGGTGCCGAACGCGGCCACGCCGACGGCCACGCCGGCCAGGCCGGTCCAGATCGCGGGGCCCCGACCGATCCGCGCGGCCAGCGGGGCGAAGAGCGCGCCGCCGATCAGCGAGCCGACCGCGATGGCGGTGCTGTGCAGCCCGGCGACGGCGGCGCTGGTGCCCTGTTCGTCGCGGAGCAGCGGGACGACCGGGCCGAAGCCGTAGAGGAAGAAGCCCCACAGGCCCAGTTGGGCGTAGGCCAGCCAGGTGATCTGGTCACGGGTGAGGCGGGGCACGGACCTTACGCTACAAGCGCCGGCCCGATGCCCCGCCCCGACTGAGAGGCAGCTCTCCCGATCAGCGGACGCTGCGGGCGAACTGGCGGGCCGCCCAGTAGACGCCGGCGACAGCGAGGACCGCGGTGATGGTCAGCCCTTGCCAGACCTTGTCGTTGGCCAGGTCTCCTGCGAAGAGCGCGCGGGTGCCGTCGACCGCCCAGGAGAACGGGTTCCAGTCGGCGATGCCCTGCAGCCAGCCCGGCGCGAAGGTGAGCGGCAGCAGGATGCCGGAGAGCAGCAGCACCGGCTGGGCGACGGTGTTCATCAGCGGTGCCAGGGCGTCCTCGCTCTTGACCTTCAGCGCGACGCCGTAGGAGACGGCCGAGGTCATCAGCGCGATCAGCGCGAGCATCAGGTAGGCCAGCAGCAGGTCGCCGAGCACCACCCGCAGGTCGAAGAGGAGCGCGAGCAGCGTGATGATGACCGCCTGCACCAGCAGCGAGACGACGTCCCGCAGCGAGCGGCCGAGCAGCAGGGCGAGCCGGCTGACCGGGGTGACCCGGGACCGCTCGATGACCCCGGCGCGCAGCTCGGCGATCAGGCCGAAGCCCTGGAACAGGCCGCCGAAGATGGCCAGCAGCACCAGCAGGCCGGGTACGAAGATCTTGTAGGCCTCGGCCTGGGTCGGCGCGTTCAGCGCCGGCTTGAGCAGGGGGGCGAAGAGCAGCAGGTACATCACCGGCTGGAAGACGCCGACGAAGACCCAGACCGGGTTGCGCAGCAGCAGTTGGAACTGGCGCTCGAAGATGAGCCAGGTGTCGCGGGCGAGTTTCATCAAGGTCTCCGATTCTCAGGACTCGCGCAGCGAGCGGCCGGTCTTGGTGAGGAAGACGTCGTCCAGGCTGGGCCGGTGCAGCTCGATCGAGGCGAGCGCAAGGCCGGCCTGGTCCAGCCGGCGGAGGATCTGCGGGATCGCCGTGGCGCCCTCGTCGACGTAGAGCCGCAGGCCGCCCTCGTCGGCGGTCTCCAGCTTGTTGACGTACGCCTCGCCGTCGAGCGCCTGCGCGGCCTGGGGGGTCGCGGCGGCCTCCAGCCCGACCAGCACCACGTCGCCGGAGATCTCGCGCTTGAGCTCGACCGGGGTGCCCTCGGCGACGACCTCGCCGTTATCCATGATCGCGATCCGGTCGCAGAGCGCGTCAGCCTCGTCGAGGTAGTGGGTGGTGATGAAGACCGTCATCCCGTCGGTGCGCAGCCGGCGGATCTCGTCCCACATGTGGGCGCGGCTCTGCGGGTCGAGGCCGGTGGTCGGCTCGTCCAGGAAGACGATCTTCGGCTCGTGGATGATGCCGAGCGCGATCTCCACCCGCCGGCGCTGCCCACCGGAGTAGGTCTTGCACTTGCGGTCGGCGTACTCGGTGAGCTGGAAGGCCTCCAGGGCGCGGACGGCGCGGCGGCTCGCCTCGGCCTTGCTGAGGCCGTAGAGCCGGGCCTGGAGGACGAGCTCCTCGCGGGCGGTGGACTCGTCCCAGGTGCTGCCGCCCTGGGCGACATAGCCGATCCGGCGGCGCACCTCACCGGGGGCCTTGCGCAGGTCGGCGCCGGCGATGGTCGCCTCGCCGCCGTCGGGTTCGATGAGGGTGGCGAGCATCCGCAGCGTGGTGGTCTTGCCGGCGCCGTTGGGGCCGAGGAAGCCGAAGATCTCCCCCTCGGCGACCTCCAGGTTCACCCCCCGTACGGCGTCGACGGTCTTCGTCTCCCGACCCGCCCGGGAGCGGAACGATTTCCGCAACCCTCTGGTCTCGATCATGTCTGCTCCTGGTCGTCCGGGCCGGGCCGTGCCGGCCGCCGCCTGCCCTGGGGACGCCGCACGGCGCACTCCCCCCGTTGTGCCGGGAGCAGGCTAACGCGATATAGCTTCTGTGGTCAACGTTGATTATTCCGCGTCGGTCCTCGGTCCGGCAGCCGCTCCTCCCAGCCCGACCAACCCTGCGCCCGGTCCAGCCCAGCAGGCAGGTACGACACTCCGGATTCGATCCGCTCGGCGATCCGCTCGCACCACGCGATCTCCGCCTCCGCCCGGGCCGACCAGAGCTCGAACATCCACGCCACGTGCACCGGCTTGGTGTCGCGGATCCAGTCCGACTCCAGCGAGGCCCGCATCCACTCGACCCCCGCGCCGAGCTGGGTGGCCCGGTTGCGCAGGGCGGCGGCCGCCTCCTCGCGCGGCATCGCCGGCAGGAAGGAGAAGGCCGCCGTGAACGGGTCCGGGACCTCGTGCACCTTCCACCACAGACCGCGCAGCAGCGTCTCGAACTCGTCGTCGCCCTTGGGCGTGACCTCGTACGTGGTACGGGCCGGCCGGCCGCCGATCTGTTCGGTGGCGACCGCCCGCAGCAGTCCCTCCTCGGTCAGCTTGCGCAGGGCGTGGTAGATCGAGCCGGGCTGCACGTTCGCCCATTTGTCGGCGTTCCAGCTGAGCAGTTCGCGCCGCACGTCGTAGCCGTGCACCGGCTGCATCCACTTGACCAGACCGAGAATCATCATCCGAGTGGCAGACACCGGGCAAGCGTAATAACCAAGTTTGACTAAGGCCCGGTGGTGACAGTGCGGCATCCCACACTGAGCGATCGTTAGGGCCCGCAGGGTGGCCGATACACTCCCGGTCAACGACCTCCTGGGAGGAGCCTCCACGGTGCGCAAGGTACTCATCGCCAACCGCGGCGAGATCGCCGTCCGCGTCATCCGCGCCTGCCGCGACGCCGGTCTCGGCAGTGTCGCGGTCTACGCGGACTCGGACCGTGAGGCCCTGCACGCCACGCTCGCCGACGAGGCCTACGCCCTGGGCGGGGACACCGCGGCCGACACGTACCTGCGCATCGACAAGCTGCTCGACGTGGCCGCGAAGGCCGACGCCGACGCGGTGCACCCCGGCTACGGCTTCCTCTCCGAGAACGCCGACTTCGCCCAGGCCGTCATCGACGCCGGGCTGACCTGGATCGGCCCCACCCCGCAGGCGATCCGCGACCTCGGCGACAAGGTCACCGCCCGGCACATCGCCCAGCGCGCCGGCGCCCCGCTGGTGCCCGGCACCCCCGACCCGGTGGGCAGCCCGGACGAGGTGATGGCGTTCGCCGTCGACCACGGCCTGCCGGTCGCCATCAAGGCGGCCTTCGGTGGCGGCGGGCGCGGGCTCAAGGTGGCCCGCACCATGGAGGAGATCCCCCAGCTCTTCGAGTCGGCCACCCGGGAGGCGGTCGCCGCGTTCGGTCGCGGCGAGTGCTTCGTCGAGCGCTACCTCGACCAGCCCCGCCACGTCGAGGCCCAGGTCCTCGCCGACCAGCACGGCAACGTCATCGTGGTCGGCACCCGGGACTGCTCGCTCCAGCGGCGGCACCAGAAGCTAGTCGAGGAGGCGCCGGCGCCGTTCCTCACCGACGCCCAGCGGGCCCAGATCCACCACAGCGCCAAGGCGATCTGCCGCGAGGCCGGCTACCACGGCGCGGGCACGGTGGAGTACCTGGTCGGCGCGGACGGCACCATCTCCTTCCTCGAGGTGAACACCCGGCTCCAGGTCGAGCACCCGGTGACCGAGGAGACCGCCGGCATCGACCTGGTCCGGGAGCAGTTCCGCATCGCCGACGGCGAGAAGCTGCGGATCACCGAGGACCCGATCCCCCGCGGGCACTCCATCGAGTTCCGGATCAACGGCGAGGACCCGGGCCGCAACTTCCTGCCCGCGCCCGGCACGGTCACCGCGCTGCGGCTGCCGACCGGCCCGGGAGTCCGGGTCGACACCGGCATCTCGGCCGGCGACGTGATCGGCGGAAACTTCGACTCGCTGCTGGCCAAGGTGATCATCACCGGGGAGACCCGGACGGAGGCACTGGAGCGGGCCCGCCGGGCACTGGACGAGATGGTCGTCGACGGGATGGCCACCGCGCTGCCGTTCCACCGCCTGGTGGTCCGGGATCCGGCGTTCACCGCCGAGCCGTTCACCGTGCACACCCGGTGGATCGAGACCGAGTTCGACAACACCGTCCCGCCGTTCACCGCCGCCGCCGGCACCGCCGCCGAGCCGACCGAGCGGGAGACCGTCGTGGTCGAGGTGGGTGGCAAGCGGCTGGAGGTCACCCTCCCCGCCGGCCTCGGCGCGGGTACGGCCAGCGCCGCGTCGGCCGCCCGGAAGCCGGCCCGCCGGGGCGGTGGCGCCAAGGCCGGCGCCACGGTCAGCGGTGACGCGCTCGCCTCGCCGATGCAGGGCACCATCGTCAAGATCGCGGTGGCGGACGGGGACACCGTCGCCGAGGGCGACCTGGTCGTGGTGCTGGAGGCGATGAAGATGGAGCAGCCGCTGCACGCCCACAAGGGCGGCACGATCAGCGGGCTGACCGCGGAGGTCGGCGCGGTGATCAGCGCGGGCGCGGCGATCTGCACCATCTCCTGACCGGCACGGTCAGTCGTCGGGCGAGGCGGCCCGGTCAGCGCAGGGTCTCGGCGGCCACCTCGCGGACAGCGGCGGTGACGGCGGTCAGCACCTCCGACTCCAGCCGCCAGTGCTGCCAGTAGAGCGGGACGTCCACCTGCCGGCCGGGGGCGATGTCGACGCAGTGCCCGGCCGCCAGGTCGTCGTCGGCGATCTGCTCGGGGACCAGGCCCCAACCCAACCCGAGCCGGATCGCGGCGCTGAACGCCGGCACCGACGGGACGTAGTGCACCGGCGGGTCGAGCGCCCGGCCGGTGACCGCCCGCACGAAGCGGTGCTGCGCCCGGTCCTTGCGGTCGAAGACGACCACCGGCGCGGCGGCCAGGGCGGCCGCGGTGAGCCCGTCGGGAAAGTGCGCGGCGGCCAGCGGCGGCGCGGCCAGCGCGCGGTAACGCATCGCGCCGAGCCGGAGCACCCGGCAGCCCTGGACCGCCTCGCGCTGGGCGGTCACCGCCGCCGTCACCGCGCCGTCGCGGAGCAACTCGGCGGTGTGGTCCTGGTCGTCCTGGCGAATGTCGAAACAGAGCCCGAGCCGCTCCGGCACCCGGGCCAGGGCGGCCGGGAACCAGGTGCCGAGCGAGTCGGCGTTCACCACCACCGCCAGCCGGGTCCGGGCGCCCCCGCCGGTCAGCGGGCCGCGGGCGTCCGCCAGCGCCTCCCGTTCGAGCAGCACGAGCTGCCCGGCGAGGCGTAGCAGCGGCGCACCGGCTGCGGTGGCCACGCAGGGACGGGCCCGCCGGACGAGCACCTGCCCGACCGTCTCCTCCAGCGCCTTGACGCGCTGGCTCACCGCCGAGGGTGTGATGTGCAGCAGCCGGGCCGCCGCCTCGAAGCTGCCCTCCGCGACCACTGCGGCGAGCGTCCGCAGCTGGGTGGAGTCGAGGCCGTCCATCAGCTCAGCTTAACCAGGTTCAGAATCTTTAGTTCGACTCATGCCATCGGTGCACCTACCGTCGGGGCGTGCTCAGCTCCGCCGTCGCCGGCTTCTCCGTCTCCCTCGCCCTGATCGTCGCCATCGGGGCACAGAACGCCTTCGTCCTGCGCCAGGGGCTGCGCCGCGAGCACGTACTCCCGGTCGTGCTCACCTGCGCCGTCTCCGACGCGGCGCTGATCACCGCCGGCATCGCCGGGGTCGGCACCCTGGTCGCCGACCGGCCGGCGCTGGTGACCACGATCCGCTGGGCCGGCGCCGCCTTCCTGCTGGGCTACGCGGCGCTCGCCGCCCGCCGGGCCCTGCGCCCCGGGGCGCTGGTGCCGACCGACCGGCCGCCGGCGACGCTGCGGGCGACGATCCTCGCCTGCCTCGCCTTCACCTACCTGAACCCGCACGTCTACCTGGACACGGTGCTGCTGCTCGGCGGCCTCGCGCAGCAGCACCCGGACCGGTGGGCCTTCGGCGTCGGGGCGGCCCTGGCCAGCGTCGGCTGGTTCACCGCGCTCGGCGCCGGCGCGCACCGCCTCGGGCCGCTGCTGGCGCGCACCGCCGCCTGGCGGTGGCTGGACGGTGCGATAGCGGTGCTGATGGCCGGGTTGGCCGTGACGCTGCTGGTCGGTTGATCAACCGGCGGCGAAGGTGTTTTCCATGACCAGCGGCGGCAGGACGGCTCGCGGCCAGGAATGATGGCCGGGTGCGGTTCCTACATGGCGCGGTTCCCGCGCACGACCTGACCTACAACGACGTCTTCATGGCACCGGCCCGGTCCGACCTGGGCTCACGCCTCGACGTCGACCTCTCCACCGGCGACGGCACCGGCACCACCATCCCGCTGGTGGTGTCGAACATGACGGCGGTCGCCGGACGCCGGATGGCCGAGACGGTGGCCCGGCGCGGAGCGATCGCGGTCATCCCGCAGGACATCCCGATCGAGGTGGTGGCGACCGTCGTCGCCTGGGTCAAGCAGCGCCATCTGGTCTACGACACGCCGATCACCCTCGGCCCGACGGACACCGTCGGCGACGCGATCCACCTGCTGCCGAAGCGCGCGCACGGCGCGGTGATCGTGGTGGACGCCGCCGGTCGGCCGCTCGGCGTGGTCACCGAGGCGGACACCGTGAGCGTCGACCGGTTCGCCCAACTGCGCCACGTGATGTCCACCGAGCTGCACACCGTGCCGGCGGACGCGGATCCGCGTACCGGCTTCGACCTGCTCTCGGCGGGCCGCCGTCGGCTCGCCCCGGTGGTCGACGCGGACGGTCGGCTGGTCGGCGTGCTGACCCGGCAGGGCGCGCTGCGGGCCACCCTCTACCGGCCGGCGGTGGACGACCGCGGGCGGCTGCGGATCGCCGCCGCGGTCGGCATCAACGGCGACGTCACCGGCAAGGCCGCGGCGCTGCTGGAGGCCGGGGTGGACACGTTGGTGGTGGACACCGCGCACGGCCACCAGGAGCGGATGATCTCCGCGCTGCGGGCGGTCCGCAAGCTCGACCCGGCCGTACCGGTGGCGGCCGGAAACGTGGTCACCTCCGACGGGGTACGCGACCTCGTCGAGGCGGGCGCCGACATCGTCAAGGTCGGAGTCGGGCCGGGCGCGATGTGCACCACCCGGATGATGACCGGCGTGGGACGGCCCCAGTTCTCCGCCGTGCTCGACTGCGCGGCGGCGGCGCGGGAACTCGGCCGGCACGTGTGGGCCGACGGGGGCGTCCGGCACCCGCGCGACGTGGCGCTCGCGCTCGCCGCCGGCGCCTCGAACGTGATGATCGGCTCCTGGTTCGCCGGCACCTACGAGTCCCCCGGCGACATCTACACCGAAGCCGACGGCCGGCGTTACAAGGAGAGCTTCGGCATGGCCTCGGCCCGGGCGGTCAGCGCCCGCACCGCCGACGACAGCCCGTACGACCGGGCCCGCAAGGCGGTCTTCGAGGAGGGCATCTCCTCCGCCCGGATGTACCTCGACCCGAACCGCCCCGGGGTCGAGGACCTGATCGACGAGATCATCGCCGGGGTACGCAGCGCCTTCACCTACGCCGGCGCGCGGGACCTGTCGGAGTTCCACGAGCGGGCCCTGGTGGGCGTGCAGAGCGCTGCCGGCTACACCGAGGGGATGCCACTGCCGACCAGTTGGTGACCGGTAGGCCCGCCGGTCAGACGGCCCAGCCGACGACGGCCGCGCCGGCCCCGACGACGGCCAGCGCGGCGGCGACCAGCAGGGCGCGCCACACGACCACCATCACCCGGTCGTCCTCGATCCGCCGGGTCACCTGACGGCGCCGCTCGACTCGGCGCCATGCTGCGTCTCCGGTCCCTGCATCGGCCATAACCTCCCCGTTTCGCCCGTCACTGGGGGGATGGCCGCCGCCGGACGTTCGGTTGCACGCGGGGTGCGAGAAATCGGCGGGCTATTCGAAGAGGCGGCGGATCACGGCTCGGGCGGCCCGCTGAGGGTCGTCGCCGACCCGGGCCGGTAGCGCGCCGGCGAGCCAGAGCGTGGCGAAGCCGTGCACGATCGACCAGGCGGCGAGGGCGTCCCGCCCGGGGTCGGCCGGACCGCCGACGCGGGCGGCGCGGCCGGCCACCCCGGCCCGCAGCACGTCGCCGGCCCCCTCCCGGGCTGCCCGCACCTCCGGTGCGTCGGCGCGGTAGAGCTCGGGCCGGAACATCACCTCGAAGTGCGCGCGGTGTCGCACCGCGAAGTCGACGTACGCCACGCCGGCGTCGAGCAGGTCGTCGCCGGCGTCGCGCAGCGCGTCGGCCAGCATCTCGAAGCCCCGCACGGCGAGCGCGGTGAGCAGGCCGGCCTTGTCGCCGAAGTGGTGCGCCGGTGCGGCGTGCGAGACCCCCGCCCGGCGCGCCAGGTCCCGGAGGCTGACGGCGGCCGGCCCGGACTCATCGATCACCTCCACCGCCGCGTCGAGCAGGGCACGGCGCAGGTCGCCGTGATGGTAGCCACGCGTTCCGCTCATGCCGCGATCCTAACTTGCCATTGACAAGATGTCGCTCGGCGAGGCATCTTGTCACCGACAAGTTCGAACGAGGAGGAGATCATGGCTCCACTGATCGCACTGATCGTCGGGACCGGGCTCGCCCGGCTGGCCGGGCTGGTCGGGATCGACGCGCTCGACGGCTGGCAGCCCGCGCTGCGGATCGGGCTGGCCCTGATGTTCGCGCTCACCGCCTCCGCGCACTTCGCCGGCGGGCGCCGCGACGACCTGATAGCGATGGTGCCGCCCCGGCTGCCGCGGCCGGACCTCCTGGTGACCCTCACCGGGCTGCTGGAGTTGGCGGGGGCGGTGGCGCTGCTCGTGCCAGCGACCGCCCGCTGGGCCGCGGCGGCGCTGGGGCTGCTCATGCTCGCGATGTTCCCGGCCAACGTCTCGGCCGCCCGGCGCCGCCTCACCCTGGCCGGACGACCGGTCACCCCACTGGCGGGGCGGACCGCGCTGCAGTTCGTGTTCGTCGCCGCCGCGGCCGTTATTTCGTTTGGCCCCTGACTATCAGGGGGCTAACCTGCTTCCCGTGGACCTGGTAACCCTCAACGACGTGCCGATGGGCCGGCTCCTGGTGGTCGCCGGCCACCTCGTCGGCCAGCGGTGGAACCGCTTCCTGGCGGAGAAGTTCAACCTCACCCAGGCCGGCATGGTCACCCTGATGACCCTCGACAAGGACGGCGCGCTGCCGCACCGCGAGGTGGCCCAACGCTGCTTCGTCCGGCCGGCGACGCTGACCGGCATCATCGACACCCTCGAACGCGACGGGCTGGTCGAACGGCAGCGCGACGACACCGACCGGCGCAGCGTCCGGCTCGCCATCACCCCAGCCGGCCGCGAGCGAGTCGCCGCGATCGGCGCCCTCATCCGAGCGGGCCGGCCGCTCACCTCGGTCGACGCCGATCCCGCCAAGGCGGCGGTGATCCGGGCCTTCCTGCTGGAGGTCATCGGTAGTGGAGAGGAACCACGCATGATCGAACCCACCGACCTGCCGGACGGCCAGCAATGCTGATCCGACTGCTCCGCGGCCACCTGCGCCCCTACTCACGGCCACTGGCCCTGGTGGTGCTGCTCCAACTCGTCGGCACCATGGCATCGCTCTACCTGCCCAGCCTCAACGCCGACATCATCGACCAGGGCATCGCCCGCGGCGACACCGCCTACATCATGCGTACCGGCGGCTGGATGCTGCTGGTCAGCCTGGTCCAGATCATCTGCTCGATCGCGGCGGTCTACCTCGGTGCGCGGACCGCGATGGGCTTCGGCCGCGACGTCCGGGCGTCGATCTTCGGGCACGTCAACCGCTTCTCCGCCCGCGAGGTCGCCCGATTCGGCGCGCCCTCGCTGATCACCCGCAACACCAACGACGTGCAACAGGTGCAGATGCTCGTGCTGATGAGCTGCACCATGCTGGTCGCCGCACCGATCATGAGCGTCGGCGGGGTGGTGATGGCGCTCCAGGAGGACCTCGGGCTCTCCTGGCTGATGCTGGTCAGCGTGCCGGTTCTGGCCGTCGCGTTGAGCCTGGTCATCCGCCGGATGGTGCCCGGTTTCCGGCTCATGCAGACCCGGATCGACACCGTCAACCGGGTACTGCGCGAGCAGATCACCGGCATCCGGGTGGTCCGGGCGTTCGTCCGGGAGCCGTACGAGACGGACCGCTTCGCGGTCGCCAACGCCGATCTGACCGCGACCGCGCTGCGCACCGGCCGGCTGCTGGCGCTGATCTTCCCGGTGGTGATGCTGGTGCTCAACGTCTCCAGCGTCGCCGTGCTCTGGTTCGGCGCGCAGCGGGTCGACTCCGGGGCGATCGCGGTCGGCGCGCTCACCGCGTTCCTTCAGTACCTGATGCAGATCCTGATGGCCGTCATGATGGCGACCTTCATGCTGATGATGGTGCCCCGGGCGGCGGTCTGCGCCGAACGGATCACCGAGGTGCTGGACACCGACTCGTCGGTGGTGCCGGCCCCGAGCCCGGTCGCCGAGCCGCCGAGCCGGGCCGAACTTGAGCTGCGCGGGGTGCGCTTCCAGTACCCGGGCGCGGCCGAGCCGGTGCTGCGGGACATCTCGTTCCGGGTCACCCCGGGAACGACCACGGCGATCATCGGCAGCACCGGCGCGGGAAAGACCACCCTGCTCTCGCTGATTCCCCGGCTGGTCGACGTCACCGACGGCGCCGTCCTGGTCGACGGGGTCGACGTCCGGGAACTGGCGCCGGACGAGCTGTGGCGTCGGATCGGCCTGGTGCCACAACGGCCCTACCTCTTCACCGGCACGGTGGCGAGCAACCTGCGCTACGGCAACCCGGACGCCACCGACGCGGAGCTCTGGGCGGCACTGGAGATCGCCCAGGCCTCCGACTTCGTCGCGCAGATGCCGGACGGGCTGAACGCCCCGATCGCGCAGGGCGGCACCACCGTCTCCGGCGGGCAGCGGCAACGCCTCGCGATCGCCCGCGCCCTGGTACGCAAGCCGGAGATCTACCTCTTCGACGACTCGTTCTCCGCGCTCGACCTGGGCACCGACGCGCGGTTGCGGGCGGCGCTGCGGCCCGTCACCGCCGACGCCGCCGTGGTGATCGTGGCCCAACGGGTCTCCACGATCGTCGACGCCGACCAGATCATCGTGCTCGAGGACGGGGGAGTCGTCGGAGTGGGACGACACGAGGAACTACTGCAGAGCTGCCCGACGTACGCCGAGATCGTCGCCTCGCAGCAGACCGCGGAGGTGCCGGCATGACCGCGAACGGGCGGCCGGGCGCCGCCGTACCCGCGCAGAAGCCGGCCAGCGAAGGGCGGACGCCGAAGCGGCTGCCGCCCGGCGGACAGCGCGGCGGCCCGCCGTGGATGGGCGCCGGGATGCCCGCCGAGCGGTCGATGGACTTCGTGCCGTCCGCCCGGCGGCTGCTCGGCCGGCTGCGCCCGCACCGGCTCAACCTGATGGCGATCATCGCGCTGGCGGTGGTGAGCGTCGGGTTCAGCGTGGCCGGGCCGAAGATCCTCGGCCACGCCACCGACCTGATCTTCACCGGCGTGATCGGCCGGCAGATTCCGGCGGGAAGCACCACCGAGCAGGCCGTGGCGGCGGCCCGGGCGACCGGCAACGACGCGTTCGCCGACATGCTGGCCCGGATGAACCCGGTGCCCGGCGCGGGCATCGACTTCGGCGCGCTGGGCCGGGTGCTCTCGCTGGCGCTCGCCCTCTACCTCGCCGCCAGCCTGCTCATGTGGTGGCAGGGCTGGCTGCTCAACGGCGTGGTGCAGCGCACCGTGCTGACGCTGCGGGCCGACGTGGAGGCGAAGCTCAACCGGCTGCCGCTGCCCTACTTCGACCGGCAGCCCCGGGGTGAGCTGCTCAGTCGGGTCACCAACGACATCGACAACATCTCGACGAGCCTCCAGCAGACGTTGAGTCAGCTGCTCACCTCGCTGCTCACCGTGGTCGGCGTGCTCGGCGCGATGTTCTGGATCTCGCCGCTGCTGGCCCTGGTGGCGCTGGTCGCCGTGCCGCTGTCGGTGCTGGTCACCCAGCGGATCGCCAAGCGCTCGCAGCAGCAGTTCATCGCCCAGTGGCGGCACACCGGCGAGCTGAACGGCCAGATCGAGGAGGCGTTCACCGGCCACGAACTGGTCAAGGTCTTCGGTCGCCAGCGCGAGGTGCAGGCCGCCTTCACCGAGAAGAACGACGAGCTGTTCCGGGCCAGCTTCGGTGCGCAGTTCGTCTCCGGGATCATCATGCCGTCGATGATGTTCATCGGGAACCTCAGCTACGTGGCGATCGCCGTGGTCGGTGGCCTGCGGGTCGCGTCCGGGTCGATGAGCCTCGGCGACGTGCAGGCGTTCATCCAGTACTCCCGACAGTTCACCCAGCCGCTGACCCAGGTGGCCTCGATGGCCAACCTGCTCCAGTCCGGGGTGGCCTCGGCCGAGCGGGTCTTCGCGGTGCTCGACGCCGACGAGCAGAGCCCCGACCCGGCGGTGCCGGCCCGGGTGACCGACCCGCACGGCCGGGTCGAGTTCGACCACGTCTCGTTCCGGTACGAGCCGGACAAGCCGCTGATCGACGACCTGTCGCTGGTCGCCGAGCCGGGGCACACCGTGGCGATCGTCGGGCCGACCGGCGCCGGCAAGACCACCCTGGTCAACCTGATCATGCGGTTCTACGAGTTGGACGCCGGCCGGATCAGCCTGGACGGCGTGGACATCACCACGATGCGCCGCGACGACCTGCGGGGGCGGATCGGCATGGTGCTGCAGGACACCTGGCTCTTCGGCGGCACCATCCGGGACAACATCGCCTACGGACGCCCGGACGCCACCGAGGAGGAAATCCTGGCCGCGGCCCGGGCCACCTTCGTGGACCGGTTCGTGCGCAGCCTGCCGGACGGCTACGACACGGTCATCGACGAGGAGGGGAGCAACGTCAGCGCGGGCGAGAAGCAGCTGATCACGATCGCCCGGGCGTTCCTCGCCGAGCCGTCCCTGCTGATCCTGGACGAGGCGACCAGCTCGGTCGACACCCGGACCGAGGTGCTGCTCCAGCGGGCCATGGCCGCGCTGCGCTCGGACCGGACCAGCTTCGTCATCGCGCACCGGCTCTCCACCATCCGGGACGCCGACCTGATCCTGATGATGGAGAACGGCCGAATCGTCGAGCAGGGCACGCACGAGCAGCTGGTCGCTGCGGGCGGCGCGTACCACCAGCTGTACCGGTCGCAGTTCAGCCAGGCGCTCACCGACTCCGACGAGCCCGACGACGGCGCCGGACGACGGCCCGCGCCGGCCCAGGGGGCGCTGTCGTCGTGACCGACGTGCGGGCCGCCGGCGCCGGGCCCGAGGTACCAGGTGCCGGCACCGGGTCCGACGTGCCGGGTGCCGGCGCCGGGCCCGGCGCACGGCGCGCCGGCGCGGGGTCCGGTTCAGCCGGGCAGCAGGTCGGTGCTGTGGGCGGCCACCACGCCGGTGACCAGCCGGAGCGCGGCCTCGACCGGCATCGGGTCCAACCCCCGGCCGTCGCGCAACCGCAGGGCGACCAGCCCGCCGGCGGCCTCCCGGGCACCGATCACCGCGACGTACGGCACCCGGCGGCGGGCCGCGTCACGGACCCGCGCGCCGAGCGAGCCGGCCGCGTCCACCTCGACCCGCAGCCCGGCCGCCTCGCCCCGCCCGGCGAGGTCGGCCGCGGCGGCGGCCTGCCCGTCGTCGACCGGAAGCACCGCCAGCTGAACCGGCGCGTACCAGGCCGGGAAGGCGCCCTGGTGCACCTCGATGAGGTACGCGAAGAGCCGCTCCATGCTGCCGACCAGGCTCCGGTGCACCATCACCGGCCGCCGCCGCGACCCGTCCCGGTCGGTGTAGGACAGGTCGAACCGCTCCGGCTTGTCGAAGTCGAGCTGGACGGTGGCGAGGGTCGACTCGCGGCCGGCGGCGTCCACGATCTGGATGTCGATCTTCGGCCCGTAGAAGGCGGCGTCCCCCGGCGCCTCGGCGTACTCCAACCCGGCCAGGGCGGCGCGCAGCAGCTCCTCGGCGCGCGCCCACTGGGCGTCGTCGCCGACGTACCTCTGCCCCGGTCCGCGCAGCGACAGCCGGAGCCCGGCGGGGCGGACGCCGAGCGCGGCGTGCGCCTCGCGGATCAGCCGGAGGATCTCGGCGACCTCCTCCCCCACCTGGTCCAGCGCGCAGAAGTTGTGCGCGTCGTTGAGCGAGATGGCTCGTACCCGGGACAGCCCGCCGAGCACCCCGGAGCGCTCGGACCGGTACATCCCACCCAGCTCGGCGATGCGCAGCGGCAGCTCCCGGTAGGAGCGGCCACGGGCGGCGAAGACCAGGGCGTGGTGCGGGCAGAGCGCCGGCCGGAGCACGAACTCGTCGTCGTCACTCACCCGCATCGGCGGGAACATGTCGTCGGCGAAAAAGCCGAGGTGGCCGGAGAGTTCGAAGAGTTCCCGCTTGCCCAGCGGTGGCGAGTAGACGTGCTGGTAGCCGGCCCGCCGCTCCAACTCCCGAACGTACTCCTCGACCGCGTGCCGGGCGGCGGCGCCGGCCGGCAGCCAGATCGGCAGCCCGGCACCGGCCAGCGGGTGGGAGACGAACAGGTCCAGCTCACGGCCGAGCCTGCGGTGGTCGATCATGTCGCTCTCCTTGATCGGGTACGACCCGGAGGCGATCTGATCACCGAACGCCGCGCGGCCGTCGGGGGCGGATCGCCCCGGGGCCTCGTCGACGAAGACGTCAGTGCGGCGCGCCGGGGATTCCCGGCGTCGTGGTCAGATCCGCGCTGCGCATGCGGCGACGGTAACCGCGCGTCGGCCGCGTCCGCAGCCGGATTTACGGCCGGGACTCCCGCTCCGGCTGCCACCGGCAGGTGGTCGCGGCCGGTGGTGGACAGCGTCGGCGGTCTACTGCGTCGGAGGGATCCGGCCGCCGGACCGCACGAGCCACTCGCCGGTCTCCCAGTCCGACGGGCCGTCGTCGATGCGATAGCAGAGGTCGAAGCGGATCCCGAGTCCCGACCAGGGACTGCGGATCGGCACGACCCGGAAGATGTCCTCCAGACCCGGAGCGGTCATCCCCTGGGGGTCCGGGAAGAGCAGTTCGAGCTGGGCACGGGTCAGGTCGGTCCAGAGGGCGAACTGCCACTCCGGGTACGTCCGCCACGGGTCGTGGACCAGTTCGAACCGGGGCTCCCGCCCGACGACGAAGTCCGCGATGCCGTGCTGGAGCTCGCCCGCGGTCGACGGGAGCACGAACGGCCACGGTTCACCGGTGGGATAGCGGTACATCGTCGCGGTCGAGGCGACGGCAGCCACCAGGCTCTGCCACTGCTCGGGCCGGACGGCGCAGGTGGGCAGGTTCACCCCCGTGTGGTCGACGCGCGGAACGTGCCCGGCGAGCCGGCGGGCCAGCTCCGCCAGCTCGATCCCGGCCGGCGGGCCCTGCTCGTCGGGTGCCGCCCCACCGCCGACGCCGATGGTCTGCCCGGTGTCGAGAGCGATCTCCGGCTCCGGCACGTCGGCCAGCAGGAATGTGGTCTCCGGCCGGGCTCCGTCCGGCCGCGGCGGGGTGAGCGTGAGGCGGCCGACCGCCGCCGAGGCGTACGGCACGTCGGCGAGCAACGTACGCAGGTCGGTGAGGAAGGCGTGCGCCACAGGCGTGTCGGGCAGCCGGAAGGTGATCTCGGAAAGCCGGGCCATGCGGCCGACCGTACCGGCGTGCCCCGGCGGACCGGGACAGATGATCATACGAATCTTCGGCTGGTTCGTCGTGCCCCCGAGAGGGGCGGGCGGCCGGCACGGGACCTGCCGGCCGCCCACCGCGGCCCGGTCGTCGGAAACGGGGGATCCGACGGTCACGGGGCCGCGCGCCGACAACGGTACGCCGACGTACGCCGATCCGCCGACCGTCGCGCAGCCCGTGACCTGCGGGCCCGGACGGTCGTTGTACCTGGGTGGCCCTGCCGTGTCGGCGGTCACCACCGGCCAGGGCTGTCCACGGTGACGCCGGACACGCCGTCAGGCTCAGTACACCCAATCGGCCGGATCCGGCGAGGTGGCAGCCGTGCCCGAACTACTCACTGACGTCGCTTCGCCGACGTGGGCGTACCTCGCGCTGCTCGGTCTCCTGGCGGCGGACGCCTTCATCCCGGTGATCCCCACCCAGGCCATCATGATCACCAGCGGGGCGCTCACCGTGTACGGCGGGCTGGACCTGCCGCTGACCATCGCCGTGGGAACCCTCGGGGTGCTCGCCGGGGACGTCGCCTGCTACCTGCTCGGCCGCAGCGCGCCCGACCGTCGGGCCCCCCGACATGCCGAGCCGAGCCGGACCCGACGGGTCGCCGACCGGGTCACCCAGGGGTTACGCCGCCCCGGGCCGCTGGTGATCCTGCTCTGCCGGTTCGTGCCCGGCGGCCGGATGGCGGCCCACTTCTCGGCCGGCCGCAGCCGCTACCCGTACCGACTCTTCATGATCTACGAGACGGCCGCCGCGCTCGGCTGGGCGACCTACGGCGCGATGGTGGGGCACCTCGGCGGGACCGCGCTGACCGAATCGGCCTGGCGGCTCGTGGTGATCGCCGCCGTGGCGGCGGCCGGTTTCGCCGCCGCCGGTTGGGCGATGACCCTGGTCAGTGCCCGGCACGCCCGCGCCGAGGTCCCGGTCGACTGACCCCGCCCGCCGCCATGGCCGGTCGGCCGCATCCGGCGCCGCCAGGCGTTCCGTCAGGGCGGGCCTCCGTCGACGGGCGGCGTCCGACCGCGGGCCTCCGGCGCCGGCAGGCGTACCCGCAGGGGGCGTGACCGCGCGTCCTAGGGGTGGTCCCGGGGATCGATTTCGGTGGCCGGCCCCGATCCGCTTCGGGTGGTTCCGGCGACAGGCTGAGGCATGCCTGGAACCCGGAGCGCCGGCCTGCTTGCCCTCGGCGGAATCGCCTTCGCGGCCCTGCTCGCCGTGATCGGCCACCTAGAAGTCAACGACGATCTGAACCCGTGGGCGCTGACCGTGAGCGACTTCGCGGTCTCCGACCGGGGCGGTGTCATCGACGTCGCCATGGTGCTGCTCGCGCTCGCCACCGCGGTCCTGCTGCCCGGCCTGCGCCGCACCGGGCCGCGCTCCCCCGCCGCCGAACTGCTGCTCGGGGCCTGGGTGGCCGGGCTGGTGCTGGCCGCCCTGGTGCCGACGAACGAGCCCGGTACGCCGATGAGCACCGCCGCGTACCTGCACCGGTACGCCTCGGTCGTCGCGTTCCTGGCGCTGCCGGTCGCCGGCTGGCTGCTCGCCCGCCGGGCCCACCTCGCCCCGGTCGCCGGGTTGCTGCGCGGCCTGGTGCTGACCAGCCTCGTCCTCGCGGCGGCGATGATCTGGTCCGCCTATCCCGGCGACCGGCTGCTGATCGGCCTGGCCGAGCGGCTGCTCATCCTCGCCGAGGTCGCCGTCCTCGCCACCATCGCCCTCACCCTGAGCAGGGCACCCGGCGATCATGCAGTTGTGGTGCCTCGCGAAAGCGGCGTTCCGGCCCGGAACGCCCACCACAACTCCATGATCGGCGCGTCGAAGGGGGTTACTCCAGTTCGTGGAGCATGAGCTGGCGGGCGGCCTCGGTGATGGAGCCGGAGAGGCTCGGGTAGATGGTGATGGTCTGGGCCAGCTCGTTGACGGTCAGGTTGTTCTCCACCGCCATGGTGATCGGCAGGATCAGCTCGCTGGCCTTCGGTGCGACCACCACACCGCCGATCACCTGCCCGCTGGCCGGGCGGCAGAAGAGCTTCACGAAGCCGTCGGCGAGGTCGTCCATCTTGGCCCGGGCGTTGCCGGAGAGCGGCAGCATCACCTGCCGGGCCGGAACCTTGCCGGCGTCCACCTCGTCCTGGGAGACCCCCACCGTGGCCAGCTCGGGGTCGGTGAAGACGTTCGCGGCGACGGTACGCAGCCGCAGCGGGCGGACCGCCTCGCCGAGCGCGTGCCACATCGCGATCCGGCCCTGCATGGCCGCGACGCTCGCCAGCGGCAGCACCCCGGTGCAGTCGCCGGCGGCGTAGATGCCGGGGACGTTGGTCCGGGACACCCGGTCGACGGTGACGTAGCCGCCGCGGGCCAGCTCGACGCCGTACTCGGCGAGCCCCAGGTTGGCCGTGTTGGGGATGGAGCCGACCGCGATCAGCGCGTGCGAGCCGTACACCTTGCGGCCGTCGGAGAGCTCGACCTCGACGCCCGTCTCGGTGCGGCGGACCGCGTCGGCGCGGGAGTTGTTGAGGATGCTCATCCCCCGGGCCCGGAACACCCGCTCGATCGCCGAGGCCGCGTCGGCGTCCTCGTGCGGCATCACCCGGTCGCGGCTGGAGACCAGGGTGACCTCGACGCCCATCGCGAGGTACGCGCTGGCGAACTCGGCGCCGGTCACGCCGGAGCCGACCACGATCAGGTGCTCGGGAAGCTCCGGCAGGTCGTACACCTGGCGCCAGGTCAGAATCCGCTCGCCGTCCGGCAGCGCGGTGGGCAGCTGGCGCGGGGTGGCGCCGGTGGCGACCAGCACGGTGGCCGCCTCGATCGAGTACTCGTCGGCGCCGTCGGTCGGGGTGACCAGCACCCGGTGGGTGTGACCGAGCGTGTCCTCGCCGAGCCGGGCGGTGCCGGCCACGAAGGTGACCCCGGCCTTGAGCAGCTTGGCGTGGATGTCGGCCGACTGGGCCAGTGCGAGGCGCTTGACCCGCTCGTGCACCGCCCGGGCGTCGACGGTGACCGCCTCCAGCCCGTCGGAGTGCACCCCGAACTCCTCGGTGTCCCGGTAGCCGGTCACTACCTCGGAGCTGGCGATGAAGGTCTTCGACGGTACGCAGTCGGACAGCACGCAGGCCCCGCCGGCGCCCTCGGCCTCCACCACGGTGACCTCAGCGTCCAGCTGCGCGGCGACCAGTGCCGCCTCGTAGCCGGCCGGCCCCCCGCCGATGATCACGATCCGGCTCACAGCGTTCGCCCTTCGTCGATGCTCACAGTGACTTTCTTCTCCCGAACGCGTCCGACACGCACTGTCGTATTCTCCCCCACCCGCCCGCCGGGCTATCGTCATCGCCGTGCGTCTTCACGCCGCCTACGGCTCAAACCTGGATCCCGCCCGGATGCGCGCCTACTGCCCGCATTCGCCGATGGTGGGCACCGGTTGGCTGGAGGGCTGGCGGCTGACCTTCGCCGGCGCCGACGTGATCGGCTGGGAGGGCGCGGTGAGCACCGTGGTCGAGTCCCCCGGCGACCGGGTCTTCGCGGCGCTCTACGACATCCACCCCTACGACGCCGCCCAGCTCGACGAGATCGAGGGCGTCACCGCCGGCACCTACCGCAAGCTGCACGTCCGGGTCTCGACCCTCGACGGCGACGTGACCGCGTGGGTCTACGTCTTCGACGGCTACGAGGGTGGCCTGCCGACCGCGTGGTACCTCTCGGAGATCGCTACCGCCGCCGAGAAGGCGGGCGCGCCGGACGACTACGTCACCGAGCTGCGGTCCCGCCCCACCGGCACCGCGTCGGCCTAGAGGCTGTCGCACGCTGCCAGTCTGCTACCGCCGCGACCCGGGCCGCTCGCCGACCCCGGGCAGCGTCGTCAATCACACACCGGCCCCCGGCGCGGCCGGTACGACCAGCTCGTACATGTCGGTCCACCGGGTCTCGGCGAGCCCGACCGAGCGGTAGAGCGACAGCGGGGTGGTCGGGTTGGCCAGGTCGACCCCGAGGCCGGCCGAGCTGCGGCCCTTCTCCGCGTAGCGGGCGAACGCCCGGCGCAGCAACGCGGCGCCCACCCCCCGACGCCGGAAGGCGGGCAGCACGGAGAGGCTGCGGACGAAGCCCTCGTTCTGGTCCAGCGCCTGGTCGGAGGATTGCAGCGCGCCGGCCGCCACCCCGTCCACCTCGGCGACGAACCACTCGTCCCAGGTGGTGCCGTGCTGGGTGATCTTCTTGCGCCACTCGGCGTAGCCGAGCGGCTCGTAGTCGGGGGTGTCCCGGAACGCGGTGTCGAAGATCCGGTGGAACTCCCGCAGGTCCAGCTCGTCGTCGGGGCGGACCGGGCGGACCGTCACCCCGGGCGGCGGGGGCGGCTCGGCGGGCAGGTCGGCCAGCGAACGGCGCATCCGGACGTAGCGCTTCGCCAGGGTGAAGCCGGCGTCGCCCAGGGCGCGCTGCCAGTCCCGCTCCGGCTCGAACACCGCGCACCGCACGGTGAGCGCCGGCAGCTCACGCTCGGTGGCCCGCTCGGCGACCCGGTCCAGTTGGCGGGCCAGCAGCGGGCCGCGTACCTGGTGCCCGTGCTCCGGGTCGACGTAGACCTCCACGAACTCTCGCCCGACGCCGGTCGGGTTGTCGACGCTGGCCCAGCCGACCACCGTGCCGTCCGGGTCCAGGGCCAGCCAGTGATCCCGGGCCGGATCGATGTACGGGCCGGTCAGCGCCGCCTCGACATCCTCGGCGTCGAAGTCGGGATAGCCGACGGCGAAGGTGTCCGCGGCGTGCACCACGGCGAGGATCGCGGGGACGTCGTCGAGGGTGGGCCGGCGCGCGCTCCAGCCAGCGGGAAGGGTCACACGGCCGATCCTGGCAGGGGACGCCGCGACGCGCCGCCGATTTACCGCCCGGCGCGCGGCGGGCGGCCGCCGGTCAGGCGGCCGGGCCGGACCGGGCCACCGGGCCCGACTGCGCCCGGGCGGCGGTCAGCAGGTCGAGCAGCTCGACGCCGTCGACCGGGCCGAGCGCCGCGAACGCCGGCGCGGCCAGCCGGTCGGTCACCGCCTCGGCCCAGAGCCGGCGGCGGACCAGCGGCCCGACCGGCGGGTAGGGCGGCGCCCATCCGCAGGCCATCGCGCCCGCCTCCCCCTCCGGCCCGGCCAGCACCGACTCCAGCGGCGTCATCCCGCTGGCCCGGACGGCGAGCAGGTAGGCGCCGGCGAAGTGCTCCCGGAGCAGTCGCAGCGCCGCCGCGGCCCGCGCCCCGGCCGTCCGGCCCGGCACCGGCATCGCCCGCCAGGCGGCGAAGAGCGGCATGCCGCTGGCGTCGGCCGCGCCGACCGCGCGTTCCAGCAGCCCGGCGAGCCGGTCGACCCCGGGAACGCTGTCCAGGTGCTGCGAGCCCCACCGGCAGCACTCGGCGAGCGTCGCGGCGGCCACCTCGAACGGCCGGACGGTGCGGGCTGCGCCGTCCCAGCCGTCGGCCACCGCGTCCGGCGCGATGAAGCCGAGCGCGGCGGCCGCCGTCTCGGCGCGTACGTCACCGAGCGCGCCCGCCCGGCCGCTGACGTAGAAGGCCCAGCCGGAGATGCCGAGCAGTCGCGCCCGGCGCAGGGTGATCGGGCAGCGGCTGAACGCGTCGCCGAGGTCGAGCACCATCGGCTTGCTGGCCGCCGCGACCTGCTCCGGCGTCATCGGGCCTGCCCGCGCGCGCCGGAGCGAGCCGGTCCCACCCGCATCCCACGTCCGTCCATCGAGGTCAGTCTGCCTCTTCACCGCCCGTCCCGGCAGCCCCCTCGTCGGCCTCCAGCGCCTCCACCGCCGCCTCCACCTCGCCGGTGCGCCGCCGGGCCGTGGTGAGCGTCCGCTCCGCCCCCCGCCGGGCCAGCTTGGCCCGGCTCAGCTCCTGCTCGGCGACCGCCCGCCGCCGCTCCAGCTCGGCCAGCTCGGTCTCGATCCCGTCGAGCGCGGCGGCGCCGTCCTGCTCGGCCGCCGTCGCGTCCGCCAGCTCCGACTCGGCCCGCCGCTGATCGGTACGCGCCTTCGTCAGCTCCCGTTCCAACGCCCGGCGCTGCCGCGCCCGCTCGGCCCGGGCGGCGCGCTCGGCCTGCGCGGCACGTTCCGCGGCCCGGTCGGTGGACCGGCCGCCCGGTGCCCGCTGGGCCGGAGCCCGTCCGGTGTCCCGCCGGGTCCGGCGCTCCGCCGCCTCCTCGCCCTCCTCGTCGCCCCCGGTGACCAGGCGCAGCTGCGGACGGGGGGTCTCGCCGAAGCCGGCGTAGCTGGCCGCCCGAAGCAGCCGCCCGGCCTGGATCTGCTCGGCCACCTCGGTGTCGGCGAGCGCCGCGTTGAGGGTCGCCTCCACCTCGGCCAACGGCAGCTTCCCGGCCGACGGGGCGCCGGCCTCCCCGGCGGCGAGCTTGCGCACCTCGGCGACGAGCGCGCCGACCACCGCCCGCCGCTGCGCGGAGAGTTCCCGCAACCGGGGCCCGCGCAGCTCGCGCTGGGCGGAGCGCAACGCCTCGGCGAGCTGCACCAGGTCGGCGACCAGCTCGGGCCGGCGGATCGCGAGCAGGTTCACCAGCCAGGCGGCCACGGTCGGGCGGCGCAGCCGGGCGATCTGCCGGGCGGCCGCCGGGTCACCCGCGCCCCGGGCCTCGGCGACCGCCGCGTCCCGGGCCGCGACGAAACGGTCCGGGGGCGTGCTGTAGAGCTGCCGCACCAGCTCGGCGGAGGGGTCGGCCATCGCGTCAGGCGTCCAGCCGGGTACCGGGCTCCAGCCGCTGGTACTCGGTGTGGGACAGCGCCGTGTACTGGCGGTCGAGCACACCCAGCCCGTTCGTGTTGAGCAGCGCGTCGTGCAGCGCGTACGCCCGGCGCGGCGCGACCGCCCGGATGAAGTCGACCACCTCGGAGAACTTCGACCAGGGAGCGTGGATGGGCGCGAAGAGCGTGTCGACCGGCTGGTCCGGCACGACCAGCGAGTCCCCCGGGTGGTAGACCACGTCGTTGATCAGGAAGCCGAGGTTCGCCACCACCGGGATGTCCGGGTGGATCACCGCGTGCTGCCCGCCGTAGGCGCGGATCGCCACCCCGGCCGCGGTGAACCGCTCACCGGGCTGGACCTGCTGCAACACCTCCGCCGCGTCGGCCAGGGGCGCGGCGAGCGAGGCCGGCCCGTGCACCGTGAAGGGTCGCCGGTCGAGCTGGCGGGTGATCGCCTCGGCGTTCAGGTGGTCCGGGTGCTCGTGCGTGATCAGTACCGCGTCCGCCCCCTCGAGCGCCGCCGGGTCGCTGAAGATCCCGGGGTCGATGACCAGCACGCCGCCGTCGTGCTCCACCCGGAGGCAGGAGTGGGCGTACTTGGTGAGCTGCATCGTGACTCCTCGATTATCGAATCGTGACGTCCTCAGCGCAGTCTGCCGGAACCGGCGTGCTGGCGCGCCGCGTCCGAGGTATCGCCCATCCGGGCGAGCAGAGGGGAGCGGGGATGGACGTGCGGGAACGACGCCGCCGCGGCGCGCCGTTGGCGGCGCTCGGACTGGTGGCGGTGCTGGTGCTGGGCGGCTGCGGAGCCGGCGGCTCCGGCGGTGACTCGGCGACCTCGAACGAGGCGCCGGCAGCCGGTGCGGCGGACCGCGACGCGGCGGGCGGCGGCGCGCCGGCCGAGGCCGGGGCGGGCGCGCCCGACCTGCGCGTCGACCAGCGCTCGATCATCTACACCGGAACGATGCTGGTCCAGGTGGACGATGTGGACACCGCCGCTCGCAGCGCGGTGACGGCGGTGACCGCGGTGGGTGGCTTCGTCGGTGGCGACCAGCGCTCCAGCTCGGACGCGGACGCCCGGGCGGAGCTGGAGCTGCGGGTGCCGGCGGCGAGGTTCACCGCGGTGATCGACGAGCTGGCCAAACTGGGCCGGCAGGAGCGGCGGGAGATCCACACCCAGGACGTCACCGAGGAGACCATCGACCTGGACGCGCGGATCGCGAGCCAACGCGCCCGGGTGGAGAGCGCCCGTCGGCTGCTCGCCCGGGCCACCACGATCACCGATCTGGTGTCGCTGGAGGGCGAGCTGGCCCGGCGGGAGGCCGACCTGGCCTCACTGGAGGCGAAGAAGCGGCGGCTGGCCGACCTGACCGCGCTCTCCACCATCACGCTGACCCTGGTGGGGCCGGACGCGAGCACGGCGGACGAGGAGTCCGAGATCGGCTTCCTGGTCGGGTTGAGCGGCGGTTGGAAGGTCTTCCTGGCCTCGATGACCATCCTGCTGACCGTGCTGGGCGCGGTGCTGCCGTGGCTGATCGCCTTCGGCGTACCGGTGGCGGTGCTGCTCGTGGTGCTGCGCCGGCGGCGTCGTCGTCGGCCCGCGGCAGCGGTCAGCGCGCCGCCGCCAGTGCCCGCAGCGCGGTCTGCACCATGACCCGGACGCCGGCCGGGATGGCCCGCTCGTCGACGTCGAACGAGGCGCGGTGCAGGTCGACGTTGGGCCCGGACCGGCCGACGCCCAGCCGGGCCAGCGCGCCGGGGACGTACTCCAGGTACCAGGAGAAATCCTCGCCGCCCATGCTCTGCGGGGTCTCCGCGACGCCCTCCGGGCCGAGGGCGGCCGTGGTGGCGGCGGTGAGGATCTGGATGGCCCGCGAGTCGTTGCTGACCGGCGGGCGGCCGCGCAGGTACTCCAGGTCGACGGTGGCGCCGGTCGGGGCGATCACGTCCCGCACCACCTGAGCGACGATCTTCGGCGCCAGCTCCCAGGTGTCGCGGTCCATCACCCGCAGGGTGCCGGCCGCGCACGCCTCGGAGGGGATGACGTTGTAGCGGGTGCCGGCCGACGCGTGGCCGAAGACCAGCAGCAGCCCGCTGTTGGCCGGTACCCGGCGGCTGACCAGCGCGGGCACCTCGGTGACCAGTCGGCCGAGCGCGTCGACCAGGTCGACGGTGAGGTGCGGGCGGGCGGTGTGCCCGCCGGGCCCGGTCAGCCGGACGGTGACGTTGTCCGCGGCGGCGGTGATCGGGCCGACCCGCAGGCCGATCTGGCCCACCGGGAGGTTGGGGTCGCAGTGCAGCGCGAAGATCTGCACCACGTCGTCCAGGCCGCCGGCCTCGATGACCTCCAGCGAGCCACAGGGCAGGATCTCCTCGGCCGGCTGGAAGATCAGCCGGACCCGGCCGTCCAGTTCGCCGAGGGCGGCGAGCTGACCCAGCAGCATGCCGACGCCGAGCATGATCGAGGTGTGCACGTCGTGGCCGCAGGCGTGGCAGACGCCGTCCACGGTGGAGCGGTAGGGGACGTCCTTGACGTCGGTCAGCGGCAGCGCGTCGATGTCCGCGCGCAGCGCGACCACCGGACCGTCGGGGCGGCCGTTGATGTCGCAGAGCACGCCGTTGCCCTTGGGCAGCATCCGGGGGTTCAGCCCGGCCAGCGAGAGTTCCCGGGCGATCAGCGTGGCCGTGGCGAACTCGTTGCCGGAGAGTTCCGGGTGCGCGTGGATGTGACGACGGGTGGCGATGAGGCCGGGTACCCGTAGCGCGAGCAGGTTGTCCAGCTCGAACGGCAGGGGGTGGGACCCGGATGGCGCCTCCGGCCAGGGCGACGCCAATTGGCTGCCGGTCGGCAACATCATCGCACTCGTCACGTCGAATTCTCGATCACTAGAGATGGATGGATCATCGGGAACAGCAGACAGCCTAGACCTCCGCCGGTGACGCTGCGCAACCTCGTTACGGTAGTGATCGGACCGCGCAGCGTCACGAATGCCCTGCTGAGAGCGCTCGGGGATCGATGGGACAGCAGGTAGATCGCGTTCGAACGCCGTCATCCGCCGTCTCACCTCCTACAACGCGTAACCGATTCAGCGGTCACGAAATCGAGCGTCCGTACTAGGCCTCTCGTTGCGAATTGTCGCATTAGTCGGTCTGATGAACCGACACTCCGGCAATTAGCCGACCACTCCCCGCAACGAACGGCTACCGACGCTCACATGCACCGGTGCGGGAAGACCGCACAGGGTGTCCGTCCCCGTTCACCCGGTCGGGGTACCCGCAAACCTCGTGGGCACACACCACGCCGGTCGGGGCCACGCCGCACCAGCCGGGGACTGTCTTCGACTGTAGCGCTCGACGAACCCGACTATCACGCACCTGACCAGCGGAAACACGACAGCAACCCGGCACCGGGGACCGGTGCCGGGTTGCGGTGCGCCGAATCAGAACCGGTCGGTGGGCCGGTAGAGGCCCCACGCCTCGCGCAGCGTCCCGCAGACCTCACCGACTGTGGCCCGGGCCCGTAGCGCGTCCTTCATCGGGTAGAGCACGTTCTCGGTGCCGTCGGCGGCGGCACGCAGCTCGGCGAGGGCCCGCTCCACCGCGCCGGCGTCCCGGGTCCGCCGCAGCTGGGCCAGGCGCTCCGCCTGCGCCGCCTCGATCGCCGGGTCGACCCGAAGTGGCTCGTACGGCTCCTCGTCGTCGATCCGGAACCGGTTCAGCCCCACCACCACCCGCTCGCCGGAGTCGATCTCCTGGGCGATCCGGTACGCGGACTGCTCGATCTCCCGCTTCTGGAACCCGGCCTCGATCGCGTCCACCGCCGAACCGTGGTCGGCGACCCGGTCCATCAGCTCGATCGCCGCCGCCTCCAGCTCGGCCGTCATCGCCTCGACCACGTACGAGCCGGCGAACGGGTCGACGGTGGCCGTCAGGTCCGTCTCGTACGCCAGCACCTGCTGGGTACGCAGCGCCAGCCGGGCCGCCTTCTCGGTGGGCAGCGCGATCGCCTCGTCGAAGCTGTTGGTGTGCAGCGACTGGGTGCCGCCGAGCACCGCGGCGAGCCCCTGCACCGCGACCCGGACCAGGTTCACCTCGGGCTGCTGGGCGGTGAGCTGCACCCCCGCGGTCTGGGTGTGGAAGCGCAGCATCATCGACTTCGGATCCTTCGCGCCGAAGTCGTCGCGCATCAGCCGGGCCCAGATCCGCCGGGCCGCCCGGAACTTGGCGACCTCCTCGATCAGCGTCGTCCGGGCCACGAAGAAGAACGACAGCCGGGGGGCGAAGTCGTCCACCGCGAGCCCGGCGGCGAGCGCGGCCCGGACGTACTCCACCCCGTTGGCCAGGGTGAACGCGATCTCCTGGGCGGGGGACGCCCCGGCCTCGGCCATGTGGTAGCCGGAGATGGAGATGGTGTTCCACTTCGGCACCTCGGCCCGGCAGTAGCCGAAGGTGTCCGCGACCAGCCGCAGCGAGGGCTTCGGCGGGAAGATGTACGTGCCCCGGGCGATGTACTCCTTGAGGATGTCGTTCTGGATGGTCCCGTTCAGCGCCGAGCCGGGGACGCCGTTCTCCTCCGCCACCAGTTGGTAGAGCAGGAGCAGCACCGAGCCGGGGGCGTTGATGGTCATCGAGGTCGAGACCTTGTCCAGCGGGATGCCGTCGAAGAGCAGCCGCATGTCCTCGATGGAGTCGATGGCCACACCCACCTTGCCCACCTCGCCGTGCGCGATCGGGTCGTCGGAGTCGTAGCCCATCTGGGTCGGCAGGTCGAAGGCGACCGAGAGGCCCATCGTGCCGGCCCGCAGCAGCTGGTGGTAGCGCGCGTTCGACTCGGTGGCGGTGCCGAAGCCGGCGTACTGACGCATGGTCCACGGGCGGGAGGTGTACATGGTGGGGTAGACCCCGCGGGTGTACGGGAACTCGCCGGGGCCGCCCAGCCGGGAGTCCAGTTCCGCCGGGAGGTCGGCCGCCGTGTAGACGCCCTTGATCGGGAAACCGGACTCGCTTGACCGCCGTTCGCTCATTACCGGATGGTAGGACGCCGGGCGGCCGGACCGGGTGAGGGATACCGCACACTGCGTCCACGAAGGTCGACCTCAGGTGAACAGCCGGGTACGGAACGTGGACTTCGATAAACGTCCGACGCGTCGGCTTTCGCATCGGGCGTCGGAACCAGCAAGATAGGGGGGTTGTGTCCCAGCCCCCTCGATATCCCCCGGTGGCTCTTCTGTGACTCAGATCCCGACCTGGAGCGGCGGACCTGCCAGTCCTCCCAACGGGCGCGCGGCACCCGGCACCACCATCGGTGGTCGCTACTCGCTGCGCTCCTCGGTGGGCAACGGCGGCATGGGTACGGTCTGGCGTGCCACAGACACCCTGCTGCGGCGGGACGTGGCGGTCAAGGAGGTCGTCCTCCCCCCGGGGCTGGCCCCCAGCGACCGTGACGCGATGTACGAGCGCACGCTCCGCGAGGCCCGGGCCGCCGCGGCGATCCAGCACCCGGCCGTGGTGCAGGTGTACGACGTGGTCACCGAGGGTGGCCGGCCGTGGATCGTGATGGAGCTGCTGGACGCCCGCAGCCTCGCCGACATGGTGATCGAGGACGGCCCGGTCGCCCCGCGCGCGGTGGCCAAGATCGGCATCGCCCTGCTCGGCGCGCTGGAGGTGGCGCACGCGATCGGCGTGCTGCACCGCGACGTCAAGCCGGCCAACGTGCTGATCTGCTCCGACGGCCGCTGCGTGCTGACCGACTTCGGGGTGGCCCGGATGCCCACCGACGTGCAGCTCACCACGCCCGGGATGGTGCTCGGCTCGCCGCACTTCATCTCCCCCGAGCGGGCCATGGGCCAGGAGTTCGGCCCGCCCAGCGACCTCTTCTCGCTCGGTGTGACGCTCTACACGGCGGTCGAGGGGCGCCCCCCGTTCGACAAGGGTGACCCGATCGAGACCATGCACGCGGTGGTCGAGGACCCGCCCGCCCCGCCGCAGCGCAGCGGCCCGCTGACCCGGGTGCTGATGGGCCTGCTGGAGAAGGACCCGAGCCGCCGGCTCGACGTGCACACCTCCCGGGCCATGCTCCGCGAACTGCTGGCCGGCCCGCTGGGCAGCACCGCCACCGCCGTGCACTCGGTGACCGACCCGTACGCCGTGGTGCCCGTGCAGCGCCCGGTCTCGCCCCCACCGCCGGCCCAGCCGGAGCCCAAGCCCAGCGGCCAGATCGGCGGGCGGGCGATGCTCGGCCCCGGTGAGTCGCTGACCGACCGGCTGGCCGAGCTGCGCCGGGGCGAGCGGCCGAAGCCTGCCGCCGCCGACGCCGCCGCCGCGCTCGACGAGACAAGCGCCGACGCGCTGGCCGGTCCGTTGCACACGCCCACCGGCGCGATGCCGACGCCGGGCCGCCCGGCGACCGGCCGCACCTACGGTGGCGCCGACGCCACCCAGCGGGTGGACGCCGGCGCCCACCCGGACGCCACCCAGCGGGTCACCTGGGGCGCCCGACCGGACGCCACCCAGGCCGTCCCCTACGCGGGCGGGTCCGACGCCACCCAGCGGGTGGGGGGCACCTACGGCGGCGGCCAGTGGTCGGTGCCGGGCACCGGCCAGCCCTGGGCCGCGCCGGCCAACCCGCCCGGCGCGGGTGGCAAACCGCTCGACCGGGCCCGCCGGATGGGCGGAGAGCTGGTCGGCACCGTCAAGGGCTGGCCGCGCAAGGTCCAGCTCGCCGCGGCCGGTGGGGTCGCCGTGCTGCTGCTGATCGGGGTGATCGCCCTGTCCAGCGGCGACGACCCGGCACCCCCGGCGCCGCAGGCCCAGCCGACGGCCACCGCACCCGCCGGCCCCGGCGTCGAGATGCAGGAGCACTCCGCCCGCGGCGTCCAGGTGATGGTCCCTAAGGGCTGGGAGCGGGCGACCGGCGGTCTCTACATCGACTACGTCGACCCGGAGGACTCCGGGCGCAAGGTGCGCATCCTCACCGAGAACTTCGGCGGCAGCAGCTCGATGCGCTGGGCCGAGATCGCCGAGGGCGGGCTGAAGAAGGCGAAGTCCTGCCCCAAGCCGTACACCCAGCTCTCGATGACGGAGCAGGAGCTGGCTGGCAAGGCGGCCGCCGAGTTCGAGTACACCTGCGGCGAGGGCGACACCAGACGGCACGGCGTCTGGCGGGGCGTGGTCAGCGGCGGAAAGATCTACTCGTTCTACCTCAGCTCGACCGAGGCGAAGTTCGCGGAGAGCAAGCCGATCTTCGACGAGATGGTGCGCACGTTCCAGCTCACCGCCGCGGGCTGAGCCGGAGGGAACCGTCAGCGGTGATCCGCCGGCGTGCTATCAAGAGGCATGCCGGCGGAAACCACTGACATCGACGACATTCGCGAGCAAGCCCGACGCTGGCTCGACGACGACCCGGACCCGGCCAGCCGGGCGGAGCTGCGGGCGGTGCTCGACCGGCTGCCGGCGAGCGCCCCGGAGCTGGCCGACCGCTTCGCCGGCCCGCTGACCTTCGGCACCGCCGGGCTGCGCGGGCCCCTGCGGGCCGGCCCGAACGGCATGAACCTCGCGGTGGTCACCCAGGCCGCCGCCGGGCTGGTCGGCTGGCTCGCCGCCCAGGGCGGCACCGGCCCGCTGGTGATCGGGTACGACGCGCGCTACGGCTCCCGGGAGTTCGCCGAGCGGACCGCCCAGGTGGCCACCGGGACGGGGCGACCGGCGCTGCTGCTGCCCCGACCGCTGCCGACCCCGGTGCTCGCGTACGCCGTCCGGCGCCTCGGCGCGGTGGCCGGGGTGATGGTCACCGCCAGCCACAACCCGCCGCAGGACAACGGCTACAAGGTCTACCTCGGTGCCGAGCTCGGCGGCGAGCTGGGCGCGGGGGCGCAGATCGTGCCGCCGGCGGACGCCGGCATCGAGGCCGCGATCCGGGCGGTCGGCCCGCTGACCGAGGTGCCGCTCGGCCCGCCCGGCCAGGTGCTCGGCGACGATCTGGTGGCCTCCTACGTGGAGCGGGCCACCGCGGTGATCGCGCCGGACGGGTCGCGGGAGCTGTCGGTGGCGTACACCCCGCTGCACGGGGTGGGCGCGGCGGTGCTCACCGCCGCCTTCGCCCGGGCCGGCTTCCCGGTGCCCGGGGTGGTGCCCGAGCAGGCCGAGCCGGATCCGGCCTTCCCCACGGTCTCCTTCCCCAACCCGGAGGAGCCCGGCGCGGTGGACAAGTTGGTCGCGCTCGCCAACGCCACCGCGGCGGACATCGCCATCGCCAACGACCCGGACGCGGACCGCTGCGCGGTCGCCGTGCGGGACGCGGTCACCGGCTGGCGGATGCTGCGCGGCGACGAGGTGGGCGTGCTCCTCGCCGACCATCTGATGCGGCGCGGCGTGACCGGCCTCTACGCCACCACGATCGTGTCGTCGTCGCTGCTGCGGGCGATGTGCGCCGCCCGGGGACTGCCCTACGACGAGACGCTGACCGGGTTCAAGTGGATTGTGCGGGCCGGCGGGGGCTCGGCACCGCTGGTGTTCGGCTACGAGGAGGCGCTCGGCTACTGCGTCGCCCCCGACCACGTGCGGGACAAGGACGGCATCACCGCCGCGCTGACCGTGGCCGAGCTGGCCGCCGGGCTCAAGGCACAGGGGCGCACCCTCACCGACCGGTTGGACGAGCTGGCGGCCGAGTTCGGTGTGCACCACACCGACCAGCTCTCGGTGCGGGTGGACGACCTGCGGGAGATCGCCGACGCGATGGCCCGGATCCGGGCGGCCACCCCGACCACGCTGCTCGGGCACCCGGTCATGGCGACCGAGGATCTGCTCCCCGAGTCGGACGTGGTGATCCTGCGCACCGACGCGGCCCGGGTGGTGATCCGCCCGTCTGGCACCGAACCGAAGCTCAAGGCGTACCTGGAGGTGGTGGAGCCGGTCGCGGAAGGCGAGGTCGGCGCCGCCCGCGACCGCGCCACCCAGTCCGTGGCCGCCCTCCGCTCAGAGATCGCCACCGCCCTCGGCATCTGACGCGTTGATCAAGAGGTTCGCGTCAGGGAAGCCGTGGATTCTGACGCGAACCTCTTGATCAACAGCAGTGGGTGGCAGGTCAGCGGCGGGGGCCGAGGGCGTGGTCGACCGCCTGGGCGAGGGCGGCGACGACCAGGCCCACCGAGGGGCGGACCACTGAGTCGTCCAGGCTCACCTCGCCGGAGAACCCGGCGCCGGTGGCGATCTCCGCCAGCCGCTGGCGGGCCTCCTCGGCGGTCTGCCCGTCCACGCCGAGCGCGGACTCCATCCGCAGCACCGCGACCAGGGTGGCCAGCGCGGCCGTCCGCTCGTCCGGGACCAGCCCGCCGGTGAGCGCCTCGGCCAGCCGGCGTCGGGTGTCCGCCTCCACCGAGGTGTCCACCACCGGGTAGCGGTGCACGTGGATGAAGCCCAACTCGGTCTCGTCCACGTCCCGCACCACGCCCTGGGTGCACAGGTCGCCGAGGATCCGGTCACGCAGGCCGTGCCGCAGCCGCTGCACCCAGGAGGCGGGGGTGTGCGGGGTGTCGCTGGCGATCCTGGCGAGGACCGCGTCGGCGATCGGTTCGCCGGTGGGTGTCGGGTCGACCGCCGTCAGATTTCCGTCGGCGTACGCGATCCGACCGGCGAGGGCCAGCTCGATCAGCACCGCGGCGGCCATGCCCAGATCGAGGCTGATCCGCGGCATGGTCGCCTTGCCGGTTTCGTCGTCGTACGCGAGAAGCAGCAACTCCTCGGCGAGCGCAACACCAGTCATGGCCCGGAACGGTAGCCGCTGCGCGCACCCCGCGCACGAACTCGCCGAGGGTCGGGCCGAGCTCAGAAGCGGGGCATCCCGCCGAACTGGCGGTCGCCCGCGTCGCCGAGCCCGGGGACGATGAACATCCGGTCGTTGAGGTCCTGGTCGATCGACGCCGTGACCAGGCGCAGTGGCAGTCCGGAGCGCTCCAGCCGCTCGATGCCGACCGGCGCGGCCAGCACGCAGAGCACGGTGATGTCGGTGCAGCCGCGGTCGGCGAGCAGCCGGCAGCAGTGCTCCAGCGAACCACCGGTGGCGAGCATCGGATCGAGCACCAGCACCGGCAGGCCGGCCAGGTCCCGGGGCAGCGACTCCATGTAGGCACGCGGCTCGTACGTCTCCTCGTCCCGGGCCAGGCCGACGAAGCCCATCGAGGACTCCGGCAGCAGGCCCAGCGCGGCGTCGGCCATGCCGAGGCCGGCGCGCAGCACCGGGACCAGCAGCGGCGGGTTCGCCAGCCGGGTGCCCTCGGTGCTGGTGACCGGGGTCTGCACCGGGTACCGCTCGACCGGGAAGGAGCGCGCCGCCTCGTACACCAGCATGGTGGTCAGTTCGTGCAGCGCCGCCCGGAACGAGGAGGAGTCGGTGCGCTCGTCCCGCATGGCAGTCAACCGGGACTGGGCCAGCGGGTGGTCAATGACGTGTACGTCCACGATCGCTCAACCTACCGAACGCGGCGGGCCGATACGCCGTCGCGGGCGGACGGGCGACGCCGCTCACTCCGGACGCCCGCGGGGAGCCCGCCCCGGAAGGGCGTGACCAAGATCACTCACGCGGTGGATGCGTAGACTTCCTGGCATGACGGCGACAGCGACGTCGGCCCGGTCGGACCTCTCCGAGCTGGGACGATCCGAGACCGCTCTGCGGACCTTCCTGCACGGCCTGCCCGGCGTGGACCAGGTGGGCGCGGAGCAGCGGGCGGCACAGCTCGGCACCCGCTCCATCAAGACCACCGCCAAGGCCCAGGCGATCGACCTGGCGATCCGGATGGTCGACCTCACCACCCTCGAGGGCGCCGACACCCCGGGCAAGGTGCGGGCGCTGGCCGCCAAGGCGCTACGCCCCGACCCGGCCGACCCGTCCTGCCCGCACGTCGGCGCGGTCTGCGTCTACCCGGCGATGGTCCCGTACGTGGCCGAGGTGTTGCGGGGCAGCAAGGTGCACCTGGCCAGCGTGGCCACTGCCTTCCCGTCCGGGCAGGCGCCGCTCGACGTCAAGCTCGCCGACACCCGGGCGGCCGTCGCGGCCGGCGCCGACGAGATCGACATGGTGATCAACCGCGGCGCCTTCCTGGCCGGCCGCTACTCCGAGGTGTACGACGAGATCGTCGCCACCAAGGAGGCCTGCGGCGACGCGCACCTGAAGGTGATCCTGGAGACCGGCGAGCTGGCCACGTACGACAACGTGCGGCGCGCCTCCTGGCTGGCCATGCTCGCCGGCGGCGACTTCATCAAGACCTCCACCGGCAAGGTTCCGGTGGCCGCCACCCCGCCGGTGACCCTGGTGATGCTGGAGGCGGTACGCGACTTCCGCGCCGCCACCGGCCGGCAGGTCGGCGTGAAGCCGGCCGGCGGCATCAAGAACACCAAGGACGCGATCAAGTACCTGGTGATGGTCAACGAGACGGTCGGCGCGGACTGGCTGGACCCGGACTGGTTCCGCTTCGGCGCCTCCAGCCTCCTCAACGACCTGCTGATGCAGCGCACCAAGCTGACGACCGGCGTCTACGCCGGCCCCGACTACTTCACCCTGGACTGAGCCCGATGTTCGAATACGCCCCCGCCCCCGAGTCCCGCTCGGTGGTGGACATCAAGCCCTCCTACGGGCTCTTCATCGACGGACAGTTCGTCGACCCGACCGACGGCGGCAGCTTCAAGTCGATCAACCCCGCCTCCGAGGAGGTGCTGGCCGAGGTCGCCGAGGGCGGCGCCCAGGACGTGGACCGCGCGGTCAAGGCCGCCCGGGCGGCGTACGAGAAGGTCTGGGGCCCGATGCCGGGTCGCGACCGGGCCAAGTACCTGTTCCGGATCGCCCGGATCATCCAGGAGCGCTCCCGCGAGCTGGCGGTGCTGGAGTCGCTGGACAACGGCAAGCCGATCAAGGAGTCCCGGGACGTCGACCTGCCGCTGGTCGCCGCGCACTTCTTCTACTACGCCGGCTGGGCCGACAAGCTGGAGCACGCCGGGTTCGGCGCCAACCCCCGGCCGCTCGGCGTGGCGGCGCAGGTCATCCCGTGGAACTTCCCGCTGCTGATGCTGGCCTGGAAGATCGCCCCGGCGCTCGCCGCCGGCAACACGGTGGTGCTGAAGCCGGCCGAGACCACCCCGCTGACCGCGCTGCTCTTCGCCGAGATCTGCCAGCAGGCCGAGCTGCCGGCCGGTGTGGTCAACATCGTCACCGGCGCGGGCGAGACCGGCCGGGCGCTGGTCGAGCACCCGGGGGTGGACAAGGTCGCGTTCACCGGGTCGACGGAGGTCGGCCGGGCCATCGCCCGCTCGGTCGCCGGCACCCGTAAGAAGCTCACCCTGGAGCTGGGCGGCAAGGCGGCCAACATCGTCTTCGACGACGCTCCGATCGACCAGGCGGTCGAGGGCATCGTCAACGGGATCTTCTTCAACCAGGGGCACGTCTGCTGCGCCGGCTCCCGGCTGCTGATCCAGGAGAACGTCGCCGACCGGGTGCTGGAGTCGCTCAAGCGGCGGATGGCCCAGCTGCGGGTCGGCGACCCGCTGGACAAGAACACCGACATCGGCGCGATCAACTCGGCCGCCCAGCTGGCCCGGATCCGCGAACTCTCCGACGCGGGCTCGGCCGAGGGCGCGGAGCGCTGGTCGCCGCCGTGCGAGCTGCCCGACCGGGGCTTCTGGTTCGCCCCGACCATCTTCACCGGCGTCACCCAGGCGCACCGGATCGCCCGGGAGGAGATCTTCGGCCCGGTGCTCTCGGTGCTCACCTTCCGCACCCCGGCCGAGGCGGTGGAGAAGGCGAACAACACGCCCTACGGGCTGTCCGCCGGGATCTGGACCGACAAGGGTTCCCGGATTCTCTGGACGGCCGACCGGCTGCGCGCCGGCGTCGTCTGGGCCAACACGTTCAACAAGTTCGACCCCACCTCGCCGTTCGGCGGATACAAGGAGTCGGGCTACGGTCGCGAGGGCGGCCGGCACGGGCTGGAGGGCTACCTCAATGTCTGAGCGGGTCGCGGTACGCAAGACGTACAAGCTCTTCATCGGCGGGAAGTTCCCGCGCAGCGAGTCGGGACGGTCGTATCTCGTGCAGGACTCCAACGTCTCTCTTGCCTCCCGCAAGGACGCGCGGGACGCCGTGGTCGCCGCCCGCGCCGCGGTGAAGGGCTGGGCCGGGGCGACCGCGTACAACCGGGGTCAGATCCTCTACCGGGTCGCGGAGATGCTGGAGGGCCGGCGCGAGCAGTTCGTCGCGCTCGGTGTCCCGGCCGACGAGGTGGACGCGGCGGTCGACCGCTGGGTCTGGTACGCCGGCTGGTCCGACAAGCTCGCCCAGGTGTACGGCGGGGCGAACCCGGTGGCCGGCCCCTACTTCAACCTCTCCGCGCCGGAACCGACCGGCGTGGTGGCCGTGGTGGCCCCCGAGCGGCCGGCGCTGCTCGGCCTGGTCAGCGTGGTCGCCCCGGCGATCGTGACCGGCAACACCGTCGTGGTGGCCGCGTCGCCGGCGCAGCCCCTCGCGGCGGTCACCCTGGCCGAGGTGCTGGCCACCTCGGATCTGCCCGGCGGCGTGGTGAACCTGCTCACCGGCCGGATCTCCGAGACGGCGCCGACGCTGGCCAGCCACATGGACGTCAACGCGATCGACCTGACCGGGGTGGTCGACGCCGAACTCGCCGCCGACCTGGAGGTCAAGGCCGCCGAGAACCTCAAGCGGGTGCTCCGGCCGGCCCCGGCGGACCACGACTGGTTCGCCGACCCGGGCGTGACCCGGATGACCACCCTGCTGGAGACGAAGACGGTCTGGCATCCCAAGGGGGTGTGAGTCTCGTTCCTGGCCTAGTGGGGTTTCCGGGGAGCCCCGCCCGCTCCGGGCGGTCAGGCTTGATCCCTGCGCGGGCGGGGCTCCCCGGAAACCCTCGGGGGGCCAGGTCCGCGCGGGGGGTCAGCTCACGCGGTGCCACCTCGGGGAGGGTCTACTACCGGGGGTAGGATTGTGGCGTGACTCGGCTTGGTGATCTCGAACGTGCGGTGATGGACGTGCTCTGGGACTCGGTCCCGGGCACGTCGGACGGCGTCACCGTGCGAGAGGTGGCCGATGCGCTGGCCGGCCGGGAGCTGGCCTACACCACGGTGATGACCGTGCTGGACCGACTGGCCGGCAAGGGCATGGTGCAGCGCGAACGGGAGGGCCGGGCCTGGCGTTACCGCGCCGCGGGCACCCGCGAGGGGCACATCGCCCAGCTCATGCTCGACGCGCTCGACCTGGGCGGCAGCCGGGACGCGGCGCTGGTGCGCTTCGCCCGCTCGGTCACCGGCACGGAGGCCGAGGTGCTGCGCGCCGCGCTCTCCGCCGAGGCCGCCGGCGCCAGGCCGGCCGAGGACGCGCTCACCGATCAGATCGACCCGCCGGTCACCCGCCCGGCCCCCGCCGACGAGGCCGCGGACCGGTAGGGCGGCTGCCATGGCGTACGCCCTGCACTTCGCCCTGACCGTCCTGGCCTGCCGGCTGACCGCGCAGGTGCTCGCCCGGTCCACCTGGACGTGGCGCAGCCCACGGGTGGCCATCGTCTGCTGGCAGGCGGTCGGTCTGGCGCTCGGGCTCTCCGCCATGGGCCTGCCGATGGCGCTCGGGCTGGCCGGGTACGACCAGCCCACCGGCACCGCCCTCGTCTCTCTCTTCGACGACCTGGTGCACGACCGCCTACCCGCCGGGCTGGGGGTGCTGCACCTGGCCGGGGTCAGCTTCGGCTTCGGCATCGGCGCGGTGCTGCTGACCACCACGGTGCGCAGCATCCACGGCGCGGTCCGCGCGCAGCGCCAGCACCGGGAGCTGCTCACCCTGGTGGCCCGGGACGACCCCGCCGCGCCCGGCGCGCTGGTGCTCGACCACCCGAGCGCGGCGGCGTACTGCCTGCCCGGCGTGAAGCCGCGGGTGGTGGTGAGCGCCGGGACGCTGAGCCTGCTGGACCGCGCCGAACTGGCCGCCGTGCTCACCCACGAGCGGGCGCACGCCGAGGAGCGGCACGACCTGGTGCTGCTGCCGTTCACCGCGCTCTGCCGGGCGCTGCCCTGGTTCGGCTGGGTCCGGCGGGCGCATGAGCGGGTCGCCCTGCTGGTCGAGATGCGCGCCGACGACAAGGCCCGCGAGCTGCACGCCGAGGCGCCGCTGGCCGGCGCGCTGCGTCGGTTCGCCGCGGCCGGTCACCGGATCACCCCGGTTGGCGCCCTGGGCATCGGCGACCGGGATCTCGACGTTCGGGTGCAGCGGCTGCTGGTCGCCGACCGGCCACCCCGCCTGATCGGCGCCGCCGCGCTGGCCGTGGCGTCCACCCTGGTCGCACTGCCCGTCTCGCTCTTCCTGAGCTGACCCGCGACACCTCCCCCACAACTACTACGCCTTGTCGTAACATTGTCTACGACGCGACGTAGTACTTATACGTAGGGAATCTACGTGTAGGCTCGCTACGACAAGCGAGCCAACCGTTGGAGAGCCGGCCATGGACACCCTGCTCCTCGCCCGACTGCAGTTCGCCACCACCACCTCGATCCACTTCCTCTTCGTTGCGGTCACGCTCGGCCTGGTCACCCTGCTGGTCGGGCTGCAGACCGCGTGGGTGATCACCGGCAACCAGAAGTTCGAACGGCTGACCCGGTTCTGGGGCCAGCTCTACGTGATCAACTACGTGCTCGGCATCGCCACCGGCATCGTGGTGGAGTTCCAGTTCGGGCTGAACTGGAGCGGGCTGTCGCGCTACGTCGGCAACGTCTTCGGGGCCCCGCTCGCGATCGAGACCCTGGTCGCCTTCTTCCTGGAGTCCACGTTCCTCGGCATGTGGATCTTCGGTTGGCACCGGATGCGGCGCGGAGTGCACCTCGCGCTGCTCTACGGCGTCGCGCTGACCGCGTACGCGTCGGCGTTCTGGATCATGGTGGCCAACTCCTGGCTGCAGAACCCGGTCGGCTACGAACTGCGCGACGGCGTCGCCCACCTCACCGACTTCGGGGCGCTGCTCACCAACCCCAGCCTCGGCATGGCGTTCGGCCACGTGGTCTCGGCGTCCCTGCTGGTCGGCGGGATGCTGATGGCGGCGGTGAGCGCCTGGCACCTGATCCGGCGCACCACCGACCACGCGCTCTTCCGTACCTCACTGCGGATCGGCCTGGTCACCGCGGCCCTGGCCATCTCCCTCGTGCAAGGCTTCGGCTTCGCCCAGTTCGGCCCGGTCGGCGCCGTGCAGCCGACCAAGTTCGGCGCCGGCCCCGAGGCCGACGCGCTGGTCGCCGAGTGGACCACGCGGTTCGGCGCCGGCGACTACACCCCACCGGCGCTGGCCAGTGTCGGGCTCGGCTTCATGATCCTGATCGGCTTCGGCCTCGGCCTGCTCTGGCTGCTACTGCCGCTGATCTGGCGCGACTGGATCATCCGGCTGCGCTTCCCGCTCTGGCTGCTGCTGCTCGCCCTGCCGGTGCCCTTCGTCGCGGTGATCCTCGGCTGGATCTCCCGGGAGGTCGGCCGCCAGCCCTGGGTCGCGTACGGGCTGCTCCCGGTCGACCAGGCGGTCTCCCCGGTCGGCGCACCGGTGATGCTCACCTCGCTGATCGGATTCAGCCTGCTGCTCGGCACCCTCGCCGTCACCAACTGGGTGCTGCTCGCCCGGCACGCCGCGCGCGGCGCCCACGACCCGGCCCTCGGTCGGCCGCCGGGAGAGCCCGCCGACCTCGCCCCCACACCCGCCCTCGCCTAGGAGCCGACCATGGAACTCGCCTGGTACGCCCTGCTCGGCCTCTTCTTCGCCAGCTACCTGGTGCTCGGCGGCTACGACTACGGCGTCGGCCTGCTGCTCGCCCGCGAGACCGACCCCGGCCGCCGCAGGGCTGCGCTCAACGCCGTCGGTCCGTTCTTCCTCGGCAACGAGGTCTGGCTGGTGGCCGCCGTGGGCATCCTCTTCGGTGCCTTCCCGCTGCTCGAGGGGGAACTGCTCGCCGGGTTCTACCCGGCGGTGCTCGGCGCGCTCGCCGGGGTGATCCTGGTGACCGCCGGGGTGCAGCTGCGCAGCCGTCCCACCGGTCAGCGGGCCCGCAACGGGTGGGACCGGGTGGTCGTCGCCGGCAGCGCGCTCGCCGCGCTCGGCTGGGGCGCCGTGCTGGCCGGGCTGCTCCAGGGCGTACCGCTGCACAGCGATGGGCACGTCGCCGGGCTGACCCACCTCTTCACCCCGTTCGTCGCCGCGGCCGGGCTGGCCGTGCTCGCCCTGATCGCGCTGCACGGTGCGACCTTCCTCACCCTCCGGCTGCCGGAAGCGGACGCGCTCGTGGTCGGCCGGCTGGCCCGCCGGCTGATCCCGGTGGCGCTCGCCGCGATCGGCCTGGCCACCGTCGCCGGGCTGCTCTCCGAGCGGGTACGCGCCACCGCGCAACGACCGCTGGCCGGCGTACTGCTGCCGGTGCTGCTGGTGGCGGCGCTGCTGGTGGCCCGCGCGGCGCTCGCGCGACGGCGGCCCGGGCTGGCCTTCGCCGCCACCGCGGTGGCCCTGGCCCTGCCGGTGGCCCTGGTCGGCGCCACCCTCTGGCCCTACGTGCTGGTCTCCACCACCGACCCGGGCGCGTCACTGACCGTGGCCGACGCGGCGGCCAGCGCACCCACCCTGCGCCTGCTGGGCTGGCTGGCGCTGCCGCTCCTGCCGGCCCTACTAGGCTTCCAGTTGATGTGTTGGTGGGTGTTCCGGGGACGGACGGACGGCAGGGCACCGGTGTACTGGTGAACCGCCGCCCCTTCGACCCACGTCTGCTGCGTCGGGTCCCCGCGGCCCGCCGCGACCTCGCCCTGCTCGCACTCCTCGGCGTGGCCGCCGCGGCGCTGGTCGTCGCTCAGGCCACCGCCCTGGCCATGCTGCTCGCCACCGCGTTCGACGGCCGGCTGGACCGCCCCGCCCTGGGCGGCTTCGTGGCCGCCGTCGCGGCCCGGGCGCTGCTCGTCTGGGCGCAGGGCACGGTGGCCGCCCGGGTGGCCGCGACGGTCAAGGCCGCGCTGCGCGCGGACCTGCTCGGCGCGGTCGGCCGGCACGGGCCGGGCTGGGTCGCCGGGCAGCGGGCCGGGCAGCTCGCCACCCTGGCCGGGCGTGGGCTGGACGCGTTGGACGCCTACTTCACCGGCTACCTGCCCCAACTGGTGCTCAGCGTCACCGTCCCGGTGGCCGTGCTGGCCCGGATCGGCCTGGCCGACTGGAGTTCGGCGGTGATCATTGCGCTGACCCTGCCGCTGATCCCGATCTTCGGGGCGCTGCTCGGTTGGCAGGCGCAGGCCGCCACCGAGCGGCAGTGGCGGCGACTCTCCCTGCTCGGCGGGCACTTCCTGGACATGGTCGCCGGGCTGCCCACCCTGCGCGCCTTCGGCCGGGCCCGAGCGCAGGTCGACGTGGTCCGCCGGATGGCCGACGGGCACCGGGTCGCCACCATGAAGACGCTGCGCATCGCCTTCCTCTCCGCCCTGGTGCTGGAGCTGGTCGCCACGCTCTCGGTGGCCCTGGTGGCGGTGCCGGTCGGCATCCGGCTGCTCGGTGGCGGGCTCGCCCTGCAGACCGCGCTACTGGTGCTGCTGCTCACCCCGGAGGCGTACCTGCCGCTGCGGGCGGCCGGCAGCCGTTTCCACGCCAGCATGGAGGGGCTCGCCGCGCTCAACGACGCGTTCGAGGTGCAGACCGAGGCGCCGGCCCCGAGCGCGCCGGGTGCGCGCCTCGTCCCCGACGGGCGGGGCGAGATCCGGTTCGAGTCGGTGACCGTGGCGTACGAGCGGACCACCGCGCTGCGCGACGTGACGCTGACCATCCGGCCCGGTGAGCGGATCGCCATCATCGGGCCGAGCGGGGCGGGCAAGAGCACCCTGCTCGGGCTGCTGCTCGGCTTCGTCACCCCGACCAGCGGGCGGGTGACCGTCGGCGGAGTCGACCTGGCCGACGCCGACCCCGACGCCTGGCGCCAGCAGCTCGCCTGGGTGCCGCAGCGCGCGCACCTCTTCGCCGCCTCGCTGGCCGACAACATTCAGCTGGGCGCCGCCGACACCCCCGCCGAGACGCTCGCCGGGGCCGTGCACGACGCGGCCCTCGACGAGGTGGTCGCCGGGCTGCCCGACGGCCTGGGCACGATGCTCGGCGAGCGGGGGCACGGCCTCTCCAGCGGGCAACGGCAGCGGGTCGCGCTGGCCCGGGCCTTCCTCCGGGACGCCCCGGTGGTGCTGCTCGACGAGCCGACAGCCCGGCTGGACAGCGCCTCCGAGGCGGTGGTGCTCACCGCGACCCGGCGACTGGTGACCGGCCGCACCGCACTGCTGGTCGCGCACCGCCCGGCGCTGCTCGACGACGCCGACCGGATCCTGCGGATCGAGGACGGCCGGGTCACCGAGCTGACCCCGGCGCCCACCGGGAAGGCGACCCGATGACAGACGCGCCGCGACCCGACGCCGCGACACCACGGACCGGTCCGGCCGGATCCGGCCGGGCCGAACGGACCGTGCTGCGGCTGGCCCGGCCCTACCTGAACCGGCTGGTCGGCGCCGGGTTGCTCGCCGCCGCCACCGAACTCGCCGGGCTGGCCCTGATGGCGACCGCCACCTGGCTGCTGATGAGCGCCGCCGGGCGACCGCCGCTGGACCGGCTGACGGTGGCCATCGTCGCCGTCCGGGCCCTGGCGATCAGCCGCGGTGTTTTCCGCTACACCGAACGGTTGGCCGGGCACGACGCCGTGCTCCGGATGATCACCGACGTCCGGGCCCGGGTCTTCGCCAGCCTCGCCGCGCGACGGGCTGCCCCGCCCCGCACCGGCGACGCGCTGAGTCGCCTGGTCTCCGACGTCGAGGCGGTCCAGGACCTGCTGCTGCGGGTGCTCGTCCCGGCCTCGGCGGCGGTGCTGGTCAGCGTGCTCGCGGTGGGCGGGGCCGCGCTGATCTCGCCGCCCGCCGCCGGCGCGCTCGCCGTGGGACTGCTGGTCGCCGGGGTGGCACTGCCCGCACTGGCCACCGCGCTGACCCGGCGCAGCGCCGACGAACTGGCGCCGCTGCGCGGGGCGCTGGCCGCCGACGCGATCGACCTGACCCACGGCGCCGCCGACCTCGCCGCGTTCGGGGCCACCGACTCCGCGCTGCGCGCGGCTACCGGGCGCGCCCAGCGGCTGGCCCGACTGGAGCGCCGGCTCGCCGCCGCCGGCTTCGCGGTGGACGCGGCCGGCACCCTCGTCGCCGGGCTCACCGCCGGCGCGGTGGTACTGGTCGCGCTGGCCGCGGAGGTGCCCGGCGTGCTCGTCGGCGTCCTGGCCGTCGGCACGCTCGCCGCGGTCGAGATCACGCTGGCGCTGGTCGGGGCGGCCCGGCAGTGGACCCAGCTCCGGGCCGGCCTGGCCCGGGTCGCCGCCCTGCTCGGCGATGTCGACTCCGCACCCGGTGGACCAGCACCGGCCACGTCGCCGACGGACGGGCCGGCGCGACCCGAGGACGGGCGGGCGCGACCCGAGGACGGGCGGGCGCAGCCGGCCTCGCCCGTGGTTGGGCCGCACGACGTGCGCTTCGACGAGGTGACCGTCCGGTACCGCACCGGCGCCGTGCCGGCGCTCGACCGGCTCAGCCTCGACCTGCCGGCCGGCCGCCGGGTCGCGGTGGTCGGCCCGAGCGGTGCGGGCAAGAGCACCCTGGCCGCCGTCCTGACCGGCGCGGTGCGCCCCTCGTCCGGTCGGGTCACCGTGGACGGGCGGGACCTGGCGACGTATTCCGAGGACGAGCTGCCCCGCGCGGTCGGCGGGCTGCTCGCCGAGGCGTACGTCTTCCACGCCTCGGTCCGGGAGAACCTGCTGCTCGGCCGACCGGGCGCCGGTGAGGACGAGTTGGCCGCCGCGACCGCGGCGGCCGGGCTGCTGGACTGGGTACGGGCACAGCCCGCCGGCTGGGACACCGTGGTCGGCGAGGAGGGCGGGCAGCTCTCCGGCGGGCAGCGCCAGCGGTTGGCGCTGGCCCGGGCGCTGCTGGCCGCGCCGGCCGTGCTGGTGCTCGACGAACCGACCGAAGGGCTGGACCCGGCCACCGCCGACGCCGTGCTCGCCTCGGTGCTGGCCGCGACCCCGGAGGGGCACTCGGTGCTGCTGATCAGCCACCGGCTAAGCGGGCTGGCCGGGCTGGCCGAGATCGTGGTCCTCGACGCCGGCCACGTGGTGCAGCGGGGCCGGCACGCCGACCTGGTCGCCACCCCTGGCTGGTACCGGGACCAGTGGCTCATCCAGGAGGCGGCGGAGCGCGGCTACCTGGCCCTGGCGCCCTGAGCGGTCTCCGGGTCGGTCCAGGGTTCTCCCGGACGACGGAGGTCCGCCCGGCGTGGCAGGGTGAGGCCATGCTGCGCTGCGACGACGTCTCGGTGGAGGGCCACCTGCGGGAGTTTGCCGGCCGCCTGCACGGGCCGGCCCGGCTCAAGTCCGACCTGCTCACCGAGGCCCGGCACGGGTTGCTGGACGCCGTCGAGGCGTACCGGGCCGGCGGGCTGCCGGCGGCGGAGGCCGAGCGGCGGGCGGTGGCCGAGTTCGGCAGTCCGGCGCAGCTCCTGCCGGCGTGGCAGGCCGAGCTTGCGGTCGCGGCGCTGCGCGGGCTGTCGCTGCGGGTGCTCGCGTTCGCGGCGACTCTGGCCGTCGCCGGAGACCTCACCTGGCGCGGGTCGAGCTGGAGCAGTGACGGTCCGCACCCGCCGGCCGGCTACCTCCTGCTCTCCCGGACGGTGAGCGGCATCTGGCTGGGCGCGCTCGCCGTCGCGGTCGTCGGGCTCCTGCTGGTCACGGTGACCGCCCGCTCGGCACGGCCCGGCCCCGCCGTCCTCGCCCGGCTGGTCGGCACCGGCCTGACCGGTCTGCTCGGGCTCGGTGTGCTCGCCGGGGCGGCGCTCTTCGGCTGGTCGATCGGGCTCTGGGACGCGGCGCTCAGCTGGCCGCCGATGATCGTCGGCATGGTGGTGGTGGGGGCCGGTTACATCTGGGTGGGCCGGGCCGCCCGTGGCTGGCTGCTCGCCGCCCGCTGAGCCCGCCGGGCGGCTCAGGCGGGGGTGGGTGGGGCGTCCGGGTCGAGGAACCGGCCGACGGTGGAGCTGAACTCGCGCCAGCCCGCCCGCTCGCCGGCCAGCGCCCGGCGCCCGGCGTCGGTGAGCTGGTACGTCCGCCGCTCCCGGCCGTTGACGGTGCTCCACGTGCTGGCCACGTGCCCGGCCCGTTCCAGTCGGCGCAGCGCGGGATAGATGGTGCCGGTCGGCAGATCGAGGTTGCCGTCGCTGCGGGCCCGCAGCGCCTCGATGATGGCGTAGCCGTGCAGCGACCCCGCCTCGAGCACGGCGAGGAGCAGGGCGTCGAGGTGTCCGTGCAACGCCTGGGCCTTCATACGTAGCTACGCTACTTGTCCGGCGGCCGGACCGCCACCGGGGTGCGGGCTCAGGTGTTCCGGAGCGGCCCACTAGGGTATGTGCCCAGAGTCACTCGCCGTCGGAGACGTCGGCGGGTGGGCAGCCCGAAGCACACGGAGGTCAGCGTGGCCCGCCAGTCGCCTCAACGGCCCGACGCCGACGAGCCCGAGCTCGACGACACCACCGAGCCGGAGGAAGCCGAGACCGACGACCCGTCGGTCGTGGTCGACCGCTCGCTCTGGGACGAGGTCGGCATCGACCCGGTGGAGATCGCCCTGCCCGCCGGCACCGGCTTCACCCTGCGGGCGTACCGGCCGGCCGGGGAGCTGACCCCGACCGACGTCACCGAGCGCGACCAGGACGACCCCTTCCTCGCCCGCCGCCAGGTGCTCGAGGAGGAGGACGAGGACGACGAGACCGTCGTGATCCTCGACGAGGAGCTGGCCGAGGAGTTCGCCGAGAGCGACGAGGACGCCAAGCGCCGCCGGGAGACCGCCGACTCCGACGAGGACGCCGACTCCGAGGAGGAGGCCGCCGAGGAGGCGGACGACGAGGAGGTGCCGGTCTTCCTCACCCACCGGGGCCGGCTGCTGCTCTTCAAGACCCCGGAGTCGTTGGTCAGTTTCATCCGATCCGGTGCGCCCAACGATCTGTCCCAACTGGACAGCTGGCAGGAACTGTCCGAACGGGTGGAACCGGCCCACATCGCGCCGCTGGACGAGGACACCTACGAGCTCGACCTGGTGGTGGAGAACCTCCGCGGCGGGCACGACACGTGGGATCCGACGCTCCTGATCGAGGCCGGCGAGGTCGCCCGTGACCTGTCGTACGCGCTGCGGCTACCCGCCGTGCTCGACATGCTCTCGGCCGGCTCCAGCCTCGACGATCTGGACGAGGCGTTGCGGGCCACCGTCAACGGCGGGATCGGCGCTTTCCGGGGTCGACGGCGGCTGAAGAAAATCGGGGCACAAACCGCAAGTCTCGGTTGGCGCACCATTGTCGGCAAGATCTCTGCGGTCGTGGACTGGCGCGACTGACTCGTACCGGGGAGCATCAGTCTCTGGCAGAGGTAAGACCTGTCCCGGGAGGAGGACGACGCTGTGGCGCTCGTGCGCGTGTACTGCGGTCTGGCCTCGGCGGATCCGGCCGACCGACCGGCCTCGGCCGGCTCGACGCTGACGTCTGCTGTGGTCGATGACGCAGGCCGTCTGCTGCATGTCTGCGAGATCGGCGACGAACCGGCGGGTTACGCCCAGCTGGTCGCGCTGCTCGTGGAGCGGTCAGGCGGGCCGAGCGGTGCGGCGATCGCCGCCGACAGCGACGACCACACGGTGACCTCGCTGCTCAGCGCGGCCGGGCGCCCGCTGGCGATCGCCGACGACGATTCGGTGGACGACTTCGCCGAGCGGTTCGCCGACGACGACTCGCTGGAGGAGATGCAGTCGCCGCCGGCCGAGCGACGGGCCGTCGGCCTGGCCCGCGCCCTGCAGGCCGGTGCGCTCTCCGCGGTCACCCTGCCCGCTCCCCGGGACCTCGCCGGCTACAAGCAGGTGCTCGCCGCACATGCCGCGCTGGCCAGCGGGCGGCACTCTGCCGCCGTCGCGCTGCGTGAAGTGCTCCGCGAGCTCTACCCGGCGGCGCTGCGCGCATACCCCGACCCGGCCGAGCCGATCCCGCTGGCCGTGCTCGACGCGCTGCCGGAGCCGGGGATGCTCGGCGGCGGCGGCACCCGCGGCCGGGAGACCCCGGTCGCCGCGGACGCCATCGCCGCGCACCTCGCCGCCGACGGCGTCGCAGACGCCGAGGACATCGACGAGGCGGTCACCGCACTGCGGGTCGCCATCTCCGAGACCCCTCGCCGGGCCACCGTGAACCGGGCGCTCACCTCCGCCGTGGCGGAGACCGTCCGGCAGGCGGTCGCCTCGGTCCGCGCCTGCGACGCGGGCTGCGACGCGCTGGTGGGCGCGCTCAGCTCCCGGGTCACCACGCCCGCACCGGCGCCCGGCCGCCGGGCCGCCGCCCGGCGCGGTGAGCCGGTGGAGGAGCTGACCGGTCTGGGAAACACCGGCACCGGCCTGCGGGCGGTCCGGCCGGCGAGCGCCGAGCCGCTGCCCGCCGGCGGCGGCCGCCGCAGCCGTCCGGAGCCCGTCTCCGGAAGTAACCCCCCGCTCACCCCGCGACCGCTCGGGCCGCCGCCGGTGGCACCCGCACCGGTCACCCCGCCGCCGGTCGCTCCGGCGCCGGTGGCGCCGGCCGCGATGGCCGGTCCGCCGGTCTCCGCCCCGCCCGGGCGGGGCGAACCGATCCCGAGCCGGATCGACGGACCCACCAACCGTCCGGTCTCCGCGCCGCCACCGCCGCCGCCCGGGATCACCCCGATCGCGCCGTCGCAGCGGGGCAACGTGCCGCCCGCCGAGGCGGGTGAGCCCTTCCGACCCACCCTGACCACCGCGGCGATCAACAACGCCCGTGCCGAGCGGCAGCGCACGGTGATCCCGCCCAGGCCGAAGACGAACGGCGCGGCGCCACCACCGCCCCCTACGGGCGGCTTCAGCGCCACCGACCTGAGCGTCCCGGTGCCCACGCCCCGGCCCGACCAGGAGTCCGCCGCCCCGCCCGGTTCGCGGGCCAACTGGCCGCTGGTCAACAACCCGGAGGACCCGGCCGACAGCTCGGCGAACAACCCGGTCGCCTACTCCTACGGACGCGGCGTGGACGCGCCGACCGACCCGGGGACGGGCGAGGGGCGGGTCACCCCGCCGTGGCTCGCCGACGATCTGCCGCAGGAACCGCCGATGCTGCGGCTCGTCGAGCCGCCGCCGCTGGCCGACCGGGCGCTGCGCGAGGGTGCCAACCCGCCGGCCGACCCGCAGCTGGAGACGCCGCCGCTGCGGCTGGTCGACCGGTCGGACGTCGGCCGCAATGGTCGGCTCCCGAGCCGCGCCGAACGCCCGCCGGTCGAACGCCCGGCGGCCGAGCACCGGCCGCCGCCGCCCCCGGTCGAACACCGGCCGCCCGCGGCCGAGCACCGGCCACCGCCGGTCGAACACCGGCCACCGCCGGTGGCGGACGAGGGTGGCGACGGCGACCTGCTGATCTTCGCGCAGGCGAAGTCCGCGTGGTTCGTCGGGCACGTCGACGAGGTGGACCTGGACTGGTCAACCACCTCCGACGCCGGCTGGCAGGCGGCCGAGCAGGCCGCCCGCCCGGCGGTCGGTGCGGAGACCACAGCCGGGCTGCCCAAGCGGGTGCCGCAGGCCAACCTGGTGCCCGGTTCGCCGCTGCGTGAGGAGCGCCCGCTGCGGATCGTGCGGGACGCCGCCAGCCTTGCCGAGAACACCACCGGCTACTTCCGCGGCTGGCGCCGTGGGCAGGAGATCGGCGGTTTCGCGGTGGGCGGCCGCCCCGGGCGGGAGGCCGCCGGTGGCTGGGACTTCAGCCGCGACCATGGTGACCGCGACGACGACCGAGAGTACGAGTACCGCTCCGCGGGTTACCGTTCCTGACCCTGGCGACCCGACCTACCCTGAGCCCCTGTACGCCCCCGGTTGATTGCACCGGGGCCGCGGCAGGGGCTCTCGGCTCTGGGGGACGCTCGCGGCGGTACGGCCCGCCCTGCCGGCCGTCGGCGGCGGCGTGGGGAGGGCCGGGTCGGCGCGGCCACCGTCGGTGCGGCCGCCGGGCACGCGCAACCCACGGCACGCGCAGCCCACAGCACGCGCACACCGGCGGCACCGCCGCGGCACGGCTGTCCCGTCCACGCGTCGCCCAGCCGGCTGGCACCCGGGCGAGCGCGCCGGCTGCAAACGTGCAGCGGCGTCGGGCGTGCCCGGACAGCGACAAACGCCCGGTGGCGGCCGAAGCCGCACCGGGCGTGTCGACGGGCCCGTCAGGCGGGCGCGACCGCGCGGGTACGACGCATGGTGAGCACGTACTCGACCAGCGAGATCAGCACGTGCTTCGTCGACTCCCGGTTTCGGGCGTCGCAGGCCACCACCGGCACGTCGCTCGAGATCGCCAGCGCGTCCCGGACGTCCTGCGGGTCGTGGTACTGCATCCCGTCGAAGCAGTTGATGGCCACCAGGTACGGCAGCCGCCGGTGCTCGAAGAAGTCGATCGCCGCGAAGCAGTCGGCCAGCCGGCGCGTGTCCACCAGCACGACCGCACCGATCGCCCCGCGCACCAGTTCGTCCCACATGAACCAGAACCGGGTCTGACCCGGCGTACCGAACAGGTACAGGATCAGGTCACGGTCGATCGTGATGCGGCCGAAGTCCATGGCCACCGTGGTCGTCGACTTCCCCGGCACCTGCCGGTTGTCGTCGACGCCCACGCCGGCGGAGGTCATGATGGCCTCGGTGGTCAGCGGCGTGATCTCCGATACCGAGCCGACCAGCGTCGTCTTGCCGACGCCGAATCCACCGGCAATAACGATCTTCGCCGACGTCACGCGCCCGCTCGGGCTCGGCGGGCGGTGCGACATGTCAGAGCCTGCGAAGTCCACTCAGCACCCTCTCCAGCAGTTCAGTGCCCACCGCGTCGTTCGAGTCGTCCAGGATGGTCGGCTCGTGGACCGCGACCAGGCCGTCCGTCGCCATGTCGGCGATGAGCACCCGGGCCACACCAAGCGGGAGCTGCATCCGCGCCGCGATCTCGGCGAGCGACTGCACGCGTCCGTCACACAGCGCGGCGATGTACTGGTGTTCGCGGCCCTGGCCGATGCTGCCGTTGGCAGCGGCCCGGCCGCGCACCGTCGTCTCGACGAGCGCCTCCAGCGCGATGTCGAGTCGGGGGCGGGTACGACCACGGGTGACGGCGTATGGACGGACCAACGCTCCTGTCGGTTCGTCACGATCGGACATGTCGCCGCTCACCTCCTTCGTACCCGGCACCGGCTCCATCCGGTGGAGCCCGTCTTGTCGTCGCTACTGCCCAGCCGACCTTGGTCAGCAGGGCGTCAGCCCAGCATTCCCGCAGCCGCGCGCGGCTGCGGGGTCAGCGCGTCGCCCACCCGGTCGACGAGCAACGCCATCTCGTAGCCGACCTGCCCGACATCGCTGCTGCGAGCGGCGAGCACCGCGAACGACGAGCCGTCCGAGATGGACATCAGGAACAGGAAGCCATTGTCCATCTCCACGACCGTCTGCAACACCGCGCCTCCCTCGAAGCAGCGGGCCGCGCCCTGGGTCAGGCTGACCAGGCCGGACGAGATGGCCGCCAGCTGGTCGGCCCGGTCACGCGGGAGATCCCTTGACGACGCGAGGAGCAGGCCGTCCGCGGAGACCGCGACCGCGTGCGCGACACCGGGTACCCGGTCGGCGAAGTTGGCGAGGAGCCAACCGAGATCCTGCGTAGTAGTCATCCTTCTTGCTCCTTCTGCCCGCTCCCGGCCACTGGGCCTGAGCCAGACTGCGAGGATTGCTGCCCTCCCGGAGTCGCCTCCGGGCTGGTCGGGTTGCTCTCCGCGGGGTTGCTACGTCCACGCTGCACACCCCGGTGGTAGGCCGAGAGCAGGCCGCGTACACCCTCCGGCGTACGACGCTGGACGGCCGCGGCGGGCTTTTCCACCGCGCCCGGCACCAACTGTGCCATCGGCGTGCGCTTCGGCAGACCCGTCGTCGTGGTGGCCTGCACCGGCACGTCGGTGGCCGCCGTGGCGGCCCGCCACCCGTCGTCGGCAGCGGTCTGCCAGCCGTTGGTCTGCTGCTGGGGTCGGCGGGTGGGCAGGCTCTCGGCGATCGTGGGCCGGCTGCCCCCGTTCGCGGTCGACCCGTTCCCCCGTGGCGCCCCTCCGGCCGTCGGAGTCTCTGCCATCGGTGCGTTACCTGTCGTCCCGGGTGGTGTCTTCTGGACGGCCCGGCCGGTGTCGTCCACTGCGGAGAACTGCTGCGTCGTGGCACCGTTCGCCGCCGCCGGCTGTGCGGGTTTCGCCGACTCCTCCGACCCCCGCCGAGCGGTACGGAACCAGGCCGACTCCAGCTCCCGGAAGATCGGAAGCTCCATCGTCTCGTCCGCATAACGCTGCCGGCTCTGGGCCTGCGGGGGCGGCGTGGGTCGGCTCTGCGCCTGCGGCGCGGCCGGCGCGGGGGCCGGCGCCGGCGCGGCCGACGGCTGGCTCTCCGTCCCGGGCCGCGGCACCCGCGGCAGCTCGGTGGTCATGTCCAGGGCCGCGGCGAGGCGCTCGGGCACCGGCGGCGTCGCGGCGTCCCGGTCCGCACCGGCGACCGGCGGCCAGACCGGCGGCGCCGCGGCGCTCGAGGCCGGCCGCGACGGCAGCTGGTTCGCCGGCGGCGCGGAGTAGGGCTGGCCGGCCGGCGGGGCCGAGTAGGGCTGCCCGGCCGGCGGGGCCGAGTACGGCTGGCCGGCCGGCGGAGCCGAGTAGGGCTGGCCGGAGTAGGGCTGCCCCGAGTACGGCTGCGCGGAGACCGGCGGCGCCGAGTAGGGCTGCGCCGAGACCGGCGGGCCGGCGTACGGCGACGCCGAGGTCGGCGGGCCGGCGTAGGGCGAGGCGGACGTCGGCGGACCGGCGTACGGCGACGCGGAGACCGGCGGACCCGAGAACGGTTGCGCCGAGACCGGCGAGCCGGAGACCGGACCGCCCGAGATCGGCGGCAGCGGCGGCGCGGAGACCGGCGGCGGCGAGTAGGACCCGGCCTCCGGGCTGCTCGGCAGCTGCCGCGGGATGCTCGGCTGCTGGCCGGTGGCCGGCTCGGCCTCGCCGTTGTTGCGCCGCTGCGGCAGCGGGTCGATCGGCTGGCCGTTGGGGTTACGCGGGGTGAACGGGCTGGCCGCGGTGGCGCCGGTCGCACCGGTGAGGTCCGACCAGGCCGGCATGGCGGGGACCGAGCCGGCTACCGCCGGGGTGCCCGCGCCGTTGCGCGACGCCGGGTCGAACGGGCGACCGCCGAGGGTCACCTGGTTGCCGGACTCGCTCTGCCGGGCACCCAACGCGGGCAACGCGCCGAAGGACGGCGTGGGGCCGGCCGTGGGCGGCGGGCCGCCGGCGGAGGCGGGCAGCGCCGGGGCGCCCTGCGCCCGCCCGGCCAGCGCCCGAGGCACCAGGACCGAGGTGGGCAGCGTCACGTCGGCGACGGTCCCCCGGTCGGAGCCGGGGCGCAGCTCGACCCGGACGCCGTGCCGGGCCGCCAGCCGGGCGACCACGACCAGGCCCATCATCCGGGAGACGGCCACGTCCACCTGCGGCGGTGTGGCCAGCCGCTCGTTGAGCTCGTGCAGCTGGTCGCCGCTGATCCCGATGCCGCGGTCCTCGACGTAGAGCGAGGCACGGTCGCCGACCCGACGGGCCTCGACCATCACCTGGGAGTCCGGCGGCGAGAAGGCGGTGGCGTTGTCGAAGAGCTCGGCGACCAGGTGCACCAGGTCGTTGACCGCGTGCGCGGCGACCTCGATGTCCCGGTCGATCACGCCGAACTCGATCCGGGTGTAGTGCTCGACCTCGGACTGGGCGGCGCGCAGCACGTCGATCAGCGCGGCCGGCTCCCGCTGGACACGGGTGGAGTCGGCGCCGGCGAGCACCAGCAGGTTCTCGTCGTTGCGCCGCATCCGGGTGGCCAGGTGGTCGAGCTGGAACAGCTCGGCCAGCCGGTCCGGGTCCTCCTCGCCGCGCTCCAGCCGGTCGAGGTGCCCGATCAGGCGGTCGACCAGGATCTGCGAGCGGCGGGCGAGGTTGACGAACATCGTCGCGACGGAGGCGCGCAGCGCCGCCTGCTCGGCGGCGGTGCGGACGGCTTCCAGGTGGACGGCGTTGAACGCCTCGGTCACCTGGCCGAACTCGTCCTTGCTGCGCACCGGCAGCGGCTCGGCGATCTGGTTGGCCAGTTGCGCCGGGGAGAGCTGGCCGGTGACCTGCGGGTCACGCAGTCGGGCCACGGCCTGCGGCAGGCCGTACTGGGCCACGGAGAGGGCGCCCTGGCGCAGGTCGCGCAGCGACCGGGCCATCGAGCGGGCGACCAGGTAGGCGAAGAGGATGGCCAGCAGCAGCATGACGAGCAGCAGGCCGGTCTCCAGGAACACCTGCCGCTGCACGTCGGAGCGGATCTCGTCGGCCCGGCTGACCACGTCGCCGTCGAGTCGCGACTCCACCGTACGGATCAGCTTGGCGTTCGCGACCATCGCCGAGTCCCACTGGTCGGGCCCGAACGGGGCGCCGGCCATGCTGCCGGAGGTGTTGCCGTCGAGCCAGCCGGTGTAGGTCTCGGCCTCCCGCCGGTCGCCACCGGCGATGGTCTGGTCGTGGAATCGCGCCTCGTCCGGGCTCGCGACCGCCTTGAAGCTCTGCACGGCCTGGTCCGAGCCGGTGCCGCTGGCGATGTAGTCCTTACGCAGCGTCGGGGTCAGCTGCTTCTGCGCCAACGCCCGGTGCACCACCACCCGGCGCAGGGAGAGGAACTCCTTCTCCCGCGCCACAGCGGCGGCGGCCCGCATGCGGTCGCTCAGGTCGTTGTCGCCGGCGAGCTGGGTGGCCGAGTCGCGGATGGCGAGCAGGTTGGTGATCACCGACTCGTACGACTGGGTCGCGTCGACCGGCGTGAGCTTGTTGTTGTAGACCTGGCTGCGGGTGCCCGGCAGATCGGTGAGGCTCTGGTCGATCTGGTCCAGCAGGGTCTCGAGGCTGCCCGGCAGATCGTCGATCGACGACCGCTGGGAGAGGTAGGGCCCCTTCGACTGGTCAACCCGGGAGTTGACCCGCCGGTAGGCCTCCTCGTACTGCGCCTTCGCCTGCCCCTGGGGCGCGACCAGCAGCAGCACCGCGGTGGTCCGCTCGTCCTGCAGGGTGTCGATCAGATCACCCGCATAGCCGGAGAGGTTGGCCAGGTCGCCTGCCCGGTTGGCATTGTTGAGCGTCTCCAGGTGGTCGACCAGACCACTGGTGCCCACCACAACCGTGGCGATGGTCGGCACGATCATGATGAGACCGAGCTTGGACCAGATCGGCATGTCCCGGAGCCGGCTGGCCGGCCGGCCCAGCCGCGACAGGAAGGAGCCCGCCGTCTTTGGCCGTTTGCTCACGTCACCGCCCTCGCGATTACAGCTTCAGCGCGTTGCCCCGGGCAACGCCCAGCGACCGACCCGGCGGGTCGGACCCCCGAGATTCCATCACGCCGCCTCGCAAAGAGAAAGCCCAGGTTGGTACCCGCCGATGGTGTGATGAGATGTTGATGCAATTTGATAGCAGACCGTCTGGCCGGAGTTACTGAAGGTAATGAGGCACCCGCACCGCGTCGTCCTGCTCGCCGGCCCTTCCGGCTCTGGAAAGTCGTACATAGCGCAACGAACCGGGCTTCCGGTGCTGTGCTTGGACGACTTCTACAAGGAGGGCGATGACCCTACGTTGCCACGCCGAAGCGGCCAGGTGGACTGGGAGTCACCGCTGTCCTGGGACGCCGAGACGGCTGTGGAAACCATTGCCAAGCTGGCCCGGGAGGGTCGGGCGGAAGTGCCGGTTTATGCGATAGGCGCGGACCGCCGGGTGGCCACCCGGGCATTTGACATAGCCGGATCGCCACTTTTTGTGGCCGAAGGGATTTTCGCCGCCGAGATTGTCGCGGAGTGCCAACGGCGCGGGCTGCTCGCCGGCGCGTACGCCCTGCGCCGGCCGCGCGGCGCCACCTTCCTCCGCCGGCTCAGCCGCGACCTGGCCGAGCAGCGCAAGGGGCCCCGGGTCCTGCTCCGCCGGGGGTTGGCGCTGTTGCGTGCCGAGCCGGCGGTGCTGCGCCGGCAGACCGGGCTGGGCGCCGAGGCGGCCCGGGGCCGAGAGGTGCTGCGCCAGGTGGCCGGCCTGCTCGCCGGCCACCCGCAGCGCGCCGATCAGTCGAGCAGCAGCTCCGCGTAGGCCGGCTTGATCACCTCGTCGATGATCCGCAGCCGCTCGTCGAACGGGATGAAGGCGCTCTTCATCGCGTTGATGGTGAACCACCGCAGTTCGGCCCAGCCGTAGCCGAAGGCGTCGACCAGCAGCGCCATCTCGCGGGACATCGACGTGCCACTCATCAGCCGGTTGTCGGTGTTCACCGTCACCCGGAAGCGCAGGTCGCGCAGCAGCCCGATCGGATGCTCGGAGATCGAGGCCGCGGCGCCGGTCTGCACGTTCGACGACGGGCAGAGCTCCAGCGGGATCCGCTTGTCCCGGACGTACGCGGCCAGCCGGCCGAGCACCGGCTCGGGCCCGGTGGTGATGTCGTCCACGATCCGCACCCCGTGGCCGAGCCGGTCCGCGCCGCACCACTGGATGGCCTGCCAGATCGACGGCAGCCCGAACGCCTCGCCGGCGTGGATGGTGAAGTGGAAGTTCTCCCGCTGGAGGTACTCGAAGGCGTCCAGGTGCCGGGTCGGCGGGAAGCCCGCCTCCGCGCCCGCGATGTCGAAGCCCACCACACCGGCGTCCCGGTGCCGCACGGCCAACTCGGCGATCTCCTGCGAGCGGGCGGCGTGCCGCATCGCGGTAAGCAGCGTGCCCACCCGGATCGGGGTGCCGGCCGCGGCGGCCTGGGCGCTGCCCTCGGCGAAGCCGACGAGCACCGCCTCGACCACCTCGTCGAGGCTGAGGTCCCGCTCCAGGTGCTGCTCCGGGGCGAAGCGCACCTCGGCGTAGACCACCCCGTCGGCGGCCAGGTCGAGCGCGCACTCGCGGGCGACCCGACGCAGCGCGGGCGCGGTCTGCATCACGGCGACGGTGTGCGCGAACGTCTCCAGGTAGCGCTCCAGCGAGCCGGAGGCAGCCGCCTCCACGAACCAGCCCCCGAGCGCCTCGGCGTCGGCCGTGGGCAGCTTGTGCCCCACCTCCGCTGCCAGCTCGACGATCGTCGCCGGCCGCAGGCCGCCGTCCAGGTGATCGTGCAGCAGCGCCTTCGGGACCTTGACGATGTCCTCGTACCGGATAGTCGCGACCATGCTCAGACCCTAGTCAGCCGCGGGCGCGACCGCGCCGGGACCGGCCGCGCCCGTCACGGGCGCCACCCGGGCGCTCCGGCGCGGAGGGGTCACCACCCCGCTGACGGTGATGCCAGCACCACCATGGACTGTGGTGCGCACACCATCGAAGCGGCCCACCGGTCCACCTAGCGTCAAGGCTGGGCTGACGAGCGGCGGAGGCGGCGATGGGGACCACGATGACGACGGGCGCCGGCGGCGCGGCCACCGGTCACCGGTGGCCCGGTCCCACCAGGGCCGGCGGGGAGCAGGAGCCGGTGAGCATCGCCGGTCAGGCGCTACGAGATCTCGGCCACCTGCTGGCCGGCGGGCCGGTCGCGCTCGCCGGCGGACTGCTCGCCCTCGGCACCCTCGCCGGTGTCGCGCTGAGCCCGGCCGGCATCGGCCTGCCGCTGCTCGATCGGGCGGTGACCCGGTCCCGAGCCGTGCTGGACCGGCAACGCCGGCGGGTGGCGGGCGAACCGGTGGCCTCGCCGTACCGCCCCGCGACCGGGCCGGTCACCGCCCGGCTGGCGGTGCGGATGACCGACCCGGCCACCTATCGGGACCTGCTCTTCCAGCTCGTCCACCTGCCGTTCACCGCCCTCGGGGTACTGCTGCCGGTGGTGTGCTGGCTCGGCGCGGCGCAGGGGCTGGCCGCGCCGGTGCTGCACGGAATCCGACCCGGCCTGATCGACCCGTACCCCGGCCTGCCCGTCGACTCCCCCGCGCTGGCCGCCGTGGTCGGGCTTCTGGTGGCGTCCGTCGCGTACCGGCTGCCGCGCGGGTTGGTCGAGCTGGAGGCGCGGTTGACGCGGGCCCTGCTCGGGCCGACCGCCAGCGACAGCCGGGCGGCCTTCGACCCGCCGGCCGGTGGGCCTACCGTGGTCCAGGTGGAGCTACCGTGCCGAGCGTGAACGCCGAGGAGTCGAAGCCGCTCCGGGGCGCGGGACCGACCCGTGCCCACGGCCGGGTCCGCCCGGCGCCGCCCCGTCCGGACGCCTGAGCAATGGACGCTCGCATCCTCGACCGGCTGCGCTGCCCGGTCTGCGGCGAACCGCTGACCGAGGCGGTCGCCGGCACCGCCCAGGCGCTGCGCTGCCCGCGCCGGCACAGCTTCGACGTGGCCCGGCAGGGCTACGTCAACCTGCTCGCCGGTCGCGCCCCGCACGTCGGTGACAGCGCCGAGATGGTGGCCGCCCGCGCCGACTTCCTGACCGCCGGGCACTACGACCTGATCTCGACCGCGCTCGCCGAGGCGGCGGTGGCCGTGACACCACCGGTCGCCGGGGCGTACCCCCTGGTGGTGGACGCCGGCGCCGGGACCGGCCGGTACCTGGCGGCGGTGCTGGCGGCGCTGCCGGACGCCGTCGGTCTGGCCCTGGACGTGTCGAAGCCGGCGCTGCGCCGGGCCGCCCGGGCCCACCCGCGGGCCGCGGCGGCGCTCGCCGACACCTGGCAGCGGCTGCCGCTCGCCGACGGCGCGGCCGACCTGCTGCTGAACGTCTTCGCGCCGCGCAACGGTCCGGAGTTCCGCCGGGTGCTGCATCCGGCCGGGGCGCTGCTCGTGGTGACCCCCGCCGAGGAGCACCTCGCCGAGCTGGTCGGCCCGCTCGGGCTGCTCCGGGTCGACCCGACCAAGGAGGACCGGGTGGCCAGCAGCCTCGGCGCGCAGTTCACCCGGGTGGGCGTCGCGCTGCACCGGAGCGAGCTGACGCTGACCCGACCCGAGGTGGCCACGCTGGTGGGCATGGGGCCCAGCGCCTGGCACACCGACCCGGCCGGGCTGGCCAGCCGGATCGCCGCGCTGGCCGAACCGGTCCGGGTCACCGTCGCGGTCCGGCTCGCCGTGTGGCGGCCGATCCCGAGCTGACCGGCGAGGTTCAGGTGGAGAGGTCGACCTCTTCCCAGCCGGGGGGCTCGTCGTGGTACGGCCCGCGGAGGATCACCGCCCACTCCAGCGCCCACCGCCGCTGGCCGATCGCGTTCGCGTCGACCAGCCCGGGCAGCGTCTTGCCGTGCCGCTCCATCTCCAGGTACGCCCAGTCCAGGCAGTAGTGCAGGTCGAGCAGGGCGGCGGCGTCGGCCGGGTGCTGCGGCGCGGCGAGGATCCGGGACCGCCACTGGCCGAAGGTCTCCCCGCCGGCGATGTGCGGCATCCGCTCTACCAGCCGTTCGTCGACCGGCAGCGTCGGGTCGAGCACCTTGGTCAGGCCGAGCACCCAGGCGAGCGAGAAGAGCGCGTCGTGGTGCAGCACGAACGAGCGGTGGTCGCCCTTGCTGCCGGTGACGAACTGCCACTCCGGCGGGGTGACCATCTCGACCAGGTGCGACGCGAGCAGCCAGCTCATCGCGGCCTGCGGCGGCATCCCGAAGCAGCGGGCCAGGATCAGGTGCAGCACGGCGATCCGGGCCTCGATCTCCACCCTGGGACGCAGCTCGATCTGGTCGTCGGGCTCCCAGACGAGCGGGAACTGCGGAGGCGGCAGCGGCAGGCCCAGCCGGGACAGCTCGTCCAGGCTCGCCTCGCGCACCTCACGTGGGTCGGGGGCAGGTACGGTCACGGCGAATTCCCTTGCTCGCGACGACTCAGCGCCGGTTGTCCCCCCTTGGCCAGGCAGGATAGCGGTCCCAGGTGGCCGACGACACGCCGCCCCGGCGCCGCGGGGTCAGCCTATCCGCTCCATCACCAACGGTGCCGCCACCGGCGCGCTCGGTGAGATTCGTACCGCCCGGGCGGCCTCGGCCAGCGCCGCGGGCAGCCGATCGGCCTGCTCGGCGCGCAGCTCGTAGAGGGGTTCGCCGGCCCGCACCGGGTCACCCGGCCGCTTGTGCAACAGGATCCCGGCCGGCACGCTGACCGGGTCCTCCTTGCGGGCCCGGCCGGCGCCGAGCCGCCACGCGGCCACCCCCATGGCGTACGCGTCGATCGACTCGACGAACCCGTCGGCCGGCGCCGCGACCACCTCGACCTCGGGAGCGGTCGGCATCGGCGCGTCCGGGTCACCCCCCTGGGCGCGGATCATCGCCCGCCAGGAGTCCATCGCCCGGCCGTCGCGGAGCGCGCTCGCCGGGTCGGCGTCCGGCAGGCCGGCCGCGTCGAGCATCTCCCGGGCCAGGGCCAGCGTCAGCTCGACCACGTCGGCCGGACCGCCGCCGGCCAGCACCTCGACCGACTCGGTCACCTCCACCCCGTTGCCGATAGCCCGGCCGAGCGGGGTGGACATGTCGGTGAGCAGGGCAACGGTCCGTACGCCGTGCGCCCCGCCAAGCTCGACCATGGTGCGGGCCAACTCGCGGGCGTGCTCGACCGACTTCATGAACGCACCCGAGCCGACCTTGACGTCGAGCACCAGCGCGCCGGTGCCCTCGGCGATCTTCTTGCTCATGATCGAACTGGCGATCAGCGGGATCGCCTCGACGGTGCCGGTCACGTCGCGCAGCGCGTACAGCTTCCGGTCGGCCGGGGCGAGGCCGGCGCCGGCCGCGCAGATCACCGCGCCGACGTCGCGCAGCTGGTTGATGAACTCGTCGTTGCTCAGCGCCGCCCGCCAGCCCGGAATCGACTCGAGCTTGTCCAGCGTGCCGCCGGTGTGCCCGAGGCCCCGTCCGCTCAGCTGTGGCACGGCGGCGCCGCAGGCGGCCACCAGCGGGGTGAGCGGAAGCGTGATCTTGTCGCCGACCCCGCCGGTGGAGTGCTTGTCGACGGTCGGCCGGTCGACGGCCGAGAGGTCCAGCCGTTCTCCGCTGGCGATCATCGCGGCGGTCCACCGGGCGATCTCCGGGCCGGTCATCCCGCGCAGCAGGATCGCCATGGCCAGCGCCGACATCTGCTCGTCGGCCACCACGCCCCGGGTGTACGCGTCGACCACCCAGTCGATCTGCGCGTCCGACAGCACCCCGCCGTCCCGCTTAGCCCGAATAACATCAACCGCCGCGAACTCACTCATCACAGAAGATCTTTCCTAGTCGAATGGCGGAACCGGCCAGCGGACCGTGCCCACGGGGGATGGGGCCGACCGTGCCCGGCGGAGGGATCAAGCCTGACCGCCCGGAGCCGGGCACGGTCGGCCCCATCCCTGAAGCTGAACCACGATCAACCCCAGCGGTCCGGGATCTCCATCGGCGGCTCACCCTCGCCGGCCCAGAAGATGCCGCCGTTCGCGTCGACGACCACCACCCGGGGCGTACGGGCCAGACCCCAGGTGATCGCCTCGGCCGGGTCGTCCCAGCTCGGGCCCTCCTCCAGCACCCCGGTCTCGGCCTGCGCGTCGTCCCCGGCGGACCGCTCCCAGTACGCCGTCCAGACCTGCTGGCCGGCGTTGAGGTCGGCGTGCACGAAGACCGTGCCCCGGCCGCGCCAGGCGGCCAGCCGCTCCGGCACCACCGGCAGCGGGGTCTCCCCGATCACCGCGTCCAGGTCTTCCACCCCGAACGCGTGCGGCAGCAGCTCGGCCATCCGCAGCGGGCGGCCCTTCGTCTCGATCAGGCACTCCGGGCCGCCGTTCTCCCAGAGCAGCTGCCGGCACCGGCCGCAGGGCATCAGCGGCTCGCCGGTCGCGTCCACGCAGGAGAGCGCGACCAGCCGACCGCCGCCGGTGGCGTGCAGCGACGAGACCACGCCGCACTCGGCGCAGAGCACGACGCCGTACGCGGCGTTCTCCACGTTGCAGCCGACCACCACCCGGCCGTCGTCGACCAGGGCGGCCGCCCCGACGGGAAACTTCGAGTACGGGGCGTACGCGTGCCGCATCACCTCGACGGCGGCGGCGCGCAGCTGGGTCCAGTCGATCTCCATGTGGTGCTCTCCCCGTCAGCCCTTGATGTACGGCTTGCCGTCCGCGGCCGGTGCCCGCACCCTACCGACCAGCCCGGCCACCGCCAGGATCGTCGCCAGGTAGGGCAGCATGGCCAGGAACTGGCTGGGGATCACACTGTTGATCGCGCCCAGGTAGGTGGCGAGCTGGTCGGCGAAGCCGAAGAAGAGCGCGGCGAGCAGCGCGCCGGTCGGGTTCCACCGGCCGAAGATCAGCGCAGCCAGCGCGATGAAGCCCTTGCCGCCGATCATGTTCTTGGTGAACGAGTACAGCGCCAGCGTGTACGACGCGCCGCCGATGCCGGCGACCACACCGGCCAGCAGCACGTTGCGGTAGCGCAGCCCGAGCACCCGGACGCCGAGGGTGTCGGCGGCGATCGGGTGCTCGCCGACCGAGCGGGTCCGCAGACCCCACCGGGTGCGGAACAACCCAAAGTGGATCACCAGCACCAGCAGCAGGCCGAGGTAGAGGAAGATGTTGCCCCGGAACAGCGCCGGCCCGAGCACCGGGATGTCCTTGAGCAGCGGGATCTCCCAGTTGCTGAAGCGGGGCGCGCTGTTGTACTTCTCCGCGTTGGTCTGCATCAGCCGCTCGTAGAGGAAGCCGGTGACGCCCACCGCGAGCAGGTTCAGCACGATTCCCATGACGGTCTGGTCGACCAGGTAGCGGATGGAGAAGACCGCCAGCAGCAGCGAGATGGTCGCACCGCCGATCGCCGCCGCGACCAGACCCACCCAGACGCTGCCGGAGATGCTCCCGAAGAGCGCGCCGCTGAACGCCCCCATCAGCAGCTGCCCCTCGATGGCCACGTTCACCACGCCGGAGCGCTCGCAGAGCACCCCGGCGAGCGCGCCGAAGATCAGCGGCAGGGCCAGGATGAAGGTGCCCCGCAGGATGTTGACCAGCGGCATGAAGTTCTGCCCGGCCGGGGCTGCGGAGACCTGCCAGCAGAGGAACGAGAGCACGAAGCCGACCAGCCCCACGCCGAGCACGGTGAGGAACCAGCGCTTCGGGAGCCCGGCGAGCAGCGCCGCACCGGCGGCGGCCGCGATCGCCCCGAAGAGGATCCCGCCGACCGTACCGTTGATCTCCAGGGCGGCGCCGGCGGCGTCCTCGCTGAGTGTGAACCGGGCCTGCTGGTCGGTGGCGAGCGCGCCGAACAGCACCGCGGCCAGCAGGCCGAGTGCCAGCAGCACGAGGCCGGCCTTGCGGCTGCGGGTCCAGAATCCCTCGTCGACGGGAGCAACCGCGACGTCGGGGACAGCCATGGTGGACATGAGTTACCAGCCCTTCGCCAGGCTCGTCTGCAGCCGGGCGGCCCGTGCGGCCCGGAGCTGGAAGATCGCCTTCACCAGGGCCGGCGCGGCGATGAAGATGACGATCAGCGCCTGGAGCACGGTGACCAGCTCCAGCGAGATCCCGGAGTACGACTGCATCCGGTTGCCGCCGGCCTGGAGTGCGCCGAAGAGCAGCGCGGCGAGCGCGACGCCCCACGGCTTCAGGCGGCCGAGCAGCGCCACCAGGATTCCGTCGAAGCCGATCTGCGCCACCACCAGCGGCGTGAGCGCGCTGGCGGTCGAGCCGAGCACCATGTTCGAGCCGCCCAGGCCGGCCAGGATCCCGGCGAACACCATGATGAGGACGAACGTCCGGGTGACGCTGATGCCGGCGGTGCGGGCGGCGTCCGGGTTGGCGCCCACGGCCCGCAGCTCGAAGCCGAGCGTGGAGCGGTTGAGCAGCCACGCCACCGCCCAGGTGGCCAGCACGGCGAGCAGGATGCCGGAGTGCACCCGGAGGTTGTCGCCGAGCAGCCGGGGCAGCTGGGCCGAGGAGTCCACGGCCTTGCTGATCGCGTCGGTACGGGTCGGGTCCTGCACGCCGTTCTGCACGATCAGCCAGGTCAGGAAGTACGTGGCGACGTAGTTGAGCATGATCGTGATGATCACCTCGTGCGCGCCGGTGCGCGCCTTGAGGATGCCCGGGATGAAGCCCCAGACCGCACCGCCGAGGCCACCGGCGAGCACCGCGACGAGCAGGTGCAGGCCGGGCGGGAGCGGCAGCAGGAAGCCGGCCAGCGCGGCCAGGATCACGCCGATGGTGGCCTGGCCCTGGGCGCCGATGTTGAACAGGCCGCCGCGGAAGGCGAGCGCCACCGAGAGGCCGGTGAAGACCAGCGGCGCGGTGTAGGTGAGCGTCTCGGAGATCGGCGCGAGCACCGCCTGCCACCCGTTGTCACCGTTCAACCAGCCGGAGAAGGCCTCCGGGTCGAAGACGGAGCCCTTGAACAGGTTGGCGTACGCCTCGCTGACCAGCGTCCAGCTGGCGCTGAACGCGTCCGACGGGCGGGCGGTGATGTACGAGTAGGTCGACAGGACTTCCGGATCCGAGATGATCATCAGGATGCCGCCGACCACGATCGCCAGCACCAGCGAGAGCAGGGTCACCGTGAAGGTGTTGGCCGCCCAGAGGTTGTCCAGGAACAGCCGGCCGAGCGAGGGCCGGGGCTCGGGTGCGCCGCTCTGCGGCGTCGTCGCCGGCTCGGCCCGCTCGGTGTTACCCAGCGCGTTCTGCGCCGCCTGCGCCTCGGTCGCCGGCTCCTTGTCGGGCGAACCCGACTGCGGAGTGGGGTCGCTCATGCCGCACTCCACCTGATGATGCGCTCGCTCATGCCTCGTCCTCGCTACCTGGGCCCTCGGCGGACGCCGCGCCACCGTTGCTCGCCGCCGCGTCACCGGTCTGCCCGGACGCCGCGCCGTCGGCCGGCTCGGCCGCCGGGCCACGAACCTGTTCGGCCGCCACGTCCGGCGCGATGCCGGCCATCAGCAGGCCGATCTCCTCGCGGGGGGTCTCCGGGCCGACGATGCCGATGATCCGGCCGCGGTACATCACCGCGATCCGGTCGGCCAGCCCGATCACCTCGTCCAGCTCGCTGGAGACGACCATGACGGCGGTGCCGATGTCCCGCTCCCGGATGACCCGGCTGTGGATGAACTCGATGGATCCCACGTCCACGCCGCGGGTCGGCTGGGCGGCGATGAAGAGCTTCAGCGGTCGGGAGAGCTCCCGGGCCACGATCACCTTCTGCTGGTTGCCGCCCGAGAGGGTGCCCACCGGCGCGTCGGCCGAGGAGGTGCGCACGTCGAACTGCGCGATCCGCTCCTTCGCCGAGGCGGCGATGGCGTCCGGCTTGAGCGAGAGTCCCTTGCCGAACGGCGCTCGGTCGTAGATGTCCAGCACCAGGTTCTCGGCGACGCTGAACTCCTTGACCAGCCCGTCGACGCTGCGGTCCTCGGGCACGTAGCCGACGCCGGCCCGCAGCACCTTCTTGGTCGCCCAGCCGTCGATCCGGTCGCCGTCGAGGGTGACCGTGCCGGCGAGCACCGGGCGCAGGCCCATGATCGCCTCGATCAACTCGGTCTGGCCGTTGCCCTGCACGCCCGCCACGCCGAGCACCTCACCGGCGCGCACGGTCAGGTCGATGCCGTCGACCGCGCGGATCTGCCGGTCGTCGTCCACCACCAGCCCGGCGACCTCGAGCACCGGCCGGCCCGGGGTGGCCTCGGCCTTCTCCACGGTGAGCCGGACGTTACGGCCGACCATCAGCGCCGCCAGCTCGTCCCGGCTCGCCTCCGGGGAGGCCGTACCGACCGTCTTGCCGCGCCGGATCACGGTGATCCGGTCGGCGATCGCCTTCACCTCGCCGAGCTTGTGGGTGATGAAGACGATCGACTTGCCGGCGGCCTTGAGCGACCGCATGACGGCGAGCAGTTCCTCGGTCTCCTGCGGGGTGAGCACCGCGGTCGGCTCGTCGAGGATGAGCAGGTCGACGTCACGGGTGAGCGCCTTGACGATCTCCACCCGCTGCTGGATGCCGACCGGCAGGTCCTCGATCACCGCATCCGGGTCGACCCGCAGGTTGTATCGCTCGGAGACCTCGGTGACCTGGCGGCGGGCTCGCCGCCGGTCCAGGAATCCGGCGATCCCGCCCCGCACCTGTTCGGCGCCGAGCATGATGTTCTCGGCCACCGTGAAGACCGGCACCAGCATGAAGTGCTGGTGCACCATGCCGATCCCGGCGGCGATGGCGTCGGACGGGCCCTTCAGCTTCAGCGGCTCGCCGTCGACCAGGATCTCGCCCTCGTCGGGCTGATAGAGCCCGTAGAGCACGTTCATCAGGGTCGACTTGCCCGCGCCGTTCTCGCCGAGCAGGGCGTGAATCTCCCCAGGCTCCACCGTCAGGTCGATGTGATCGTTGGCGACCAGATCACCGAACCGCTTGGTGATGCCGCGCAGTTCGAGTCTCAGCGCAACCTCCTGGAGTGCGAGCGATGGTGCAGCGTAGCTGCCGGTCGACCCGCCCGCTGACCGGGCCGGGCGCCGTGGCGGGCGCGCGATCGGCCGCTCCCGCCCGACGGGGTGAATGCCCCCGCCGGGCCGGAGCGGCCGGATCGGTCGTACCTGTTACCGCCGGCTCCACCCGATGATCTCACCGGTGGGACCGGCCAGTCGTCACTTGGTCGGCTGGGCCTTCGAGGTGACGGTGATGGTGCCGGCGGAGATGTCCGCCTTGATCTTGTCGACCTCGGCCTTCAGCTCGGCCGGAACCTTGCTGTCGAAGTCGTGGTACGGGGCGATCGAGACGCCGGTGTTGGCCAGGGTGCCGACGAAGCCCGGCTGGGCCGGAAGCTTCTCGCCACCGGCGGCCTTGAGCACGGCCTCCTTGACGGCCTCCGGGATGTTCTTGACCACGGTGGTCAGGATCGCGGAGCAGTCCGGCGTGCTCTCGCAGCCGTCGACGTCCACCCAGATGGTGCTGTACTTGCCACCCGAGGCCTTGGCCGCGGCGGTGGTGCCGAGGCCGGAGCCGCCGGCGACCGGCATGATGATGTCCGCACCCTGGGCGACCAGCGTGTCGGAGACCTTCTTGCCCTCGTCCTGCTTGGCGAAGTCGTTGGTGAAGGAGCCCTTCTGGGTCTCCTTGTTCCAGCCCAGCGCCTGGACGTTCTTGCCCTTGGTCTTGTTGTAGTGCGCGACGCCGTCGACGAAGCCGTCCATGAAGATGGTCACCGGCGGGATCGGCAGGCCACCATAGGTGCCCACCTTGCCGGTCTTGCTCATCCCGGCGGCGAGGTAACCGGCCTGGAAGGCGGCCTGCGCGGTGTCGAACTGCATCGGGTAGACGTTGGCGTCACCCGGGTTGGCGTCGACGATGCCGAACTGCTGGTTCGGGTTCGCCTTGGCGATCTTCGAGGTCGCGTTGGCCATCAGGCCACCGACAGCCAGGATGAAGTCGCACTTCTGGTTGACGAACTGCGTCAGGTTCGGCTCGTAGTCCGCCTCGGCCTTCGAGGCCACGAACTTGGTCTCGATGTTGCCGTTGGCGGCCTTGGCCTCCTCGAGACCCTTCCAGGCCGAGGTGTTGAACGACTTGTCGTCGATGCCGCCGACGTCGGTCACCATGCAGGCGGTGAACTTCTTGCCGCCGTCACCGGCGCCGTTGTTCTCATCCGGCGCCTCGCCACAAGCGGCGGCGCTCAGCACGAGCCCACCCGCCGCCACGATCGAGGCGATCCGCATCCCACGCACCGAGCGCAAGACGTCTCCTTCCCATTGCACACCGCGCCTAGTGCGGTGGCAGCCCTTGAGCCGGCTTGCGCTGTGCCGCCGGCGTCCCACGTTACGGACGGGAGCGTACGCCCGCGCCCACCCACCGGCCGACAATCGTGCACGACTGTTGAGTGCCTGTTACCCCTACGTAACCCTTCGGTGGGGCAGATCACTCTTCGTGCCGGTAGAGGCGCGCCCAGGCGTGGCGAAACGTCCGGTTCTGCGGACGTCGCCGCAAGCCTGACGTTACCGCCAGAAGACCGCCACCGCCGCGTTGACCAGGGTCAACCCGACAATTGCGAGGAAGTGACCCCGGTTGACGTCGGCCCGCTTACGGGAGAAGAAGACCATTACGAAGATCAGCACCGCGATGACGAACTTGGTAACAAGCTTTGCCGGCGCTGGCTCGTCCCCGTCGCGCAGCGGCGCGCTGAGCCCGATACCGGTCAGCAGCTGGATCACGGCGCCCCAGAGCATGGCCGCGTTGATCCGCAGCCGGCCGCTCGCGTACTGGGCGATCGAACCGCCCAGCAGCAACGCGAACCCGATGAGATGGACGTAGAGAAGGATCAGCCTCAGTGCTTCCACGGGCACCATCCTCCCCTATCAACGACACTTTGTAGTAGGGGGGCGGCGGGCGCGGCGAGCCGCAGCCCCGCCGAGCAGGGCACACCGCCGCCCGGCCTGCGGCACCGGCCGGTCAGCCCGCGGGCACCGCGGCACGCTCGGCCGCGGCCGGACCGCCGACCGCCGGCGCCGATCCGGCCCGGCGGGCGAGCAGCACCAGGAGCAACCCCGCCACGGCGTACCCGGCGAGGATCGCCACCGCCTGGCCGGCGCCGGCGCCACCGAAGAAGGCGGCGGAGCGCAGCGCGGTGCCGCCCGCGCCGACCGGCAGCCACTGCCCGATCTCGCCCCAGGGCTGCGGCAGCAGCTCGGGGGCGGCGGAGACCGCCGAGAGCGGGTTACCGACCAGGAAAACCAGCAGTGCGCCCAGCCCGATCCCCGGCCGGCCGAGCGCCGCACCCAGCCCGGCGACCGTGGCCCCGGCGGCGAGCGCGAAGAGCCCGATCACGCCTCCCTCGGCGAGCCGGTTCCCGCCGATCACGCCCAGCCAGTCATGCAGCACGACGACACCCGCCGCGCCGGCGAGCACGGCGTAGGCCGCCAGCCCGGCCAGCCGGGCGGCCCGCCCGCGCACCAACAGGGTCAGCAGCGCGCCGGCCAGCAGGCTGGTCATCGCGAACGGCAGGAAGCCGGCGGCGAACCCGGCGCCCCGGGGGTCGTCCGGGTCGGCGGGGACCACCGGCACCACCGGCACCGGCCGGCCGGCGGAGAGCTGCCCGGCCGCCTCGGCGAGCAGGGCGGCGACCGTCGGGCTGGCGGCGGGCGCGGTGTGCAGGGTGACGCCGTCCAGGCCGGCAACGAAGGCCGCGTAGACCTCGCGGTCGCGCAGCGCCCGGTCGGCCGCCTCGGCGTCCGGCAGGGTGGTCACCGCGAACGCGCCGGGCTGGGCCGCGGCGAGCCGGCCGGCCAGATCCCCGGCCACGGGTGCCGGCCCGGCGACGGCGATCGGCAGGTCGCGGGGGGCGAGATTGGCCGCCGGGGCGGCGAAGAGCGGTACGAGCAACGCCTGCACCGCCACCGCCAGGGCGGCGACCAGGAGGGCGAGCTTCAACGGCGAGCGGCTGCGGGTGGGCGAGGAGGACACGGCAATCTCCTAAAACGAACGCTCGTTCTCTGATACGAGCGTGAGCCCTGAGCCGTCGATGTGTCAAGAACGAACGTTCGCTTTACACTGTGTGGCGTGCCACGAGTCTCCGAAGAACACCGCGCCGCCCGCCGCCGGCAGATCGTCGAGGCCGCTCGCCGGTGCTTTCTGCGGGAGGGCTTCCACCGCACCTCGATGCAGGACGTGATCGCCGAGGCCGATCTCTCGGTGGGCGCGGTCTACCGCTACTTCCCGAGCAAGACCGACCTGATCAACGCGATCGCGGAGCAGGCGATCGGCGGGGCGGGTCAGGTGCTCACCGAGCTGACCCGGCAGGACCCGCCGCTGCCGCTGCTGGCGGTGCTCGACCGGGTGCTGGCGTACATCGAGACCCAGCTTGAGGACGACGGCGCGCTGCGCATCGCGATCCAGGTCTGGGGCGAGTCGCAGCGCGACCCCGCGCTGGCCGCCTTCGTTGCCGAGAAGTACGCCGGCTTCCGCGAGCACTTCACGGCCCTGGTCCGGCGGGCCCAGCGCTCCGGCGAACTGCCCGCCGACGCCGACCCGGAGGCCGCCGGCGCGGCGCTGTTCGGCCTGGTCCCGGGCTGGTTCATCCAGCGACTGCTGACCGGCGTCCCGGACCGCGCGACCTACCTGACCGGGGTGGCCGCCCTGCTCGGCGCGACCCCGCGGTCGGTCTGACCCCCGCCGAGGGAGGTCCGCACCGGCCAGCCGGAGCGCGCGTCCGGGCTCAGCTCAGCCGCCAGACCTGGAAGGTGGGGCCGTCGCCCGGCAGCGTCATCGCGCCGTCCCGGTCGGGCCGCAGCGCGGGCGCGCCGCCGTACAGGTTCTCGCCGACCGGAAGCCCGGTCAGCCGGACCGGCCCGGCGGCCGACCGTCGGGCCAGCACCAGCACCGAGCCCGCCGGTGACTCGCGCAGGAAGATCAGAGTGTCCGGGTCGGAATGCAGCCACCGCAGGCCGCCGTGGCGCAGCGCGGGCTCGGCGCGACGCAGCGCGAGCAGCGACCGGTACGCGGCGAAGGTCCCCGCGTCCCAGCTCTCCGGCCGGTGCCACGGCATCGGGGTACGCGAACCCTCACCGTTGACGCCGGGAAGGCCGAGTTCGTCCCCGGCAAAGATCATCGGAGTGCCCGGCATGGTGGCGAGCAGCCCGGCCGCCACCTCTTGCCGGGCGGCGGCGTCGCCGACCACGGTCCGGATCCGGGCCGAGTCGTGCGAGCCGAGCAGCTGCCACGAGTGGGTGTACGAGCGCCAGGAGACCAGCGACCGGAAGGCGTGCATGGTGGACAGCACCGCCTCGGCGTCCCGACGGCGCACCCCGCCCGGGGTGCCGAGGAAGTTCGGCACCGGCTGATCGCCGTGGCGCAGCCAGGACCAGACCGGGTCGGTGAAGCCGACGTAGTTCATGGTCCCGTGCCAGCCGTCGCGGTCCAGGTCACCGGTGTGGTCGTGACCGTGCTCGGCCATCACCAGGCCGTCCGGCCGGGTCTGCGTCACCACGGCCCGCAGCAGCGCGGCCACCTCGTGGGTGTACGCGTCGGCGCCCCGCCGACCGGTCATGTTCGCCACGTCCACCCGCCAGCCGTCCAACCGGTACGGCTCGCGAAGCCAGCGGCGCAGCAGCGAGTCGGGCGCGGTGGCGAAGCGGCGGCGCAGCTCGGCGCTGCCCCAGTTCAGCTTCGGCAGCGACCTGACGCCGTTCCAGGACTCGTAGTCGCCGGTCACCTCGTCGAAGTAGTACAGCTCCCGCTCGGCAGCGCCGACGTCGGCGGTGGCTGCGGTGAACCAACGGTGCGCGTCGCCGGTGTGGTTGCTGGTGATGTCGCCGAGCAGCCGCCAACCGCGGGCGTGCACCGCGTCGGCGAGCCGGGCCAGCGCGGCGTCCCCGCCGAGCAACGGGTCGACGGTGTCGAAGCTCGCCGCGTCGTAGCGGTGGTTGGATCGGGCCGGGAAGATCGGGGTCAGGTAGACGGTGTTCACCCCGAGCCGGTCCAGGTGGTCCAGCCGCTCGACGACGCCGTCCAGGTCGCCGCCGTAGAACTGGTGTGGTGTCTCAGGGCCGCGCCCGATCACCGGCGTCTCCCAGTCGCACGGGATCGCCCAGTCCGGCGGCACCCGGCCGTCCGCGCTCGCGGAACGGGCGAACCGGTCCGGAAAGATCTGATAGATCACCGCGTCCCGCGCCCAGGCCGGCGGCGGGGCGTGACTGACCAGCTTGAAGTCGCCGTGGTCCGGGATGTCGTGGCCGACCACCCCGGCGGCGTTCAGCCAGCGGTGGCCGCGGCCGCCGGTGAGCAGGAAGCGGTAGTTGCTGACCGGGTTGCGAACCTCGACCGGAGCACGCCACCAGACCTCGTCGCCGTCGACCCGGTCCACCACCGCCTCGGTGAACCGGGGTTCGCCGTCACCAGTGGTGCGGACGTGCACCTGCCGGACGTCGGCACCGGCCGGCGCCCGGACGAAGACGTCGACGGTGTCGCCGAGCGAGGGCTCCTGCTCGGGGACGTGAAGAGCGGAGCCGTCGTGGTGCGCGAACACGGCAGGGATCCTTCCGTTGCGGGGTGGGCTGGGCGGTGCGCCGCGGGCCGGCGGCGGCGGGCGACAGCGCGGCGGCGACCCGACCGGGCCGAGGCCGGGCTGGGCCGGAGGCCGGGCCGGGGCCGAGGCCGGGCTGGGCCGCGGCCGGTCCCCGTCGGGCACCTTTGCTCTGCTTCAGCCGAGGCAACGGCGACCGTCCGGATATCGGACGGTGGCCGTTGCCGTCGTTGAAGCAGAGCAAAGGATGCGACGGACGGTGGCGCGCCGGAGGGGCAACCCGGTGCCGAGTGGCAATCTCTCAGCCACCACTCCGATTCACCCCTTCACCGCTCCGGAGGTCAGGCCGGAGACGATGTAGCGCTGCAGGAGCTGGAAGACCAGCACCGTGGGGATCGCGGTGAGCAGGGTGGCCGCCGCGAACATCCCGAAGTTGTTGTTCCGCTCGCCGGCCACCATGCCGTACATGCCGACCGCGAGAGTCTTCGAATCGGTGTCGGTGAGGAACACGTTGGCGAGCATGAACTCGTTGATCGTGCCGATGAAGGAGAGCAGCGCGGTCACCGCCAGGATCGGCGCGACCAGCGGCAGCATGATCCGGAAGAAGACCTGGGCGTGCGTCGCGCCGTCCATGGTGGCCGACTCGTCCAACTCCCTCGGCAGGGTGTCGAAGAAACCCTTCATCAGCCAGGTGTTCACGCCCAGCGCGCCGCCCATGTAGAGCAGGAACAACCCCCAGGGCGTGTTGAAGCCGATCCCCGGCCACAGGTCGGTGATCGTTGTGAAGATGAGGAAGATCGCCACGACCGCCAGGAACTGCGGAAACATCTGGATCAGCAGCAGCGCGAGCAGCCCGATCCGGCGGCCCGCGAAGCGCATCCGGGAGAAGGCGTACGCCGCCAGCGCGGAGAGGAAGATCGACACCAGCGCGGCGAGACCGGCGACGAGCAGGCTGTTGGCGAACCAGCGGGCGAACGCGAACTGCGCGAAGAGGTTGCCGAAGTTCTCCACCGACACCCCGTCGGTCGGCACCAGCTCGGTGGACGAGAGCGTGCCGCGCGGGTTGAGCGCCGCGGAGAGCACGAACACGATCGGGAAGAGGCTGAAAACCACCGCCAGCACCCCGACCAGGTGCCGCCAGCCGACCTGGCGGAACCACCGGCCCCTCGACCCGCCGCGCGAGTTGCGGTTGACGACCGACGCGCCGCCGGCCGTGTCGCCTGCGGCCCGGACCCCGCTGAGGGTGCTCATGCCGGCACTCCGCTGCGCTCCGTGCCGCCGAGAGGGTTTGCTCGCTGACGCTCGCTCATGCGTACACCTCCTCCTGCTTGCGGGTACGTCGGAAGCTGATCGCCGAGACCGTCGCGACGATCGCGAAGATGAAGATCGAGACCGCAGCGGCCGTGCCGTACTCGGCGCCCTGGGCGCCGAAGGCCAGCCGGTAGGTGTAGGTGATCAGCAGGTCCGTCGCCCCGTTGCGCGGGTTGTCCGCCGGGAACGGGCCGCCCTCGGTGGTCAGCCAGATCGCGTTGATGTTGTTGAAGTTGTACGCGAACGACGCGATCAGCAGCGGAGAGAGCGCGACCAGCAGCAGCGGCAGGGTCACCGCGCGGAACGACTGCCAGGGTGACGCCCCGTCGACCGACGTCGCCTCGGTCAGCTCCGCGGGGATGGCCTGCAACGCGCCGGTGGCCACCAGGAACATGTACGGGTAGCCGAGCCAGAGCTGCACCAGCAACACCGCGGCCCGGGCCGACCAGTCCTGGCCGAACCAGTCGACGCCGAGCCCGAACAGGTTGTTGACCAGGCCGAAGTCGGTGTTGAACATGTCCCGCCAGACCAGCAGCATCGCGAACGACGGCATGGCGTACGGGAGGATCAGCAGCACCCGGTAGAGGTTGGTGCCGCGCACCCGCGGTGAGTGCAGCGCCAGCGCGATGGCCATGCCGAGCAGGAAGGTGAGCCCGGTGGAGCCGATCGCGAAGCCGAAGTTCCAGATCAGGGTGCCGAAGAACGGCCCGGAGATGTTCGGGTCGGTCAGTACCCGGCTGAAGTTCGAGAGCCCGACATTGACCTTCCAACCCTGGGCCAGCCGCTCACCGTCGGCGGCGACGAAGGAGCCGGTCTCCTCGTCCGCCGACCAGGACTTGCCGGTCTCGCTGTCCCGCACGCAGTCGCAGCCGGCGTCGTACGCCCGGACCGCCTTGCCCTCGTAGGCGCGGGTCAGCCCGGTGGACCGGATCGCGCCGCCGGCGGTCGGCACGACCAGGTCGGTGATCTCCTGACCGCGGGCGCCGGCCTGGCCGAAGTTCAGCACGGTGTAGCCGTCGGCGGCGGTGACCTTGCCGCCCGGTGCGACGGTGACGTCGGCCGGGTCGAGCTGGCGCAGCCCCTCGGCGTCGCCGACCGAGACGGCGCCGGTGCTCGGGTCGCTGACCAGGAAGACCAGCGGACCGGTGGCCGGGTCGCCCTTCGTGGCGATGGAGAGGGCGTACTCGACGGAGCCGGGCACCTGCTTGACCGAGGCGGTCTGGATGGCGACGACCGCGTCGTCCTTGGTGCCGCGGTGCCCGTCACCGAAGTTCGTGAAGGCGGTGCTCGCCGTGTAGAGCACCGGGAACACCTGGAACGCGATCAGGAAGAGCGTTCCCGGAACCAGGTACTTCGCCGGGATGTGCCGGGGGGTGAGGTAGAGGTAGAACAGGCCGGCCGTGGTCGCCGCCAGCAGGGCCAGCCCGACCCACTTCTCCGCCTCGACCAGCGGGAAGGCGGCCCAGGTGGCGATGCCGGCGGTCAGGCCGAGCAGGACCACCTTGACCGCCAGTCCGGTCAGGGTGGTCGGCGCGTGGTCACGCGCGGCGCGTTGCCCCGGGGGCCGGGAGCCGACGGGCTCCCGGCCCGGGGCCTGCTGGGCAGACCCCTGGCCGGACAGCGGCGCGTTCATTACTTGATCTGGCCAGCGATCGTCTTACCGGCCGCGGTGATCGTCTTGGCCGGGTCGGCGCCGCCGATGACGGCGGCCTCCGCCTTGCCGAACGGGTCCCAGATGGCGGCCATCGCCGGGATCGCCGGGAGCACCTGGCCGTTCTTGCCGGCCTCGGTGAACTTGGCCAGGTCAGGGTCGGTGCCCTTGACCTGGTCGAGCGCGGCGGTCAGCGCCGGCGGGCGGGGCTCGGCGTTGTAGAGCGCGACGGCCAGGTCCGGCTTGGTCACGTAGTTGGCCACGAACTCCTGCGCCAGCGCCTTGTTCTTGCCCTTCGACGCGACGTAGAAGGCCTGGACGCCCACGAACGGCTGGGCCTCCTTGCCGCCGGCGAAGCCGGGGACCGGGGAGATGTCGTACTTGATGCCGGCCTTCTTGGCGTCCGCGATGGCCCACGGGCCGGAGACCAGGAAGGCGCACTTCTTGGCGCCGAAGGTGGCGATCGAGTTCTCGCCGGTGATGGAGCGCTTCAACGCCCCCTCACCCTTCTCGCCGAGCGCGCCGATCTTCTTGAACGCCTCGATCGACTCCGGCTTGCCCACGCCCAGGTCCTTCGGGTCGTAGTCGCCGTTGGCCGCGGTGCCGAAGAGGTAGCCGCCGGCCGAGGTGTAGAGCGGGTAGATGTGGTACGCGTCGCCGTTCTGGCCGGACTGGAGGCAGAGGATCTCGCTGGCCTTCTTGTCCGCCTTGAGCTTCTTGCCGGTGGCGACCAGGTCCTCGATGGTCTTGGGCGCCTCGGGAGCCAGCTCGGTGTTGCGGATCAGGGCGAGGTTCTCCATCGCGTACGGCGCGCCGTAGAGCTGGCCGTTGAAGGTGACCGCCTTGACCGCGGTCTCGTTGAACGCGCTCTTCTGCTCGGCGGCGAGCTGCACCGGGTCGATGGCGCCGTTCTGCACCAGGTTGCCGATCCAGTCGTGCGCGCCGACCACGACGTCGGGTCCGCTGCCCTGCTGCGAGGCGGTCACGAAGTTGGTCTGCAGGTCCTTGGAGACGGCCTGCACCTCGACGGTGACGCCGTTCTCCTGGCCGAACTTCTCGGCGAACGGCTTGAGGGCGGCGGTCCGCTTGTCGTCGGCCCAGATCACCAGCTTGCCGCCGGCGGCCTTGGGGGATTCGTTCGTGGCCGGCTCGTCGCTGTCGCCGCCACAGCCCGAGGCGGCGAGCGCCAGGGCGAAGACGGCGACCACACCCGCGGTACGGATGCGCATCGGTACTCCTGTCGTCGTGGCGGGTCCGCCGGGGGAAGGGCGCCCGCCAGTGGGAACCTGAGAAAGTTCTTGCCAACCGGCGCACGGTTACGGCGCCGCTGCTGTCGCGTGTTGCGGGGACGTTAGCAAGGGGTTTCAAAGAATGGAAGACCTTGCAGAACCCGTACGCAAGAACTTGCCCTTGGGCTAAAGTGCCGCCATGCGCGCTCGACTGTCCGACATCGCCCAACAGGCCGAAGTCAGCGAGGCCACGGTGTCGCGGGTGCTCAACGACCGCCCCGGCGTGGCCCCGGAGACCCGCCAGGCCGTCCTCACCGCCCTCGACGTGTTGGGCTACGAGCGGCCGGCCCGGCTGCGCAAGCGCAGCGCCGGCCTGGTCGGCCTGGTGGTGCCGGAGCTGGACAACCCGATCTTTCCCGCCTTCGCGCAGGTCATCGAGTCGACCCTGGCGCAGAGCGGGTTCACCCCGGTGCTCTGCACCCAGACCCCGGGCGGGGTCACCGAGGACGAGTACGTCGAGATGCTGCTGGACCGGCAGGTCTCCGGGATCGTCTTCGTCTCCGGCCTGCACGCCGACACGGCCGCCAACCACGAGCGCTACCGCGCCCTGATCGCCCGGCCGCTGCCGGTCGTGATGATCAACGGGTACGTGCCGGACGTGGCGGCCCCCTTCGTCTCCTGCGACGACGGCGAGGCCGCCGAGCTGGCCGTGGCCCACCTGGTCGCACTCGGGCACCGGCGGATCGGCCTGATCACCGGCCCGGACCGGTTCGTGCCGGTGCAGCGCAAGGTGGCCGGCTGGCGCGACGCGATGCGCCGGATGGCCGGGCTGGCCGAGTCCGAACTGGACGAACTCGCCGAGCTCACCCTCTTCGGCGTCGAGGGTGGCGAGGCCGCCGCCGGTCGGTTGCTGGACCGCGGCGTCACCGGCGTCGTCTGCGGCTCGGACCTGATGGCGCTCGGCGCCGTCCGGGCGGCCCGGCAGCGCGGCCTCACGGTCCCCACCGACCTCTCCGTGGTCGGCTACGACGACTCGCCGCTGATGGCCTTCACCGACCCGCCGCTGACCACCATGCGACAGCCGGTGATCGCGATGGCAGTGGCCGCCGTCCGGGCCTTGGTCGACGAGATCAACGGGCATGCCGCGCCGCACTCCGAGTACCTGTTCCGCCCGGAGCTGGTGGTCCGGGGCTCCACCGCGGTCGCGCCGGCGAACCCGGCCCGCCCGGCGCCCGGTGGGTCGGCCCGGCGGCGCCCGACACCCCCCGCGCTGGCCGTACCGGCCTGACCCGGCCCGCCGGCCGGGGCTTTGCGGCCCGCAATAGCGATCATTTCTTGCGCAAGCGCTGCTTGACTCTTGCAGCGCCCGGCCGGCATTCTGCTCAGACACCCACCGCAACCAGACCACCGGGTGTCGACGTCACGCGCCCGAGAACGGACACGCCACCGATGACCGCCACCTCCGCCGCCCCGCCGACCGACGCCGCCGAGGACTGGTGGCGCTCCGCGGTCGTCTACCAGGTCTACGTCCGCAGCTTCGCCGACGCGAACGGCGACGGCATCGGTGACCTGCGGGGTCTCCGGGAGCGCCTGCCGTACCTGCGCGACCTCGGCGTGGACGCGCTCTGGCTGACCCCCTTCTACACCTCCCCGATGGTGGACGGCGGCTACGACGTGGCCGACTACCGCGACGTCGACCCGATGTTCGGCACCCTCGGCGACTTCGACGCGATGATCACCGAGGCGCACACCCTCGGGCTGCGGATCATCGTCGACCTGGTGCCGAACCACACCTCCAGCGCGCACCCCTGGTTCACCGCCGCGCTCGCCGCCGCCCCGGGCTCCCCGCAGCGGGCCCGCTACCTCTTCGCCGAGGGCCGGGGTGAGCACGGCGAGCTGCCACCCAACGACTGGGAGAGCATCTTCGGCGGCCCGGCCTGGACCCGGGTGCCGGACGGCCAGTGGTACCTGCACCTGTTCGACCCGGCCCAGCCGGACCTGAACTGGCGGCACCCCGAGGTCCGCGCCGAGTTCGAGGACGTACTGCGCTTCTGGCTGGACCGGGGCGTGGACGGCTTCCGGATCGACGTGGCGCACGGGATGATCAAGGCCGAAGGGCTGCCCGACGTCGGATTCAGCACGCTGACCACCGGCCAGCGCCAGGTCGAGCTGCTCGGCAAGGGCCGGCTCCCCTACTTCGACCAGGACGAGGTGCACGACATCTACCGCTCCTGGCGGCCGATCCTGGACAGCTACCCCGGCGGCCGGATGGCGGTGGCGGAGGCCTGGGCCGAGACGCCGCAGCGGCTGGCCCGCTACATCGGCCCGGACGAGCTGCACCAGGCGTTCAGCTTCGACTTCCTCGACGCGACCTGGTCGGCCGACTCGTTCCGCAAGGTCATCGACACCGCGCTGGCCGAGTCGACCATCGTCGGCGCGCCGACCACCTGGGTGCTCTCCAACCACGACAAGCAGCGGCACGTCACCCGCTACGGCGACGGGCCGGAGGGGCTGCGCCGGGCCCGCGCGGCCACCCTGCTGATGCTCGCCCTGCCCGGCTGCGCCTACCTCTACCAGGGCGAGGAGCTGGGCCTGCCGGAGGTGCTCGACCTGCCCGACGAGCTGCGCCAGGACCCGGCGTTCCTGCGCACCGGCGAGAGCCGGGACGGCTGCCGGGTCCCGATCCCGTGGAGCGGCGAACTCGCGCCGTACGGCTTCGGTCCGGCCGGCAGCGAGCTGAGCTGGCTGCCGGCCCCGGCCACCTGGCGTGCGCTCTCGGTCGCCGCCCAGACCGGTGACCCCGGTTCCACCCTGGAGCTCTACCGCGCCGCCCTGCGGATCCGACGCGAACACCCGGCGCTGGCGGCCGACGCCGGTCCGGTCACCTGGCTGGAGACCGGGCCCGGCGTGCTGGCCTTCACCCGGGCCGCGGGCGACGCCGTGCTGACCTGCGTGGTGAACATCAGCGGCGCCCCGGCGCTGATCGACGGGTACGGCGAGCCGCTGGCCGCCAGCGAACCGCTCACCGCGCAGGGCACCGGGCACCTGCTGCCGGTGGATGCCGCCGCCTGGTTCGATCGGAGCTGAACGGGTAAGCCCTCAGCAACCTGGTCGTCCGTTGTGCCCCGCGCCGACGGGCGACTGGGCTACCGGCCCCTTGTGGTGGGGGGTGAGGTGGCACCGGCGTCTCGCGGGGTCCGCCCCGCGGGGCGCCGGCGTCCGCCCGGAACCGGAAACCACAATGGTCGGTGCGGCTCACGTGTCGCCCCGTCGCCGCCCGGGTACCGCACCAGACGGAGGTGGTGCACATGGTGGCACGGGTGACGCAGTACACCCTCGACGTCGAGGACGTCGATCTGATGGTGACGTTCTGGTCCGGGGCGCTCGGCTACACCGTCGAGCAGGGCGATGACGGCAGCGCGAAGCTCTGGCCCGCCGACGGTGCGACCGGCCCCACGGTGTGGCTGCAGGGCTCCGGCACCGCGAAGCGGGGCAAGAACCGGCTGCACCTGGACCTGGTCAGCGACGGCGACCCGGGCGCGGAGATACAGCGGCTGATCGGGCTCGGCGCCCGGCACGCCGACGTCGGGCAGACCGGGGAGGAGCAGTTCGTGGTGCTCGCCGACCCGGAGGACAACGAGTTTTGCGTCCTGGACGCCCAGCCGACCCGGCAGTGACCCCTCGGCGGCCGGGCCCACGACAGCGCCCGGGCCGACCCGCGCCGGATGCCCGCCTGAGCCCTCCCGGGCCGGGCGGTCACGCCCCCTTGGCGGTGAGGATCTCGGCGATGCGGCGGAACCCGGCGCGCAGCTCGGCCTCGGTGGGCGGGACGGCCCGCTCACCGTGGCCGGCCTCGTCCGCCGCCGCGTCCAGCTCCTCGTCGATGGTGTCCTCGAAATCGCCGTAGAGGTCGGCCTGGTCGACCTGGGCGGCCTCGTCCGCCGCCGCAATCTGGGCGGCGGCGATCTCGCTGCGGATCTCCTCGGCGGAGAGCGCCGGCAGCAGCGGCTCGACGACGGCCATCAGCTGTTCGTCGGCCACCACCGCCTCGGCCAGGGCGAGCGCGTGCGGACGCTCGTAGGGGCCGCAGACCACCGGCTCCCACTCGTCGTCGTCGCCGAGCGGACCGAGCGTGATGATCCACGGCAGGCCGAGCATCGGCGAGTCGCTCGGCAGGTCCAACGTCACGAGTGCGCCCACCGGCCCATCATCGTCCGTCTCCCCCGAGCCTCGGGTGGCATTCGCCCGATCCGCCCTCCTCGGCGACCGTCAGGGGGCCGGTGGGAGCGCGGCGTGCCAGCGGCTGTTCCACTCGTCGCGGAGGCGGGCCGCGGCGTCGTCGTCCAGGCCGTAGCTGGTGACGGTGAGGCTCACCGGAGCCACCTCGCCCGCGTCGAGCGGCTGCTCGGCCAGGGCGGTCAGCAGCCTTCCGTCGCCGTCGACCACCATCCGCAGATACCCGCTCCGGTGCCACTGCTCCCCCGCTGGCAGGGCGGCGAGCAGTTGCGCGCCGGTGGCCGCGCCGGTCAGGTAGACGGTGCGCCGAGGCCCGACCGGTTGCCGTTCGAGCAGGAAGCGCAACTGCTCGAAGAAGGCCCGCCAGCCCTCCAGGATCAGGTTGAAGGCGTCGTCGCCGTCGCCGGGCATGACCACCCGCACCAGCGTCCGCCCGCCGTCGCCGGCGAGCACGATCTCCGACCCGTCGGCCATCGCCATCCGGTCGGGCGGGAAGCGCTCGGCGTGGTCGACGAAGATGTGGCGGATCTCGTCGGACAGGCCGTCGTAATCCCAGCCGAACCACCGCCGGATCTCGGCCGGCTCGGTCAACGCCGCCCAGACCCGGTCGATCGGCGCGGCCACCGCGACCTCGACCGTCAGCGCCTCCGGTTCGATCACCGATGCTCCCCTCGTCGTTCAGATGTCATCCCGGCCGCGTCGCCTCTAGGGCCGCGCGGACCAGGGCGAGCGCCGCAGCGGGCGGCACGCCGAGCCGGCGCGCCTCGGTCGCGTAGTCGGCGGCCACCCGGTGCAACCGGTCCATCGCATCGTCGCGGCCGGGTGCGACGAAAGTGCCGTGCCGGCCCCGGGTCTGCAGCAGGCCGGCCGATTCCAGCTCCCGGTACGCCCGGGCGACCGTGTTCGCGGCCAGGTTCAGGTCGGCGGCGAGCTGCCGGACGGTGGGCAACCGGGTGCCGACCGGCAACCGGCCGTCCCCGATCATCTCGGCGAGCTGCCCGCGCAGTTGCTCGTACGGCGGCACGGACGACCCCGCGTCGACCGAGATCAGCAACGCCCGCTCCCCTCTGGTCACACCGCACCGCCCGGGGTGCCGGGCCCGGCTTCGTCGTCGATGTCGTCCGGCGCCGGGCCCTCCGCCAGGTCGACCACCCGGCCGCGGGTGCTGGTCGCGGCGAGCGCCGCGCCGAAGAGCACCAACTGGTTGAGCAGATAGAGGTAGAGCAGCAGGCCCACCGCGCCGGCCACCACCGTGTACGCCGGATTCCGCTCGGTACGCACCACGTAGTAGCGCCCGACCGTGTTGAGCAGCGTGATGCCGAGCGCGACCAGCCACACCACCGGGCGCAGCCGGGCCCGGCTCATCCGCAGCCGGGGAATCGCGACCAGCAGCAGCACCGCGAGCACCGCGTTGACCAGGATGCTGAGCAGCGCGCTCAGCGTGGTCAGGCCGAGTGAACCGGTGCTGCGCAGCAACCAGCGCAGCACCGACTCCAGCGCGTCGACCGCGGCCACCGACCCGCCGAGCAGCACGAAGACGACGACCATGACGCCGATGTCGACCAGCCGGCGGATCACCAGGTTGCCGGGCTGCTGGTTAAGCCCGTACATCAGCCGCTGCGAGGAGCGGATCGCCTCGATCCAGCCGATCCCGGTGAAGGCCAGGATGATCAGGCCGACCACGCCTACCGTGCCGCTGCTGTCGGCGATCTGCACCGGGTCGAGGAACGGCAGATTGTCCCGGAGGAAGTCGGCCGCGGCGGAGCTGACCTCGTCGTTGTCGTCCAGGATCGCGCCGAAGATGGCGTACGCGACCAGGGCCAGGGCGAAGACCGCGAAGAAACCGTAGTAGGCGATCGCGGCGGCCAGCCGGCCGCCGAGCACCTCGGCGTAGAGCGCGCCGGCCCGCCACACGTGGTCGAAGACCGGCGATCGACGGCGGGCGGCGCTCACCCGGCGGTCGATGGCCGCCTCGACCCGACCGATCACGTTCACGCCGTCATCCTCGCCGATGTGGGCGGGTCGTGGGGGTAACCGCCGCCGGGCGCGCCCCCACCCCGGTCGTCAGCCGCCGAGCCGGAAGTCCCGGCGCGGCTGCCACCGGGTCTGCCCATGGGAGAAGAGGGTGAACCCGGCCACCTCGAACACGGCGGAGAAGTCGGCCAGGTCCTCGTACGCCTTGTCCAGCGCCTCCGGCGCGACGTCCTGCGCCACGGTGACGTGCGGGTGGTACGGGAAGCGCGCCTCCCGGCGCAGTTCCGGTGCGGCGTTGATCGCGGCGGCGAGCAGTTCGCACTCGCTGATCCCGGCGGCCACCGCCACGAAGACCACCTGGGTCACCGGCCGGAACGTCCCGGTGCCGCGCAGGTGCAGGGTGAACGGCAGATGGGCGGCGGCGACCGTGGCCAGGTGCCGCTCCACGGCGGGCAGCGCGGTCGCCGGAATCTCGGTCGGCCCGAGCAACGTCACGTGCGCGGGGACCGCCAGCGGATCGCCGGCCTCGACCCGCCGCTGGGTGAGCACGCTGCCCCACGGCTCGGGGATGTCGACGGCGATGCCGATCTGGAGGGCGTCACCGGCCTCCGGCGACCCGTCCCTGCGGTCCACGCTGCGCGCCACCTCTCCGGCCACCGGCCCCTTCATCCCGTCCCGCGTCGCGCCGCGGCGCTACTCGCCGCGCACCGGCGGAAAGAAGCCCACCCGCTCGTACACCTCGCGCAGCGTCGGCGCGGCCACCGCACGGGCCTTCTCGGCGCCGGCGGCGAGCAGCTTGTCCAGCTGGGCCGGGTCGTCCAGGTAGGCCCGGGTGCGCTCCTGGATCGGCCGGACGAACTCGGACACCACCTCGGCCAGGTCCTTCTTCAGATCGCCGTAGCCCTTGCCGGCGTACGCGCCGACCAGCTCGTCGATGGTGCGGCCGCTCAGGGCGGAGTGGATGGTCAGCAGGTTGGAGATGCCGGGCTTGCCCTCGGCGTCGAAGACGATCTCCCGCCCGGTGTCGGTGACCGCGGAGCGGATCTTCTTGGCCGAGCGGGCGGGATCGTCCAGCAGGTCGATGATGCCGGCCGGCGAGGACGACGACTTGGACATCTTCGCGGTCGGTTCCTGCAGGTCGGTGATCTTCGCGGTGTCCTTCACGATGTGCGGCGCGGGCACGGTGAAGGTCTTGCCGAACAGCGAGTTGAACCGCTGCGCCAGGTCGCGGGAGAGCTCCAGGTGCTGACGCTGGTCCTCGCCGACCGGCACCGCGTGCGCCTGGTAGAGCAGGATGTCGGCGGCCTGCAGGATCGGGTAGGTGAAGAGGCCGACGCTGGAGCGCTCGCTGCCCTGCTTCTGCGACTTGTCCTTGAACTGGGTCATCCGGCTGGCCTCACCGAAGCCGGTGATGCAGCCGAGCACCCAGGCCAGCTGCGGGTGCTCGGGCACCTGCGACTGGACGAAGAGGGTGCTGCGCTCCGGGTCGAGGCCGACGGCGAAGAGCTGGGCGGCGGCCACCCGGGACCGCTGCTTGAGCACCTTCGGGTCGTGTCCGGCGGTGATCGCGTGCAGGTCGACCACGCAGTAGAACGCGTCGTGGGTCTCCTGCAACGCCACCCAGTGCCGCACCGCGCCCAGGTAGTTGCCGAGGTGGAACGAGTCGGCCGTCGGCTGGATGCCGGAGAAGACGCGGGGGCGGGCGGGAACGTCGGACATGCCGGCAATTCTGTCAGCAAGCCCGGGCGGGCGTCATGACGGGCCGGCGGGTCGGCCGCCGCTCGCCGCCGTCGGCGCCGTGACCTCACGTCGCTGCTCGGGCAGGCGCACGGCGGAGACGGCGAGCCGCGCCACCCGCCGCCCGTCCAGTGCCAGCACCCGCAGCAGCCAACCGCCGGCGGGGCCGCCGGGCTCCGGGGCGGCGGCGGCGTCGGCCGGCCCGGGCGGCACCGGCACCTCGTCGCCGACGACCGGCAGCCGGCCCAGCGCCGCCATCACGAACCCGCCCACCGTCTCGTACGGCCCGGGCGGCAGCGTCACGCCGGTACGTTCGGCGAAGTCGGCCAGGTTGAGCCGACCGTCGACCACCGCGGGCGACCCGGCGGGTACCGGGTCAGGCGCGTCGTCGTACTCGTCGTGGATCTCGCCGACCAGCTCCTCGATCAGGTCTTCGAGGGTGACGATGCCGGCGGTGCCGCCGTACTCGTCGACCACCACCGCCAGGTGGTGCCCCTCCCGGCGCATCTCGGTCAGCGCGGCGAGCACCCGCTTGCTGCCGGGGAGCCGCTTCACCTCCCGGGTCAGCTCGCCGACCGTGCCGCACCGGTCGGTCTCCGGGCGGAGCAGCACGTCGCGCAGGTGAACGAAGCCGACCACGTCGTCGTGGGTGCCGTCGGTGACCGGGTACCGGGTGTGCGGCTCGGCCCGGACCAGGCGGGCCGCCTCGTCGATGGGGAGCCCCGCAGGCAGGAACACCACCTCGGTGCGGGGCATCATCACCTCACGGACCAGGCTCGCCCCGGCGACGAGCACCTCGTCGATGATCCGACGCTCGTCCGGATCGAGCAGGGTGTTCGCGGCGACCAGGTCGCGCAGCTCGGCCTCGCTGATCCGCTCCCGGCCGGCCGCCGGGCTCGCGCCGAGCAGGTCGGTGACGAGGCGGGTGGCGGCGTCGGCGGCCCGGACGACCACGCGGGCGACAGCTCGGGCGACCGGGCCCGGGTCAGGGCGGGGCGGCCGCCGCACGCGTCGCCGGTGCTCGGGACCGCCCGCTTCCCGCATGCCAGAGATGGTAGACACCTCCGGCCTCCCGGCACCGGCTTTCCGGCCGGCTCGGGCCGCCGGCTTCCCGCCGGCCGGGCATGTTCAACTCTGTTGAATCATGAGAGTTTATGATGGAATCAGGATGACCGCAGGCACGGCCGGGCTCCGGCCACCACCGTAGGGTGATCACCGAAGGGCCGCGTCCCGGGCCGGCCAGGCAGGAGGCAACGACGTGAAACTGCTCGTCACCGGCGGTGCCGGGTTCATCGGCAGCGTGGTGACCCGGATGCTGCTCGACGCCGGCCACGAGGTGGTCGTCCTCGACGACCTGCGCACCGGGCACCGCGAGGCGCTCGCCCCCGACGCCACCCACGTCGACGCGTCCATCCACGACGCCGCCCGGGTGCTCACCCCGCAGGCCGGCTTCGACGGCGTGCTGCACTTCGCCGCCCTCATCGCCGCCGGCGAGTCGATGGTCAAGCCGGAGCTCTACTGGCGCACCAACACGATCGGTTCGCTCGCCCTGCTCGACGCCGTCCGGGCCGCCGGGGTGCCCCGGCTGGTCTTCTCCTCCACCGCTGCGGTCTACGGCAACCCCACCGAGCTGCCGATCCCGGAGACCGCGGTGAAGGCCCCCACCAACACGTACGGGGCCACGAAGCTCGCCGTCGACATGGCCCTGACCTCCGAGGCGATCGGGCACGGGCTGGCCGCCGTCTCGCTGCGCTACTTCAACGTCGCCGGCGCGCACCTCGAGGGCGACGTCGCGCTCGGCGAGCGCCACGACCCGGAGACCCACCTGATCCCGATCGCGCTGGAGGTCGCCGCCGGCCGGCGGGAGAAGCTCCAGCTCTTCGGCGACGACTACCCCACCGTCGACGGCACCTGCGTGCGCGACTACATCCACGTGGCCGACCTGGCCCGGGCCCACCTGCTCGCGCTGGACGCGGCCACCGCCGGCCAGCACCGGATCTACAACCTCGGCAACGGCAGCGGGTTCACCAACCGGCAGGTGGTCGACGTGGTCCGCGAGGTCACCGGGCACCCGCTGCCGGTCGAGGTCGCGCCGCGGCGCGAGGGCGACCCGTCCGAGCTGGTCGCCTCCTCCCGGCTGGCCCGCGAGGAGCTGGGCTGGGTGCCGCGCAAGCCGACCCTGCACGACATGGTCGGCGACGCCTGGGCCTTCTACCGCACGCACATCCTGGAGCAGGCATGACCGACGTCGCCGACCGCGCCATCGCGGGCTTCCAGCGGGAGTACGGCGCCGCGCCGGCCGGCCGTTGGGCGGCACCGGGCCGGGTCAACCTGATCGGCGAGCACACCGACTACAACGACGGCTTCGTGCTGCCCTTCGCGCTGCCGCTGCGGACGGTGGCCGCCGCCGACCGGCAGGACGGCCAGCGCTGGACGGTCTGGTCCGAGCTCTCCGGCGAGACGATCACGTTCGACGCCGACGACGTCGCCGAGCCCGGCCGGGTCGCCGGCTGGGGCGCGTACGTCGCCGGGGTGGTCTGGGCGCTGCGCGACGCCGGTCACGCCGTACCCGGGGCCCGGCTGGCGATCGCCTCCGACGTGCCGCTCGGCGCCGGGCTCTCCTCCTCGGCCGCGCTGGAGGCGGCGGTGCTGACCGCCCTGGTCGACCTGGGCGGCCTGGACCTGCCCGCCGCCCGGCAGCCCCGGCTCGCCCAGCGCGCCGAGAACGCCTACGTCGGCGCGCCGACCGGAATCATGGACCAGTCGGCCGCGATCCGCTGCCGGGACGGTCACGCGCTCTTCCTCGACTGCCGGACGGAGGAGGTCGAGCACATCCCGTTCGACCTGCACGCCGCCGGGCTCGCCATGCTGGTCGTCGACAGCCGGGCACCGCACCGGCACGCCGACGGCGAGTACGCGGCCCGCCGGAAGTCCTGCGAGGCCGCGGCCGACCGGCTCGGCGTGGCCGCGCTGCGCGACGTCAGCGTGGACCAGCTCGACTCCGCGCTCGCCCGGCTCGACGACGACGAGACCCGGCGCCGGGTCCGGCACGTGGTCACCGAGGACCAGCGGGTGCTCGACACCGTGGTGCTGCTGCGCGCCGGCCGGGTCGGCGAGATCGGCCCGCTGCTGACCGCGTCGCACGCCTCGATGCGCGACGACTTCGAGATCACCGTGCCGGAGATCGACACCGCGGTCGAGGCCGCGCTCGCCGCCGGCGCGCTCGGTGCCCGGATGACCGGCGGCGGCTTCGGCGGCTGCGTGCTGGCCCTGGTCGAGGCGGACGCCGCCGACGCGGTCGCCGAGGCCGTCACCGCCGCCTACGCCGAGCGCGGCTTCCAGACCCCCGCCCACGTCACCGTGCTCCCGGCCCCCGGCGCCACCCGCCTGAGCTGAGCCCCCGCCCCGCCCTATCCCCACCGAGTTGATCAAGAGGTTTGCGTCAGGATCCGGCCGGGATCTGACGCAAACCTCTTGATCACCGGGAACGGGGGCGGGGGGGGTGGGAGGGGTCAGGAGGCTTCGACGATCATGCCGGCGCCGACGGTGCGGTTGGTGGTCTCGTCGATGACGACGAATCCGCCGGTGGTGCGGTTGCGGCGATATTCGTCGGCCAGCAGCGGGACGGTGGTCCGCAGCCGCACCCGGCCGATCTCGTTGAGGCGCAGCTCGCCCGCCGACTCGTCGCGGTGCAGCGAGTTGATGTCCAACCGGTAGTGCAGGCCGCGCACGATCGCCCGGGCCGAACGGGTGGTGTGCTTGATCGCGTACTTGCCGCCCACCTGCAACGGGCGGGTCTCGTCCATCCAGCAGATCATGGCCTCGATGTCCTGGGCCACCGCTGGCGCGTTGTTCGGCCGGCAGATCAGGTCGCCTCGGGAGATGTCGATCTCGTCGGCCAGCCGTACCGTCACCGACATCGGCGGGAACGCCTCGGCGACCGGCCCGTCGGCGGTCTCCACCGCGGCGATCCGGCTGGTGAACCCGGACGGCAGCACCATCACCTCGTCACCCGGCTTCAGCACGCCCGAGGCGACCTGGCCGGCGTACCCGCGGTAGTCGGTGACCGTGGTCGACTGCGGACGGATCACGTACTGCACCGGGAAGCGGACGTCGACCAGGTTGCGGTCCGAGGCGATGTGCACCCGCTCCAGGTGGTGAAGCAGCGACGGCCCCTCGTACCAGGGCATGTTCGCCGAGCGGCTGACGATGTTGTCGCCCTTCAGCGCGGAGACCGGCACCACGGTCAGGTCGGGCACCTCGAGCTTCGCGGCGAAGGCGGTGAACTCGTCGGCGATCCGCTCGAAGACCTCCTGCGAGTAGTCGACCAGGTCCATCTTGTTGACGCAGAGCACCAGGTGCGGCACCCGCAGCAGCGAGCAGAGGAACGCGTGCCGGCGGGACTGCTCCACCAACCCCTTGCGGGCGTCCACCAGGATCAGCGCCAGGTCGGCCGTCGAGGCGCCGGTGACCATGTTCCGGGTGTACTGGATGTGCCCGGGGGTGTCGGCGATGATGAACTTCCGCCGTGGGGTGGCGAAGTACCGGTACGCCACGTCGATGGTGATGCCCTGCTCCCGCTCCGCCCGCAGGCCGTCGGTGAGCAGCGCCAGGTTGGTGTACTCGTCGCCGCGCGCCGCGCTGACCGCCTCGACCGCGGCCAACTGGTCGGTGAAGAGCGACTTGGTGTCGTAGAGCAGCCGCCCGATCAGCGTGGACTTGCCGTCGTCCACGCTGCCCGCGGTGGCGAACCGGAGCAGGTCCATCGGCCGCGCCTCCGGTGCGGCGCCGGCAGCCGGGGTGTCCGTTGCGTCCGCGCCGGCCGGCGCGACGGTCTCGGCGGTCATCAGAAGTAGCCCTCCCGCTTGCGGTCCTCCATGGCGGCCTCACTGACCCGGTCGTCACCGCGGGTCGCGCCACGCTCGGTGAGCCGGGTCGCCGCCACCTCCTCGATGACCTTCTCCACCGTGTCGGCGTCGGAGCGCACGGCCGCGGTGAGGGACGCGTCGCCCACCGTGCGGTAGCGCACCCGCGCCTTGAACCGCTCCTCGCCGGCCCGCGGGCGGAAGTACTCGTTGACCGCGTAGAGCATCCCGTCGCGGTCGATCACCTCACGCTCGTGCGCGTAGTAGATCGACGGCAGCGCGATCCGCTCCCGGGCGATGTAGTGCCAGACGTCCAGCTCGGTCCAGTTGGAGAGCGGGAAGACCCGGATCGACTCGCCCGGGTGGTGCCGGCCGTTGTAGAGCGACCAGAGCTCCGGGCGCTGGTTCTTCGGGTCCCACTGGCCGAACTCGTCGCGGAAGCTGAACACCCGCTCCTTGGCCCGGGCCTTCTCCTCGTCCCGACGGGCGCCGCCGAAGAGCGCGTCGAAGCGGTGCTTCTCGACCGCGTCGAGCAGCACCGGGGTCTGGATGCGGTTGCGCGTCCCGTCGGCCGGCTCGCGCACCAGGCCACTCGTCAGGGCCTCGGGCACGCTCGCCACCACCAGCTGCAACCCCAGCTCGGCGACGCGCCGGTCGCGGTACTCCATGACCTCGGGGAAGTTGTGCCCGGTGTCGACGTGCATCACCGGAAAGGGGATGTTCGCCGGGGCGAACGCCTTCTGCGCCAGCCGGAGCATCACGATCGAGTCCTTGCCGCCGGAGAAGAGCAGCACCGGACGCTCCATCTCGGCCACCACCTCGCGCATCACGAAGATGCTCTCCGCCTCCAGGGCGGCCAGGTGCGAGACCTGGTAGGCGGCGGGGGCGGTCACGACCGGGCCTCGAATCGCTCGCTCATCCGGTTTCCAGACCTTTCAGGTCGGGGAAGTCAAGAAGTGCCTCAGGCTACCCGGAATGGCGCTGCAACGCTGCAAGCAGCCGGGGGGCGAGATCCTTGCGGCAGACCAACAGGTCGGGCAGGCGCGGATCCGCTTCGTTGTATTTCAGCGCAGAACCATCGATCCGGGAAGCGTGCAGTCCGGTGGCCGTCGCCACAGCCACCGGCGCCGCCGAGTCCCACTCGTACTGCCCGCCGGCGTGGATGTACGCGTCCACCTCGCCGGTCACGACGGCGGCGATCTTCGCGCCGGCCGAACCCATCGGCACCAGGTGCGCCCCCACATCCTCGGCCAGGTCGGTGAGGAACACCGGGGGACGGCTCCGGCTCGCCGCGAGTCGGATGATCCGCCCGCCGGCGGTCGCCGCCTCCAACGTCATCGGCGGGTACGCTGGCGGATAGTCGGTGCCGAGCACCCGGTGCTGCGCGGGCAACCCCACCGCGCCGGCGATCAGTCCGTGCGGGCTCGGCGCGGTGCGGGCCCAGAGCGCCACGTGCACCGCCCAGTCCGTCCGCCCGTCCTCGGCGAACTCCCGGGTGCCGTCGAGCGGGTCGACGATCCACACCCGGTCCGCGGTCAACCGGGACACCGCCCCGGCGTTCACCTCCGCCGCCCAGGCCAGCCGCGACCCCTCGTCCTCCTCGGAGAGCACCGCGTCGCCCGGGCGCCACTTGGCCAGCTCGGTGCGGATCAGGTCGTGCGAGACCTTGTCCCCGGCCGACTTCAGCGCCCCCGGGTCGGCGAAGCCCATCTCCGCGCGCAGCCCGAGCAGCGCCTGCCCGGCCCGGCCCGCCAGCCAGCGGGCGAACGCGCCGTCGATCATCGGAGGACTGCCCATGACTACCGCTCCCGTCGCCTCGCCACGGCCCGGGTCGTCCGCCGGACCGTCCCGCCGCGACCCGCGTCGCCGGTCGCGCCACGCCGAAAGGCGCAGACTACCGGCCCGGTGCGCCCGATCCGGTGTGCCCCGCCCGGTGTCAGCCGCCGTGGTACAGGTTCTGCGTCGGCTCCACGCCCCGGGCGATGACCGACTCCACCACATCGGCCGCCCGGTCCACCAGGAACTCCAACTCCTTGCGCTCGACCGCGCCGAAATCCGACAGTACGTAGTCCGCCGGATCCTGCCGGCCCGGCGGCCGGCCGATGCCGAACCGGACCCGCACGTACTCCTTGGTGCCGAGCGACTTCGACATCGAGCGCAGCCCGTTGTGCCCGCCCTCGCCGCCGCCGCACTTCACCCGCACCTGCCCGTAGCCGATGTCCAGCTCGTCGTGCACCGCGATCACCTGACCCGGGGCCACCTTGTAGAACTGGGCCAACGCGGCCACCGGCCCGCCGGAGAGGTTCATGTAGGTCAGCGGCTTCACCAGCACCAGTCGGGGCCCGCCGAAGCCCAGCCGCCCCTCGGCGACCTCCGCCACGGCGCGCCGGTGCCGGCCGAACTTCGCGCCGACCCGCCCGGCCAACAGGTCAGCCACCAGGAAGCCGACGTTGTGCCGGTTACCGGCGTACTCCCGGCCCGGGTTGCCCAGACCGACCACCAGCCACGGCCCTGCCTCGTCCGTCACGACCCGCCCTTCCCGCCGTCGAACTCACCCGATACGCCGACAGGCGCCCCCGAACGCTCGGGGACGCCTGTCGCACGGTACGAACCGATCAGGCCTCGGTACGGGCCTCGGTGTTCTCGGCGCCCTCGGCGGCCGGGGCGGCGTCCGCGCCCTCGGAGCCCTCGGTGACCTCGCCGACCTCGGCCTCGGCCTCCTCGGTGGCCTCCTCGACCTCGGGCAGCGTCGCCTCGAGCTGCTCGGCGGTCGGCGCGGCGGTCACCGCGGCGACCGGCAGCTCCTGGTCGACGGCCAGCTCGACGCCGGACGGCAGCGTCACGTCGCCGGCGGTCACCTGGGAGCCCGCCTCCAGGCCCTCGATCGAGGCCTCCAGGTGGTCGGGGACCTTGGTGGCGTCGGCGGTCACCGAGAGGGTGTCGTGGTCGTGCACGATCAGGGTGTCCTTCGCGGCCTCGCCGGTCAGCTGGACCGGGACCTCGACGGTGACCTTCTCGCCCCGGCGGACCAGCAGCAGGTCCACGTGCTCGAAGGTGTCCTTGATCGGGTCACGCTGGATCGCCTTCGGCAGCGCCAGCACCTGGGTGCCGTCGGTGATGTCGATCGCGAACAGCTGGTTGGCGCCACCCTTGCGGATCGCGGCCGCGAACTCACGGGACGGCAGCGCGATGTGCTTGGGCTTCTCGCCGTGGCCGTACAGCACGGCGGGCACCTTGCCGGCCCGGCGGGTACGACGGGCACCACCCTTGCCGAACTCGGTACGGGGCTCGGCGCTGATCTTTACCTCGGACACGGCGAAACTCCTGATGCTTTTTGCGCGGCGGCTTGTCGACTTGCGGTGCTGGGGCGAGGGGCTCGCTGGGGCTCATGCGTCATGAACGACTGCCCGGAGCACCGCGTCGATGACGGTGCCTCCGTGCGGCGCTTCGTCAGCGGCCCGCAGGGCACCCTCGCCGTGGCAACCGCACCAGTCTACCCGAGGGAATTCCCGACTCTCCGCCAGTCCCCACATCGCCGTTCCCGCCGGTGCTCGGCACCGGCGGGAACGGCGGAAAAGGTCAGCTCAGGCCACCGAAGAGGGTGGTCACCGAGCCGTCGTCGAAGACCTCTCGGATCGCCCGGGCCAGCAGCGGCGCGATCGACAGCACGGTGATCTTGTCGAGCTGCTTCTCGGGTGGCAGCGGCAGCGTGTTGGTGACCACGACCTCGCTGATCGGGCTGTTCTTCAACCGCTCCGTCGCCGGGTCCGAGAGCAGCGCGTGGGTGGACGCGACGATCACGTCGGCCGCGCCGGACTCCTTGAGGATGTCCGCCGCCCGGCAGATCGTGCCGCCGGTGTCGATCATGTCGTCGACGATCAGGCAGACCCGACCCTCCACGTCGCCGACGACCCGGTTCGCCACCACCTGGTTCGGCTTCATCGGGTCCCGGGTCTTGTGGATGAACGCCAGCGGGCAGCCGCCGAGCCGGTCGGTCCACCGCTCGGCCACCCGCACCCGGCCCGAATCGGGTGCCACCACGGTCATCGGCCGGCCGGCGTACTTGTGCTCCACGTACTCGGCGAGGATGTCCATCGCGAAGAGGTGGTCGACGGGGCCGTCGAAGAAGCCCTGGATCTGCGCGGTGTGCAGGTCGACGGTGAGGATGCGGTTGGCCCCGGCCGTCTTCAACAGGTCGGCGATCAGCCGGGCCGAGATCGGCTCCCGGCCGCGGTGCTTCTTGTCCTGCCGCGCGTACGGGTAGAACGGCAGTACCACGGTGATCCGCTTGGCCGACCCGCGCTTCAGCGCGTCGATCATGATCAGGGTCTCCATGACCCAGGTGTTCACCCCGTGCGTGACGGACTGCACCACGAAGGCGTCCGAACCACGCACCGAGTCCCTGAACCGTACGAAGATCTCGCCGTTGGCGAACTCGTACGCGTCGGCCGGCGTCGGCGCGACGCCGAGCACCTCACCGATCTCCTTGGCCAACTCCGGAAAACCACGCCCGGTGAAGAGCATCAGACTCTTGCGGTTTTCGGCGACGATGCTGCCCATGGGCCCGTCTGCTCCCGTTGGTCGGTGTGACCCGGCACTGCACGGTGGTGGTGGGCCGGGACTATTCGGTTGCAGTATCTCCCGTGGCGGACGCACCGCCCACCGTCTCGGCATCCCCGTGGATTGCCTCACTGTCACTTGCCAGCCGTGCCCCGTCCGGCGCACCCTCGGCGGCCCGCAGGGCCCGCTCGGCCGCGGCCGCCGAGACCGTTCCCGGCCGCTTGCGAGCCACCCAGCCCTCGACGTTGCGCTGCGACGCCCGGGTCACGCCCAGCGCCCCCGGCGGTACGTCCTGGGTGATCGCGCTCCCGGCCGCCACGTAGGCCCCGGCGCCCACCTCGACCGGGGCGATCAGGCTGGTGTCGCAGCCGATGAACGCCCCCTCGCCGACGATGGTCCGGTTCTTGTTCACCCCGTCGTAGTTCACCACGATCGTCGCCGCGCCGATGTTCGCCTTCGCCCCGATCGTCGCGTCGCCCACGTACGACAGGTGTGGCACCTTCGCACCCGGGCCGACCTCGGAGTTCTTCACCTCGACGAACGTGCCGACCTTCGACTTCTCGGCGAGCCGCGCGTCCGGCCGCAGGTAGGCGTACGGGCCCACGCTGGCGCCCGGGCCGACCTCGGCGCCCACCGCGTGGCTGCGCAGCACGGTCGCGCCGGCGCCGACCACCGTGTCGATCAGCGTCACGTCCGGGCCGACGACCGCGCCGGTGCCGACCACCGTGCCGCCGCGCAGCTGGGTGTTCTGGTCGATCACGGCGTCCCGGTCCAGTGCCACGGTCACGTCGATCCAGGTGGTCTCCGGGTCGAGCAGGCTCACCCCGGTACGCATCCAGCCCTCGTTGATCCGGTCACGCAGCAGCCGGCGCAGCGCCGCCAGCTCGACCCGGTCGTTGCAGCCCAGCGTCTCCACGTGGTCCGCCGCGACGTGCACGGTCACCGGCTCGCCCGCCGAGCCGAGCAGGCCGAAGACGTCGGTCAGGTACTCCTCGCCCTGGTCGTTGTCGGTGGAGAGCTTGCCCAGCGCGTTGCGCAGCCGCGCCACGTCGAACGCGTAGATGCCGGCGTTGATCTCCCGGATGGCGCGTTGCGTCGCGGTGGCGTCCCGCTCCTCGACGATCTGCTCCAACTGGCCGTCGGCGGCCCGGACGATCCGACCGAGGCCGGTCGGGTCGGGCACCTCCGCGGCGAGCACCGTGGCCGCCGCGCCGGCCTGCTCGTGGGCCTGCACGAGAGCGCTCACCGTCTCCGGGCGGAGCAGCGGCACGTCTCCGTTGATCACGATCACGGTGCCGGTGGCGTCCGGCACGGCGTCCAGCGCGATGCGTACCGCGTGACCGGTGCCGAGCTGCTCGGCCTGGAGCACTCCGGTGGCGTCCGGGGCGATCTCGGCGAGGTGCGCGCGGACCTGGTCCGCGCCGTGGCCGACCACCACCACGGTGCGATCCGCGGCCAGCGGCCCCGCCGCGCTCAGCACGTGGCCGAGCAGCGTACGACCGAGCAGCGGGTGCAGCACCTTGGGCAGCGCCGACTTCATCCGCTTGCCCTCACCGGCGGCGAGCACGACAACGGTGCGGGGGTGAGGCTGGGACACGACGTGGGCTCCCGTCGGCAGGCGGACACTCTCGCGGCCATGCTAACCAGAGGGTGTGGGGGGATTGTCCGATACCCCGTGCGCGGGAAGTCCTGAGAAAGCTCGGCCGCCAGGATTCGAACCTGAAACTCAAGAGCCAAAATCTTGGGTGTTGCCAATTACACCACGGCCGATCAGCGACGCGAGAAGTCTGCCGCCCGCGGGTCTGGGTCGCCCCGCCGCTACACCTTAGCGTCCCGGCCCGGCGGCGCCATCGCTCATTCCCACCATGATCCCTCCGCGTCCCGCACCCCGGGCGGACAGCGTTTCGGCGGCGCCGCCGATCTCATCCGTGCGGAACGGGTTTACGCAGCTCAGCCGCGGGCTAGCCGGGTACGACGAAGCTGCTTCGCGAACTTCCCCGTGCGATCTACGGTCCCGTAAGTTACGGTGACGTAGGCGTAGCTTCGTTGATCTTCCCCTTCCCCTCTTCCTGCGAGGTGCCATGACGACCGCTCTGCTCGAACCCAAGGCTCCCGGACCAAAGCCGCTCACCGAAGGCTCTCAGTCACCCGGCATCCTGGTCGCCCTCTGGGCGTTCGTGGTGATCCCCTTCGTGGCCCTGATCGCCGCCATCCCGATGGCCTGGGGTGGCTGGCTGAGCTGGACCGACGTCGGCATCGCCGGTTTCTGGTACGTGATCTCGGGGCTCGGCATCACGGTCGGCTACCACCGCTACTTCACCCACGGCTCGTTCAAGGCCAAGCGCTGGCTGCGGGTCGCGCTGGCGGTCTCCGGCTCGTTCGCGGCACAGGGCGACATCATCCAGTGGGTCGCCGACCACCGCCGCCACCACGCCTTCTCCGATCTGGAGGGCGACCCGCACTCGCCGTGGCGGTTCGGCGAGAGCGTCTGGGGCCTGACCCGTGGCCTGTTCCACGCGCACGTGGGCTGGCTCTTCGGCAGGGAACTCTCCAACCGGGAGCGCTTCGCGCCGGATCTGATGGCCGACAAGGACATCAGCCGGGTCGCCAAGCTCTTCCCGGCGCTGGTGGCAGCCTCGGTGCTCGGCCCGGCGCTGATGGGCGGCCTGCTGACCTGGTCCTGGCAGGGTGCGCTGACCGCGCTCTTCTGGGGCGGCCTGGTCCGCATCGCGCTGCTGCACCACGTGACCTGGTCGATCAACTCGGTCTGCCATGTCTACGGCGAGCGCCCGTTCGTCATGCGCCAGGGCGACCGGGCGGCCAACTTCTGGCCGCTGGCGATCCTGTCCTTCGGCGAGAGCTGGCACAACCTGCACCACGCCGACCCGACCTCGGCCCGGCACGGCGTGCTGCGCGGCCAGGTGGACATCTCGGCCCGGGTGATCTGGTTCTTCGAGAAGATCGGCTCGGCGTACGACGTCCGCTGGCCGAAGCCGGAGCGGGTCGCGGCGAAGATGGTCGAGCCGGCGGCCAGGTAATCCGGGCGATGGCGCTGGAGGTTACCTGGCAGTATGGCCAGGTGACCGAACCAGGCGGGGGGCGCGCCGGAGGGTCCGGCGGTACAGGGGCCGGGCCCGCGGCGGACACGGTCGGGTGGCGCGACAGCGCCGTCCGACCGAACGCCAGTGAGGCGGCGACGTGAGCGGGCACAGCGGAGACACCATCCCACGGCAGGGCGTCACCGAGCGCCAGCGAGGTGACGAGATGCCGGATGTCCCAGGCAATGACAGTGGCACGGGCCAACGACGGGCGGTACCCGCGGCGGGCGGCAAGCGCGCCTCGCGGGTACGCATGCCGGCGGCCCAGCGCCGCGAGCAACTGATTTTGATCGGTCGGCAACTCTTCGCCGAGCGCGGGTTCGACGCCACCTCCATCGAGGAGGTGGCGGCCCGGGCAAAGGTCTCCAAGCCGGTGGTCTACGAGCACTTCGGCGGCAAGGAGGGGCTCTACGCGGTGGTGGTGGACCGGGAGGTCCGGGCGCTGCTGGACCGGATCACCACGGCGCTGACCGCCGGCCACCCGCGGGAGTTGCTGGAGCAGGCCGCGATGGCCCTGCTGGGCTACATCGAGGAGGAGACCAGCGGCTTCCGGGTGCTGGTCCGCGAGTCGCCGCTGATGTCGGCGACGGGCAACTTCAGCAGCGTGCTCAACGACATCGCCCACCAGGTCGAACACATCCTTGGCGCGGAGTACAAGAGCCGCGGCTACGACCCGAAGCTCGCCGAGCTCTACGCCCAGGCGCTGGTCGGCATGGTGGCGTTGACCGGCCGGTGGTGGCTGGAGGTCCGCAAGCCGCGCAAGGAGACGGTGGCGGCGCACCTGGTCAACCTGGCCTGGAACGGACTGTCCCACCTGGAGTCGAAGCCGGGGCTGATCACCTCCCGGCCGCGCTGAGCCCAGCGGGTCAGCGGGTGTGCGCCTCGGAGACCGGGTGCTTGCGGTTGTTCCGCTCCGCCTCGGCATGCTCCGGCGGGCCGACCTTGTCGTAGAGGCCGGTGCCGAGCAGCACCAGGCCGAAGAGCATCGAGACGATGACCGTCGACATCGAGAAGTTCAGGAAGTTCGCCTCGGTCTGCAGCACGGACATCATCAGGATGCTGGTGACCAGGAAGATCGTCCCGGCGGTCAGATTCATGTAGTGGCCGAGGTTGCTACGTCGCGAGGCGCCGACCAACAGGACGACGCCGAACACCACCGAGGCCAGCGAGAACGCCAGGTTGGTGCGCAGACCGAGCACCCAGTGGCTGTCGCGACCGAAGAGCGGGCTCCCGGCGGTCTCCGCGACCCCCCAGACGCCGAAGACCAGGATGTAGAGCCCGATGAGCCCGGAGAGGATCCGGTAGATCGGCCGCGCCGGATGGTTCACCGGAAAGTGCGGCATGGTGCCCTCCTCCGCCCGAGATGACCTTTTCCGGAGGATTGTCACCCGAATCCGTGGAGGATGTGCGGCAAACGGGTTTCGCCGGAGCCCGAGTGGCCGGTGGTCGGGGACGACCACCGGAGGCACAGCTCGGACCCCGGCGAAACCGGAGCGCGATCGACGAGCTCAGAGCACCAGGCGAGCCTTCTGCCAGGCCTCCTTCTCGTCGTCGGTGCCGACCTTGCCGTACATGCCGACCATCAGCAGGACCAGACCGACCGTCATGACCACGATGACCGTGGCGATGCTGAAGTTGAAGATGTTCGCGTCGGTCCGGATGAAGGCGAGCCCGCCGAGGCTGACCACCATGAGGAGGTACGCCAGCCACTGGTTGATCACCACGTCGACGTTGCGGCCGAGCGCGGTGCCGGCCAGCACGATCAGGCCGAGCAGGACGCTGAGCAGCGAGAAGCCGAGATTCGTCCCCTGACCAAGGATCTGGGTGTCGTCCTGGGCGAAGAACTCGCCGCCAGCGCTCGCGATGCTGCCGAGCACACCGAAGACCACCAGGTACAGACCGGTCAGCCCGCCGATCGCCCGGTAGATCGGCCGCGCGGGGTGGTTGACGGGGGTGTGGGCCATGTCAGAGTCTCCAACGCCGTTCGGGTGAGGGTCGCCGACGATTCTCCCGCATGTCGGGGTGTGACGCCGCACACGGGCCCCCTGCCTGACCAGCCCGGCAACCGTCAGTCCGCCGGCAGCTCCTCGGCCAGGGTCAGCCACGTCTCCTCGGTGCGCTCCCGCTCGGCGCGTACGTCCTTGAGCTGGCCGTCCAGCTCGGCGACCCGCGCGTAGTCGGTGGCGTTCGCGGCGAGCTGGTCGAGCAACGCCGCCTCACGCTGGTCCAACTTGCTGATCTGCCGCTCCAGCCGGGTCAGTTCCTTGCGGGCCTGCCGCACCTCGGCGGCGGACATGCCGGTACGGGCCGGCGCCTCCGGCGAGGCCGCCGGGACCGCTTCGGCGCGGGCGGACCCGGGCCGGGACGCGGCGCGGCTCAGGTACTCGTCCACCCCGCCGGGCAGATGCACCAGCCGGCCGTCACCGAACATGCCGTACACGGAATCGGTGACCCGCTCGATCAGGTAGCGGTCGTGGCTGGCCACGATCACCGTGCCGGGCCACGAGTCGAGCAGATCCTCGAGCGCGGCGAGGGTGTCGGTGTCCAGGTCGTTGGTGGGCTCGTCGAAGAGGAGCACGTTCGGCTCAGCGGCGAGCAGCCGGAGCATCTGCAGCCGGCGGCGCTCGCCACCGGAGAGGTCGCTGACCGGGGTCCAGAGCCGCCGGTCGTCGAAGCCGAAGACCTCGGCGAGCTGGGCGGCCGAGATCTCCCGGTCGCCGAGCTGCACCCGCCGGGCCACCTCCTCGACCGCCTCCAGCACGCGCAGCTGGCCGGGCAGCTCGGCCAGTTCCTGGGAGAGGAACGCGGGCCGCACGGTGGAGCCGGTGACGAACCGGCCGCCGTGCGAATGGGTGACGCCGGCGAGCATCCGCAGCAGGGTGGTCTTGCCGGCGCCGTTGGCGCCCAGGATGGCGATCCGATCGCCGGGGCCGACCTGCCAGCTGACGTCGTGCAGGATCTCCTTCGGGCCGGCGTGCAGGGTGACCTGCTCCAGGTCGTACACCTGCTTGCCGAGCCGGGCGGTGGCGAGCCGTTGCAGCGACATGGTGTCCCGCGCCGGCGGCACGTCGGCGATCAGCGCGTTGGCCGCGTCGATGCGGAACCGCGGCTTGGAGGTCCGGGCCGGCGGGCCCCGCCGCAGCCAGGCGATCTCCTTGCGGAGCAGGTTCTGCCGGCGGGCCTCGGTGGCCGCGGCGACCCGCTCGCGCTCGACCCGGGCGAGCGTCCAGGCGGCGAAGCCCCCCTCGTACGCCCGGACGGTCTGGTCGGCGACCTCCCAGGTGGTGGTGCAGACGGCGTCGAGGAACCAGCGGTCGTGGGTGACCACGACGAGCGCGCCCTTGCGACCGAGCAGGTGCCGGGCCAGCCAGTCCACGCCGCCCACGTCGAGGTGGTTCGTGGGCTCGTCGAGGATGAGCAGGTCGGAGTCGCGGACCAGCAGCGCGGCGAGAGCCACCCGGCGGCGCTCGCCGCCGGACATCGGGCCGACCGGCTGATCGAGGCCGAGGTGGGGCATGCCGAGGCCGTCGAGGATGGCCCGCACCCCCGCGTCGCCGGCCCACTCGTGCTCGGCGCCCATGCTCTCGTCGAGCCACTCGGTGCCGAGCACCACGTCCCGGACGGTGGCGTCCGGGGCGAGGGTGAGGTTCTGCGGCAGCCAGGCGACCCGCAGGTCCCGGCGGTGCGTGACGCGGCCGTCGTCCGGCTCCTCGGTGCGGGTGAGCAGCCGGAGCAGGGTCGACTTACCGGCGCCGTTGAGGCCGACGACGCCGATCCGGTCGGCGTCGTCGAGGCCGAGCGAGACGTCGGTGAGCAGCGGCCCGGCGGCCCCGTAGCCCTTGGACACGCGGTCCAGGTTGACGATGTTGGCCACGACCTACCTTCCATGATCAAAGCGTCCCGGTGCCGGCTGGCACGGGACGCCTGGCCTCCCAGCGTACGCGGACGCCCCGCGCGCCGGCACGGCCGCCGCCCGGGTGTCCGCTGTCCGGGTCGGCGTCGTGGCGGCGCCCCGAGCCGGCGGAAGCCCGCCCCGGCCATGGCCGGACCGACCACGCCGCCGCGGGCGAGGGTCGACCGCGTCGCGGAGCCTGGTGAGGATCCTGCCCGCCTCGGCACACCGCCGATCGGCACCGGCGGAGCCTCAGACGACCCGGGCGCCCGCCATCGGCCCGTGGGCGACCCGGACCTCGCGGCACACCTCGGCCGCGGTGAGCTCGGCGGCGATCCGCCCGGCGTGCGCCTCGTCGGCGGCGAGGAAGACGCAGGTCGGCCCGGAGCCGGAGACGAGGCCGGCCAGCGCGCCGGCCGCCTCGCCGGCCTTCAGGGTGTCGGCGAGCGCGGGACGCATGGCGAGCGCAGCGTCCTGCAGGTCGTTGCCGAGGGCGGCGGCGAGCACCCGCGGATCGCGCTGCCGCAACGCGGCGAGCAACCGGTCGGTGCTGCCCAGCGGCGGTCCGGCGGTGCCGGCCTCGCGGAGCCGGTCGAGTTCGGCGTAGGCGGCCGGGGTGGAGAGACCGCCGTCGGCGATGCCGACCACCCAGTGCCAGGAGGTGGGGCGGGCCAGCACCGGGCTGACCGCCTCGCCCCGCCCGGTGCCGAGTGCGGTGCCGCCGTGGATGAGGAACGGCACGTCCGAGCCGAGGTCGGCGGCGATGCCGGCCAGCTCGTCGCGGGAGAGCCCGGTGCCCCACAGCGCGTCGCAGGCGACCAGGGCGGCGGCCGCGTCAGCGCTGCCACCGGCCAGCCCGCCGGCGAGCGGGATCTGCTTGCGCAGGTGCAGCCGGGCGTGCGGGAGCACGCCTGCGTAACCGGCGAGCGCGTGCGCGGCCCGGATCACCAGGTTGGAGTCGTCCAGGGCCAACTCCCCGGCGCCCTCGCCCTCCATGGTCAGCGTGAGGGTGTCGCCCCGGCGGGCCGTGAGCTCGTCGTGGATGGAGATGGCGTGGTAGACGGTGTTCAGCTCGTGGTAGCCGTCGCGGCGCAGCGGCCCCACCCCGAGGTGCAGGTTGACCTTGGCGGGCACCCGGACCTTCACCGGGCCGCTGGCCCCGCGCCGCTCGTCGTCCGGTCGCCAGGCCTCGGTCACGGGGTGACGTCCCACAGCCGCAGGCGGATGTCGAACGGCTTCTCCACGATCAGCTCCTCGGCGGCGTCGGCGGCCGGCCCCTGCCGACCCCCGACCAGGTCGTACGCGTACACGGGCAGCGGATGCTGCGCGTCCTCGGCGGGCACCGCGCCAGCCTACTGCCCGCTGGGCGCGGCGGCCGGAGCCGACGCGGCGATCGCGGCGAACTGCTCGACGGTCAACGACTCGCCGCGGGCACCCGGGTCCACACCGGCCGCGACGAGCGCGGCGGCGGCCCGGTCCGCGCCGCCCGCCCAGCCGGCAAGGGCCGCCCGGAGGGTCTTGCGGCGCTGGGCGAATGCCGCGTCCACCACCGAGAAGACCCGCTCCCGGGGAACCTCGGGGCGGGGCGGTTCCCGCCGGGTGAAGGCGACCAGGCCGGAGTCGACGTTCGGCACCGGCCAGAAGACGTTCGGCGGCACCTTGCCGGCGGCCCGGGACCGGGCGTACCAGGCGAGCTTGACCGATGGGATGCCGTACACCTTCGAGCCGGGGCCGGCGACCAGCCGGTCGGCGACCTCCTTCTGCACCATCACCAGGCCGTGCCGCAGGCTGGGCAGCTCGGCGAGCAGGTGCAGCACCACCGGCACGGCGACGTTGTACGGCAGGTTGGCGACCAGCGCGGTCGGGGTGGGGTCGCCGAGCTGGGCGGCGGTGATCCGCAGCGCGTCGGCGCGGTGCACGGTGAGCCGGTCGGCGTCCGGGCCGGCGTGCCGGGCCGCGGTCTCCGGCAGCGCCCCGGCGAGCACCGGGTCGATCTCCACGGCGTGCACGTGCGCGGCGACCGGCAGCAGGGCCAGGGTGAGCGAGCCGAGCCCGGGGCCGACCTCCACCGCCACGTCGTCCGGGGTGAGCCCGGCCGTGGTCACGATCCGCCGCACCGTGTTCGGGTCGTGCACGAAGTTCTGGCCGAGCTTCTTGGTGGGCGCGACGCCCAGCCGGGCGGCCAGCTCCCGGATCTCCGCCGGGCCGAGGAGACCGGTCATGGCAGCAGCGTAGGCCGGCCGACCGGCAGACCTCGCGCGCACCCCGGGCCCGGTCCACGCCGGGTCAGGCCGGTCACCACGGCCCGAAGACCCGCTCGCCGGTGGCGGAGATGGCGGCGCAGAGTTCGTCGAGGTCCGCGCCGGTGGTGGCGGCGAGCGACCGGACGGTCAACGGGATGAGGTACGACGCGTTGGGCCGCCCCCGGTGCGGCATCGGGGTGAGATAGGGCGCGTCGGTCTCCACCAGGATCTGGTCGAGCGGGGTCAGCGCGGCGGCCTCGCGTAGCGCGGCGGCGCTGCCGAAGGTGACCGTGCCGGCGAAGCTGAGCAGGTGGCCCCGACGTACGCACTCGGCGGCGAAGTCGGCGTCGCCGGAGAAGCAGTGCAGCACCACGGTCTCCGGCGCGCCCTCGTCGTCGAGGATGCGCAGCACGTCGGCGTGCGCGTCCCGGTCGTGGATGACCAGCGCCTTGCGGTACCGCTTGGCGATGGCGATGTGGGCCCGGAAGCTCGCCTCCTGGGCGGCGCGCCCCTCGTCGCCGGTGCGGAAGAAGTCCATGCCGGTCTCGCCGATGCCGCGGACCCGGTCCCGGGCGGCGAGCGCCTCGATCTCGCGCAGCGCCTCGTCGAGGTCGGGCAGGCGGGGGGCCTCGTTCGGGTGCAGCGCCACGGTGGCCAGCACCGCCGGGTACTTCTCGGCGGTCTCGGCACCCCAGCGCGACGAGGCGACGTCCACCCCGACCTGCACCAGCCGGTCGACCCCGACCTGCGCGGCGACCGCGACGGCCGCCGCGACCGGGTCGTCGGCGGAACCGCCGCCGGGGACGCCGGCCTCGCTGACCGTGATGTCCAGGTGGGTGTGGCTGTCGAGCACCGGGCGGGGCAGCGGCTCGGGCGCGGGCGGGAACTCGCCGGCCCGCCGGGCCGCCCGGGCGCGGCGCGATTCAGCGGGCCCGGTCATCTGTTCGGTTGGCTCGGTCATCCACCAAAGGATCACACACTGGCCGGTCCACCTGCCCGTCACCCGCAGTTCACCTTGACTACTCAGGGCGACTCTACGGTCGCCAGGTGAGCGAGCGAGCCGGCAGGCCGGCATGAGCGTCACTCCTCAGGCCAGCGGCGATGCCGGCGAGCGGACCGGGCTGCGGGTGGCGTACGGCGGCGGCGTCTACCCGGCGGAGGAGATCGCCCGGGGCGCCGCGTACGAGCTGTTCAGCGCCGACGAGGTGGCCGGTTTCGAGTGGGCGCCCCGAACCGGCTCGGCCCTGCCCTGGCGCCGCTTCGTGCACGTCACCGAGGTGACCGCGGTGCACGGCGCAGCGGAACCGGCCGAGGATCCGGACACCCCAGTGATGATGCCGGCGCACCGGGAGCGGGGCTGGGCGCAGCTGCACCAGCTCAGCCAGCGGCCGGACGCGGCCGGCGACCCGATGCTCACCGCGGCGCGCAGCTCGGCGGTGATCCGGCGGGGCACCCGAATGGTGAAGGTGCTCTCCCCGCGCCAGCTCGCCGGGTACGTGCGCGGTTGGCTGCCGCACGGCTTCTGCTACCGGGAGCACGACGTCGCGCACCTGCGTACGCCGGCGGCCACGACGCTGCTGCGGACCGACGGCGAGGTGAGCCGGGACGGCCTGGACGTGGCGTACGCGCTGCGCTGGCGGGCCTCCGACCCGGGCGACTACGACGTGCCGGTGGGCGAGGCGCACCGGGGGCTGAGCACGTTGCCGCCCCGGGACCGGCTGGGCGCGCCGGTGCTGGGCACCGGCTTCGTACCCAGCAACAGCCAACTGATCCCGGAGTTCGTCACCCGGGACTTCGCCGACCTGCCGATGCCGGCGAACGCCACCCTGCTCGCCTATCCGGCGGAGGGGGTGGAGGTGGTGCTCTACAGCTACCAGGCGGAGCAGCGGGGCTGGCTGCGGATGGTCGGACCGCAGTGGCGGCATCTGCTCGCCGCGGTGCCCGGCCTCTCTCCCGACCAGGAGTACGTGCCGACCGGCGACGCGCCGCGCTCCACCCAGCTGGTGGGGGCGTACGCCGGCAGCGAGTACGAGGCGGTCGCCGACCTGCCCGGCGGTTTCCGGGTGCTGGCGATGACCCGGGCGGCCCGCTACCCGGTCGAGACGGTGGCCCGCCGGCTGCGCTACGCGCACTGGCGCGGGGTGCCCTGCCTGGTGCTGCGCGAGGAGGCGGGCTGGCTGCGGCTGCGGCTGTGCCGGCCCGATCCCGAGACGGTCGCGACCACCGCTGCCCAGTGCCACGACCGGGGCGTCTACGAGACGTGGGCACCGGGGGCAGAGGTGACGGACGACCAGGTCACGGACCTTCCGTACACGTTGTAGGCGGCGGTCGGCGGAACGGCGGCGACCGGCCGGTGCCGCATATCAACGGTTGGGACGGGAATGCGCCGGGCGAGGAGACAACCGAGCCCGACATCAGGAGAAGAGCATGCCGTTCATCACCGTGGGTACGGAAAACTCCGCGCCCATCGACCTGTACTACGAGGATCACGGCTCCGGTCAGCCGATCGTCCTGATCCACGGCTTCCCGTTCAACGGGGCGACCTGGGAGAAGGAAGCCATTCCGCTGCTCAACGCTGGATATCGGGTGATCACCTACGATCGTCGCGGTTACGGCAACTCGGCGCAGCCGACCATGGGGTACGACTACGACACCTTCGCCGCCGACCTGGACGTCCTGATGACCGAGCTGGACCTGCGCAACGCGGTCCTGGTCGGCCACTCCATGGGCACCGGCGAGGTGACCCGCTACCTCGGCGCGTACGGCTCGGAGCGGGTGAGCCAGGCGGTGCTGCTGTCCCCGCTGGCGCCGTTCCTGCTGCAGACCGCGGACAACCCGGAGGGCGTTCCGAAGAGCCTCTTCGACGGCTTCCAGCAGGCGATCATCCAAGATCGGTTCGCCTACCTCACCCAGTTCTGCGATGCCTTCTTCAACTACAGCGAGAACAAGGGCAAGTGGGTCAGCGAGGAGGCGTACCGGGCGCACTGGGAGATCGGCGCACGCGCCTCGGCGAAGGGCACCCACGACTCCGTGGACGCCTGGCTGAGCGACTTCCGGGGTGACCTGCCGCAGATCGACGTGCCGGTGCTGATCGTGCAGGGCGACAAGGACAACGTGCTGCCGTATGCGAAGACCGGGCAGCGGCTGCAGCCGATGCTCGCCGGCAGCCAGTTGGTCACCCTGAAGGGCGCGCCGCACGGCATTCCGTGGACGCACCCCACCGAGGTCAACAAGGCGATCATGGACTTCATCGGCGCGCCTTCGATGGCCCGCGCCTGACGCCGACTCCCGTCCGGCGCCCGGTGCGGGCGCCGGACGGGTGGTCCGTCGGCCACGCGGCCGGCCGAGAAAGGTCGCGGCCCCGGGGATGCCCCGGGGCCGCTTCGTCGTACCGGTTCAGCCGGCCAGCCGGGCCAGCTCCTCGTCCACGATGGACGGGTCGAGCTTGCGGAACACCGGCTTGGGCGCGGCGAGCGCCCGGCCCACCACCAGGGGTACGGACTCCCAGCGCGCGCCCTGCGTGTAGTCGCCGGTCAGCACCGGGTACCCGGGACCGCCGTCGAGGTCCTCGACCTCCATGATCGACGGCATCGGCGCGTGTACGCCGGTGCCGCCGAGCAGCTCGTGGACCCGCTGCGCGGAGTGCGGCAGGAACGGGGTGAGCAGCGTGTTGGCGTCGCTAACCACCTGGAGGGCGACGTGCAGGATGGTGCCCATCCGGGGCTTGTCGGCCTCGTCCTTGAGCTTCCACGGGGCCTGCTCGGAGAGGTACCTGTTGGCCTCGGCGACCACCTTCATCGCCTCACCGATCGCCTGCTTCTGCCGGTGCCGGCCGATCAGGTCGCCCACCGTCGTGAAGCCGGCCCGGGCGGTGGCGAGCAGCGCCTCGTCGGCCTCGGTGAGCCCGGCCGGGTCGACCGGCGGGATCGCGCCGAAGTTCTTCGCCGCCATCGAGATGGACCGGTTGACCAGGTTGCCCCAGCCCGCGACCAGCTCGTCGTTGTTGCGGCGGAGGAACTCGGCCCAGGTGAAGTCGGTGTCGTTGCTCTCCGGACCGGCCGCGGCGATGAAGTAGCGCAGCGCGTCGGCGTCGTAGCGCTCCAGGAAGTCGCGGACGTAGATGACCACCCGGCGGGACGAGGAGAACTTCCGCCCCTCCATGGTGAGGTATTCGCTGGAGACCACCTCGGTGGGCAGGTTCAGCCGGCCCAGCTCGCCCGGCTCGCCGTCGCGCGACCCCTCGCCGGAGTAGCCGGCCAGCAGCGCCGGCCAGATCACCGAGTGGAAGACGATGTTGTCCTTGCCCATGAAGTAGTACGTCCGGGCGTCCTTGCCCTCCCCGTCGGTGGACCACCACCTGCGCCACGCCTCCGGGTCGCCGGAGCGGCGGGCCCACTCGATCGAGGCGGACAGGTAGCCGATCACCGCGTCGAACCAGACGTAGATCCGCTTGTCGGACCGGTCGCGCCAGCCGTCCAGCGGGATCGGCACACCCCACTCGAGGTCCCGGGTGATCGCCCGGGGCTGCAGGTCGTCGAGGAGGTTCCGGGAGAAGCGGAGCACGTTGGGCCGCCAGCCCTCCCGGCCGTCGAGCCACTGCCGCAGCACGTCGGCGAGGGCGGGCAGGTCCAGGAAGAAGTGCTCGGTCTCCACGAACTCCGGCGTCTCGCCGTTGATCTTGGACTTCGGGTTGATCAGGTCGATCGGGTCGAGCTGGTTGCCGCAGTTGTCGCACTGGTCGCCGCGCGCGCTGCCGTAGCCGCAGATCGGGCAGGTGCCCTCGATGTAACGGTCGGGCAGGGTGCGGCCGGTGGACGGGGAGATCGCGCCCATGGTGGTCTTGGGCACGATGTAGCCGTTGCGGTACATCCCCTCGAACAGCTCCTGCACCACGGCGTAGTGGTTGCGGGTGGTGGTGCGGGTGAACAGGTCGTAGGAGAGGCCGAGCCCGTGCAGGTCCTCGACGATCACCCGGTTGTACCGGTCGGCCAGCTCGCGGGGGGTGACCCCCTCGGCGTCGGCCTGCACCTGGATGGGGGTGCCGTGCTCGTCGGTGCCGGAGACCATGAGCACGTCGTGGCCGGCCATCCGCATGTACCGGCTGAAGACGTCGGAGGGAACGCCGAAACCGGAGACGTGGCCGATGTGGCGCGGGCCGTTGGCGTACGGCCAGGCAACCGCCGCGAGAACGTGACTCATGACCAGCAAGCCTAGTGACCCGCTACGGCAAGCCGCGAACCAATAGGGGTGCCGGGGGCGTCGCCGGGTCGGCGGACCGGTGGAACCCCCTCGGCTTTTGGTCCGATTTGTCGCCGACACGCGGCTGAGCTGCCCGATCCTCCCCCGGCTCCGGTGTGCAATGAACGTCGTGACTGGCAGACGAGCGGCCCGGAAGCAGGACGACCGCCCTTCGGGGGCGACGGTCGCCGAGAGTTCCGACCCGCCCGACACGGCGGGCGGCGGGGCGACCCCGGACGGCTCGACAGCCGGTGCGGGGACGTCAGCGGGCGGCGGCCCAAGCACCGGCGGCTCGGAGCCCGCCGACGCCCGCCCGGGTGATCCGCCCCGTGCCCGGTCGGGCCGGGCGGCGACGGTCGCCCCACAGCCCCGCCCGGTGCCCGGCGCCGACGCCGCACCGCCGGCCCGGTCAGCCGCACCGCCGGCCCGGCCACCGGCACCGCCGGCCCAGGCGGGCGCACCGTCGGACCGGCCAGCCGCACCGGCGCAGCCGAAGATCTCGAAGCGGGCCACGCGCGCGGCGCGGGCCACCACCACACCGGCCCAGGCCACCACCACAGCGGCGCAGACCACCACCGCACCGGCGCAGGCCGGCGCGCCGCCGGCCGGTGCGCCGCCGGCCGGTGCGCCCGGGCCGGGCCCGTCGGTGCCGACCCCCGCGCCACCGCCGCCGAGCCCGACCCGCCCTCGCCCGATGCCCACCCCGATCCGGCCCGGTCCGCCGCGCGCCGGCCCGGCGCCCACCGACGTTGGCCCGACGCCCACCGACGTTGGCCCGGCTCCGGCGCCCGCCGAGAGCGACCCGGCCCCGACCGAGGGCACCCGGGCGGGCGGGCCGGACCGGTCCGACCCGGCGCGCCCGCACCAGCGGGGGGCATCCCGGCGGGCCCGGGCACCGCAGACCACGGCCGACCAGCCCGAGGCCTCGGTCGAGCTGGAACCGACCACCGGGGCGCCGGTGGACGCGGTGCCGCGCCGGGTGCCGGTACGACAGCCGAAGCGCTGGCGGCGGGTCGCCCGAACGGGGGCGAGCGGCGCGCCGGACGACGCCGACTCAGCGGACTGGGCACCGATCGAGGAGGTGCACTGGGACGGCACCCCGATCCGGGAGGAGACGCGCCAGCCGGACCGGGAGACCCGGGACGGCCGGGTCCGGCGCCGGCGGACCAGAGCCGCGATCCATCCGCCCGACCCGCTGCGCGGCCTCGCCGTGCTGCTGGCGCTGAGCCTGCTCGCCGCCTTCTTCGCCTGGGTCAGCGCCGGCCCGCTCTGGGTCGCGGTGGGCCACAGCACGAGCGGCACGGTGGTGATCGGCGACTGCACCGGCGGCGGGCTCACCCAGCGCTGCCGCGGAATCTTCGCCGCCGAGGCCGGGCGCTTCGTCGCGCACGGGGTACGGGTCAGCGGGGTGCCGGCCGAGCGGACCGCGACCGGCACGACGCTGCCGGCCAGGATGACCGGGCCGCACGGCGGGACCGCCTACGTCGACACCGGGATCGCCCGGCACCTGCGCTGGGTGCTCGGTCTGCTGGCGGTGGCCGGCTGCGGCGCCGGGATCGCCCGGTGGACCGGTTCCACGATGCTGACCGGGCGACGGGCCCGGCGCTGGGCGATCGGCGTCTCCTTCGCCGGGCCCGGACTGATCGCGCTGGGCTTCCTCGTCGCCGCCTGGTGACCCGGGAGCCCGCTCAGCTGTGCACGACGGCGTAGACGTCCCGCCGGCGCAGGCCGTAGCTGGTGGCGACGTCACTGATCGCATCGCGGCGGGAGAGCCCGGCGGCCTCCCGGTCGGCCACCGCGGCGCGCAGCGTGTCGTCGTCGGGGCGCTCCGGCGGAGTCGCCAGGGCGCCCGCCACCACCAGCGTGATCTCACCCCGGGGCTCGCCCTCGGCAGCCCACCGGGCCAGCTCGCCGAGCGGACGGCGGAGCACCTCCTCGTACGTCTTGGTGAGCTCACGGCAGAGCGCGGCCGGCCGGTCGGCGCCGAACGCGTCGGCCAGGTCGGCCAGCGCCGCGGTGACCCGGTGCGGCGCCTCGAAGAGGACCAGGGTGCGCTCCTCGGCGGCGAGAGCCCGCAGCCGGGACCGCCGGGCGCCGGGCGAGCGGGGCAGGAACCCCTCGAAGCAGAACCGGTCGCAGGGCAGCCCGGAGAGGGCGAGGGCGGTGGTGACGGCGCTCGGGCCGGGTGCCGCCGTGACCGGTGCCCCGACGTCGAGCGCGGCCCGGACCAGCCGGTAGCCCGGGTCGGAGACGCTCGGCATGCCGCCGTCGGTCACCAGCGCGACGAGGTAGCCGGCCTGGATCACCTCGACCAGCTCCGGGGTGCGCCGCTCCTCGTTGCCCTCGAAGTACGAGACGATCCGGCCGGGGATGGTGACGTCGAGGTCCCGGGCCAGCCGGGTCAGCCGGCGGGTGTCCTCGGCGGCGACCACGTCGGCGGTGGCCAAAACCTCCCGGAATCGGGCGGAGGCGTCGGCCGGGTTGCCGAGCGGCGCGCCGAGCAGGACCAGTCGCCCGACATCCGACATATCACCCACAGGTTGTGCTCCTGAATCTTCAGCGGTTCCGGTATCGGAGACGACGGGCGCCACCGGCCACCTTCGCAGCCTACGATCGCCGGGTGACGAGTGCGTCGACAGCGCAGAGCGCGAGCGCGGGCCAGGCGGGGCCGGACGGGTCGGCCGACGAAGGGTCGGCCGAGGCGAGCGCCGCCGTGCCCCCGGGCGGCGGCAGCGGGATGCCCGGCGTCATCCGTCGGCGGCTGGCCACCGTCGAGGCCCGCCTCGACGGGTGGTCGTGGCTGGCCACCGGCGCGGTGGTGCTGATCGCCGGCATCCTGCGCTTCGTCGGCCTCTCCGGCCCCGGCGGCAAGATCTTCGACGAGGTCTACTACGCCCGCGACGCGTACGGCCTGATCGACCGCGGCGTCGAGTGGAACTACAAGGACGGCAACGCGTCGTACGTGGTGCACCCGCCGCTGGGCAAGTGGCTCATCGGGCTCGGCGAGTGGGCCTTCGGCTACCAGGACGCCGAGGGCCGCATCTCGGTGCCGGGGCACCTGGTCACCACCGCGCCGGAGTTCGGCTGGCGGTTCTCGGCGGCCGTCGTGGGCACCCTCTCGGTGCTCCTGCTGGTACGCATCGGCCGACGGCTGTTCCGCTCCACCGCGCTCGGGTGCGCCGCCGGCCTGCTGCTCGCCCTGGACGGGTTCCACCTGGTGCTCTCCCGCACGGCGCTGCTCGACATCTTCCTGCTCTTCTTCGTGCTGGCGGCGTTCGGCGCGCTGGTGCTCGACCGGGACGCGCGACGCCGGCGCTGGGCGCGGGCGCTGGACGCCGGGCTGGATCCGGCCCAGCCGGGCCGGGCCGGGCGGCCGGCGGGCGGCTGGCGGAGCTGGCCGTGGTGGCGGCTGGCCGCCGGGGTGCTGCTCGGTTGTGCCTGCGCGGTGAAGTGGAGCGCGCTCTACTTCGTGCCGGCGTTCGCGCTGCTGGTGCTCTTCTGGGAGGTCGGGGTGCGCCGGTCGGCCGGGGTACGCCGGCCGTGGCGGGACACCCTGCTCGACGAGACGGCGTGGCTGGTGGCGGCCGGTGGGTTGCTGCTGGTCACCTACGTCGCCACCTGGTCCGGCTGGCTGCTCGGCGACGAGGGCTACTACCGGCTCGCCACGAACTACCCCGGCGCCCCGCTCAGCGACGCCCCGGTCATCGGGCCGCTGATCAACCTGTTCGAGTACCACAAGGCGGCCTACGGCTTCCACACCGGGCTGGAGACCCCGCACAAGTACCAGTCCTGGCCGTGGCAGTGGCTGCTGCTCGGCCGCCCGGTGGCGTTCTACTGGACCGGCGAGGGCGCCTGCGGGGCGCCGAGCTGCGCCTCGGAGATCCTCCTGCTGGGCACGCCGCTGCTCTGGTGGTCGTTCCTGCCGGCCCTGGTGGGGCTGGCCTGGCTCGGCGCGGCCCGGCGCGACTGGCGGGCCGGGGCGATCCTGCTCAGCGTGGCGGCCGGTCTGCTGCCCTGGTTCTGGTTCGCCCTGGACGGCCGGACGATGTTCTCCTTCTACGCCGCCCCGGCGCTGCCCTTCCTGGTGCTGGCGGTGGTCTACGTGCTCGGCGCGATCGTCTCCCCCGCGCCGGCCGCCGGCACCGGCGAGGCCCGGGCGCCCGCCACCGGTGACACCGGCTACGACCGCCGCCTGATCGGCGGTGTGGTGGCGGGCGCGTACGTGCTGCTGGTCGCGCTCTGCTTCGCGTACTTCTATCCGATCTTCGTCGGACAGCTGCTGCCGTACGCGGACTGGTCGGCGCGGATGTGGCTGGACGGCCGCTGGATCTGATCCGCGCGACGGCGCCGGACGGCGGCCGTCGGGGAGCGGCGGGAAAACGACAGCGGGCCCGCACGTTTGCACGTGCGGGCCCGGTCGACATAGGTGCGCGCCCCGATCGCCTGCCACGGGGGAAGCGGGCGATTGGGGCGCGCAAGAGAAGCTTAACCACCGCGCACCACCGGCACAACGGGTCGACTTGGGTCAGATTTCTGACCGATGCCCGCCCGATAACCCGGCAGATCCGGCAGTTGACCCACGGTTACCGGTTACCGGCCTCACACCGTCCCGACTGGACGCTGCAGGACACCGATCCGCCGGCTGACCCGACCTAGGATCAGGTGACGGCCGAGCATGGGAGGTGCGCGAATGCAGCTGCTCGACCGGGTCCGCGCGAGCTGCCTGGCCCTGCCGGAGGTCACCGAACGGCCCAGCCACGGCTCGCCGACGTGGTTCGTCGGGGCAAAGAGCGTCTTCGTCACGCTGCACGCCGACGGCCACCACCGGAACGGCTTCGCGCACCTCTGGTGCGCAGCGCCGCCGGGCGCGCAGGAGGAGCTGATCCTCGCCGACCCCGCCCGGTTCTTCCGGCCGCCCTACGTGGGCTCTCGCGGCTGGCTGGGCGTACGGCTCGACGGCGAGGTGGACTGGGCCGAGATCGACGAGTTGTGCCGGGACGCGTACCGCGAAGTGGCCCGAAACGGCTGGCGGCCCTGCTCGACGCCGAGCCGCCCCGACCCGCCGGCTGAGCGGCACGCGCCGCGGCACCAGCCCGCCGATTTGAGGAAGCAGGCCATCGGCCGCGGGTGATCGACCGCGGGTGATCGGCCGGCCGACCCCGATGATCATCCTAAGTGGATCACTCCTACACTTCGCCGGTGATCAACTCAAGACGATCCGGCACCGTCCTCGCCGGACTGGTGCTGGTCTCCGCGCTGCTCGGGCCGGCGCCCGCCGCGGCCGACGAGCCGACACCCCCCGAACCACCCCGGGTCGAGCTGGTGCTCGACGTCAGTGGCTCGATGCGGGCCCGGGACATCGACGGCCGCAGCCGGATCTCCGTCGCCCAGCAGGCCTTCAACGAGGTCGTCGACGCGCTGCCGGCGGAGACCCAGCTCGGCATCCGGGTGCTCGGCGCGACCTACCGGGGCAAGGACAAGAAGGTCGGCTGCCAGGACACCCAGCAGATCGTGCCGGTGGGCCCGGTCGACCGGACCGAGGCGAAGGCGGCGGTGGCCACCCTGCGGCCGACCGGATTCACCCCGGTCGGGCTCGCCCTGCGCGCCGCCGCCCAGGACCTCGGCACCGGCGCCACCGCCCGGCGGATCGTGCTGATCACCGACGGCGAGGACACCTGCGCCCCGCCGGACCCGTGCGACGTTGCCCGCGAACTGGCCGCCCAGGGCACCCGGCTGGTGGTCGACACGCTGGGGCTGGCCCCCGACGAGAAGGTACGGCGACAGCTGCTCTGCATCGCCGGCGCGACCGGCGGCACCTACACGGCGGCCCAGAGCACCGAGGAGCTGACCGACCGGATCAAGCAGTTGGTCGAGCGGGCCGGCGAGACGTACACCCGGACGCCGACGGCCGTCGGCGGCGGCACCGGTTGCCCGGGCGCGCCGCTGCTCGGCCCCGGCGTCTACACCGACCGGGAGATGTTCTCCGAGCACCGCTGGTACCGGGTGCCGGTACGGCCCGGTCAGGAGCTGCGCGCCTCGGTCAGCGTGGCGCTGGACCGCCCGGTCAACCGGGACTACGGCGTCCTGCTGCGGGCGGTCGCCGAGGACGGCCGCGAGCTGGTCCGGGGCGCGGACGCCGGCAGCGGACGGGCCGACGTCATCTCCGCCGGGCTGCGCTGGTCCGGTGACGACCCCGACGAGCGCGAACCCGACGAGCGCGACGGCGCCGACGCCGACCAGTCGCCGCCGGCGACCACGGTCTGCCTGGTGGTCAGCAACTCGTTCGCACCCCGCCCGGGCACCGGGGTGAACCCGGGAATGCCGGTCGAGCTGACCGTCGACGTGGTGGCCGCCGCGCCGGACCCACGGGGACCGGACCTCGGCCGGGGTTGGGTGCTGCTGGCGCTGCTGACCGTGGCCGGCCTGCTCACCGGCCTGGTGACCGGGCTGCTCACCCGCTGGTGGGTGGCCACGTGGAGGGAGAAGTGAGCGTGCGTACCGCATTGATCCGGTCGCTGGCGGCCCTGGTGGCCGCCGCCGGTCCCGCGCTGCTGCCCACCGCGGCGCTCGCCGACCCGAGCACCCCGCCCACCCCGTCACCCGGGGCCACGACGGTGACCCGGGCGGGCACCTCGTTCCTCACCGCCACCGCCATCACCGCCGGCCAGCCGGTCCGGGTCGCCGCCTCCACCGGCGACCACCTCTACTGGTCCTTCCCGGCCACCGCCGGGCAGGTGCACGACATCACCGCCGCCGTGGCCTTCCCCAGGAACCGCAGCGGCGCCGCCACCTGGACCCTCGACGTCTTCGACGGGCTGCGTCGCCGGCAGGCGTGCACGGCCGGGGCGCAGACGCCGACCGTCGACGCCACGGCCGCCCGGGTGGCGCTCGGCTGCACGCTGCGCGAGGTACGGCCGTGGGCCGAGCCCTGGTCGGCCGACCCGCTGCCCGGCACCTACTTCGTCCGGCTCTCGGTCGTCGACGTGCCGGAACCGGATCTCGGCGCGCCGATCGAGGTGGAGCTGCTGATCAGTGCCGACGGCGACGGTGGCGCCCCGGCCGACGACGGCGAACTGGCGGCGCCGCTGGTGCCGAACACCCAGGCCGGGGCGGTGCTGACCGACGACGCGCTCGCCGCCCCCGCCGACGACGCGGCCGAGGAGAGCGGCGGGCTGGACGAGCTGCTGCCGGCCCTCGGTTCGCGGTGGATCTGGACCACCGCCGGCGGCATCCTGGCGGCGGTGGCCGGGGTGGTCGGCTTCGCGCTGACCCGCCGACCCCGGCGCGGCTGAGCACAGGGGTGGTCGGCGTCGACCGGGCGCCGACCACCCGGCCGGAGCCGTGGACCACCGCGGCGATCAGGCGTTGCGCGGACCTCGGGGCAGCCAACCGATGAACCGGTCCTGAAGGGACGTCACCGGTGCGGCGCGCAGGTCCTCGGTGGCGGCGGCGAGGCAGGAGCCCAGGTAGACGCTGAGCATCGCGCGGTCCCCGTACTCCTGCAGAAGCCGGCTGCGCCGCGTCGCGCACGGCCACTCGTCGCCGCAGGAGCCACAGCTCCAGCCCGGCGGCACTGGGGCATGTTCGTCGCTGCGCGGGCTGGACGGATCCGCACCACCGGTCATCGCACTCCCTCTCCGGTTCCTCACAGGGGCGGGCGACTGCCCGGGCCCGGATCGACCGCCATCGCGGCCGATCACCGCCGCAACAGCGCTACGGAACCATCCGCCGTTACATCGTTGCGGTATTTTCGGCATTCGTGGCAGTCAGAAACCTGACGATTGACCCGGCGCCGGCCCGGCGGGCTCGGCGGCCCCTGCGGAACCGCGGGGTCGGCGATGCGTGACCTGCTGCCGCCCGAGGTCGCGGTTGCCGTTGCCGGTCCTCACGACTGGAACGGGCAACTGCTCGCGGCGGAGCTGGCCTGTCTCAGTGAGCGGGCGGTGGAGAGCCGGCGGCGGGACTTCACCGCCGGGCGCGTCTGCGCCCGGCGGGCGATGGCCACGCTCGGGCTCCCGCCGGCGCCCGTGCCCTCGGCCGACGACCGGGCGCCCGTCTGGCCGGCCGGCGTGGTCGGCACCATCACCCACACCCGCGGATACTGTGCGGCCGCCGCGGCCCGCAGCACCGCCGTGCGCTCGGTCGGAATGGACGCCGAGCAGCACCGACCGCTCAACCCGGGGGTACGCCGGATGATCTGCCTGCCCGAGGAGGAGGAGCGGCTGGCCGCGCTGCCGGCCGGCATCTCCTGGGCGGCAGTGCTGTTCAGCGCGAAGGAGACGGTCTACAAGGTCTGGCACCCGGTGGTCGGCACCTGGCTGGACTTCGCCGACGCCCTGGTGGCGCTCGACCCGGACGCCGGCACGTTCACCGCCCGGATCGCACCGGCCCGGGTCGACGCCGCGCCGGTCGACGCTCCACCGAGGACGGTGAGCGGCCGGTTCGTGGTGGCGGACGGTCTGGTCCGCACTGCCGCCGTGCTCCCGCAGCCCTGACCGTCACCGTCCGGGGGCGCGAGGCCGGCCACGCGGGGGACAGACCGGGCCGCCGGCTCACGGTAGCGTCGGCGAATTGCCGACCCGCCCACGTCATCGAGGAGTACGGTGAGCCACCCCGAGCCGCCCGCCGGGCCGCACGACCCCGACCAGCCGCAGCCGGAGCCGCCCACCGAGGCGTTCCCGACGGCCCCGATGTCGCCGGTACCGGGCGAGCCGGCAACCGTGCCGCACCCGCCGGTTCCCGGTGGCCCGCAACCACCGGCGCCGGGCGAGCCCGGGTCGGCGCCCACGCTCCCCCAGCAGCCGGTCTCCGCCGCGCCCCAGGCGGGCGGGGAACCGTGGTCCGCACCGACCGTGTCCCCGATGCCGCCGACGGAACCGTGGGCGCCGCACCCGCCGATGCCGGCCGCCCCGGCCGAGCCGTGGACCCCACCGACCGCGGCAATGCCGCCGGTTTCCGGTGCGCCCCAGCAGCCGTACCCGACCGCGCCCTATCCCCCGGTGTCCGGCGTCCCGCAGCCGACCACCCCGTTCCCGGCGGCGCCCGGTGCTCCGCAGCAGCCATACCCGCCGGTTACCGGAGTACCGCAGCAGCCCTACCCGCCGGTTTCCGGTGCAGGGCAGCAGCCCTACCCGGGCACGCCCTACCCGCCGGTGCCCGGCGCGCCGCAACAGCCGTACCCCGGCGGCGGCTACCCGCCCAGCGCGCCGCTGCCGCCCCCCGGCGTCGGCTACCCGCCCGGCGCGCTGCCGGCCACCGCGCCCGCGAAGTCCCGGAAGACCCTGCTGATCGTCGTCGTGGCCGTGGCCGTGCTGGCCCTGCTCTGCTGCGTCGGCGGCATCGTCGCGGTGCTCATCGGCGCGAACCGGGCGGCGGACGACGTGGCCGACGCGCTGCCCACCCCCGGGGTGACCAGCGGCGTGGGTGACCGCCAGAGCGGCCGGCCGTCCGCCGCCGCCCCGTCCACCGGCGAGACCCGCAACATGGCCGCCGGGGAGACCCTGGTGATGGCGGACGACGACGGCACCATCGAGATCACCGTGACCACGTTCCGGACCTCGACCAAGGCGTGCGAGTCGTTCGCGCTGGACCCGGAGGAGGGCATGTACCTGATCGCGGAGGTGACCGCGGTGGTCACCAAGGGAACGGGTTCGGTCAACCCGCTCTTCTTCCAGTGGGTGGCCGCGGACGGCACCGAGACGAACGCGATCGCCGGGGCCTTCTCCGGCTGCGGCAAGCCGCTCCCGGCAGGCAACCTCTCCGCCGGGAGCGAGCGGAGCGGCACGGTCGTCTTCGACGTGCCCGACAAGGACGGCGCGTTGGAGTACCTGCACCGCTTCGAGCCGGCGGGCTCCTGGCGGCCGTAGCACCGACCGGTGGGTGGGCGGTCACACCACGCAGAACTTGTTGCCCTCCGCCGATCAGGACCAGCCGCCTCGGCGCGCCAGGCCGGATGCGTGGCCGATTCCGATATTCTTGCCCGAATCGGGCAGGTCCCTCGCGGAAGACGAAGTGGGGAGCGGTATGCGAAAGCTGGTGGTCTACACGCTGCTGTCCCTCGACGGCGTCGCGGAGTCCCCCGATCGCTACCTCTTCAATTTTGACGAGGAGATGTACGCCAACCTCAGCCGGGTCATCGACGCCCAGGACACCGTGCTGCTCGGCCGCCGAATGTACGACGAGTGGGCCCCCTACTGGACGACCTCGACCGACGAGCCGTTCGCCAGCTTCATCAACGGCGTCCGGAAGTACGTCATCACGTCGACCGAGCCGACGCAGCCGTGGGCCAACACCACCGTCGTCAGCGGCCCGCTCACACCATTCGTCCAGGATCTCAAGGCGCGGCCCGGCCGCGACATCGGCGTCCACGGCAGCATCCAGCTCGCCCGTTCCCTGTTCGACGCGAATCTCGTGGACGAGCTGCGGCTCCTGATCGCCCCGGCGGTCGCCGGGGCCGGCCGGAAGCTCTTCAGCGACGACACCAGCCTGCGCAAGCTGAGCCTGCTGCGCGCCGCCAAGACCTCATCGGGTGGCCTGCTCGTCGACTACGAGGTGCTGAACCCGGCGTAGCGGCGGAAGCCTTACACATCCTCGGCAGGGCCGGGCATCGATGGCTACGGTCGTGGATGCCGAGTTTCCCGACCGCTCGAGGAGTGATCGCATGCCCGCCTCCCCCTCCCGCCTCTTCTCGGAGATAGCAACGGCGCAACGGCCGACCGAGGCCAGAGTGGTCATGCGTCGTGCGGTGGTGCTCGGCGGCAGCGTCGCCGGCCTGATGGCGGCGCGGGTGCTCAGCGACCACGCCGAGGAAGTGCTGATCATCGAGCGGGACCCGTCCGATGTGGATGCCGGGCCTCGGCCGGGAGTGCCGCAGGGCAGCCAGGTGCACGCCCTCCTGCCGGCCGGCCAGATCCAGTTGGAGCGGTGGTTTCCCGGCATCGTCGACGAGGCGTTGGCGCTCGGCGCCCCGCCGCCGAGCGAGGAGGTGCCGGCGAAGATCTTCGTGAACGGCGTACTCGGGCTGCCACCGGCACCGGCCACCACCGGCCCGATGCTGATCACCACGCGACCGTTCCTGGAGGCGCTGGTCCGGCGGCGGACCCTCGCCGTCGACAACATCCGGATCGCGTACGGCCGGGCGGACGGCCTCGTCTTCGCCGACCGGCGGGTCACCGGCGCGCGGTACGTGCCCGAGGGCGGTACCGAGCCGGTCGTGGAAGCGGCGGACCTGGTGGTCGACGCGATGGGGCGGTCCAGCCGGTTGAGCGACTGGCTCGCCGACAACGGGTGGCCACGCCCACCCATGCAGCGGATGCCGATCAAACTGAACTACGCGACCGCGCTCTTCAAGCGGGACGAGAAGGTCAGCGATACGTGGGTGGTGGTCTACCACACCATGGCCGGCAAGGGCCGTACCGCGCGGATCGGCGGGATCAACTCGGTCGAGGGCGACCGCTGGATCATGCTGGTCGCCGGTTACGACGACGACCGGCCCAGCCGCGACGTCGCCGACTTCACGGCCCGCTGCCGGGAGCACTATCCGCAGATGTTCGGCGACATCGCCGAGCGCGGGGAGATGCTCGGCGGGGTGGTCACGTACCACCAGGCCGACAGTCGACGCCGCGACTTCCACCGGCTCGACCGGCTGCCCGCCGGGCTGGTCGCCGCCGGGGACGCGATCGCCTCGTTCAATCCGGTGTACGGCCAGGGTATGACCTCCGCGACCCTGCACGCGTCCTGCCTCTCCGCGTACCTGCGGTCGGGCCCGAAGCTGCACGACGAGCCGGCGTGGGCGTACTTCGACCAGGTCCGGGTGATCGTCGACGCTGCCTGGCAGATCTCCACCTCCGCCGACATCGAGCTGCCGCACGTCGGCGGGCCGTATCCGCGCGGGTACCGGGTCACCAAGTGGTTCGGTGATCTGGTCTTCCGGGCGTCGCTGACCGATCAGGTGCTCAGCGACCGACTCAGCCGGGTGACCACCATGGTCGACCACCCGGCGACGCTCAGCCGGCCCGGCACCCTGCTGCGGGCGCTCCGGCTCGGCCTGCTCCGGGGCAGGGGTGCCCCGACACGACCGGAAGACCGCCCCTAGCCTCGGGCGCGGGAGTGCTGGTGACCGCGGGCCGGTCACGGCTGCCGGCTGGTGACCGCGGGCCGGTCACGGCCGCCGGCTGGTCACGGCCGCGGGCCGTCGGTTTCCGCGTTCGCGCTGAGGCGGTCCCGGATCAGCCCGATCACGGTGTCAGCGGTCCGGTCGAGGTGACTGCGGCCATCGGGTAGCCGCGCCCCCGGGCTGACGTAGCTGAGCGGACCGACGTGGGTGGCCGGATCGAGCCGGTGCACCGTGATCTTTCCTTCGCGGTCCGCCCGGTTCCATCCGCTGCGGCGGAACAGCCGCCACCGCTGCGGAAACATCACGGTGCCGACCCGCTCGATCCAGTCGCCGGCACTGGTGAGCTGGGAGAGGTGCTGGGCGTGGGTGACGTCGTTGGCCCCGTTGTGGAACCCGCCGAGCGTGATCACCCAGAGCGGCGGGCGCAACTGGGCCCACAGTTCGTTCACCGCGCCGGTGGCGACCTGGGCGCCGCCGCTGTAGGAGAGCAGTACCACCGGGATACCGCTGTCCGGCTGGTAGCCGGCGAGCCGGAGCTGAGCGGCGATCTGCGAGCCGACGGCGCGGTTGTAGAGGGGACGGTACCGACGGTCGGCGGCGACGAAGATCTGCACCACGTTGTGCAGGAACAGCACCAGCCCGATCCGGCGGCGCAGCCAGATCCACACCGGCCGGTTGGCGAGCGGGTCGGCCAGCGGCGAGTAGGGCTGCACCTGACCCAGCACCCTGAGCTCCGGCGCCTTGGCGATCAGGGACTTGACCAGTCGCCCACCGTCGCGGGTGTCGTGGAAGCGGCGTTTACCGATGCCGTCCAGATAGACCAAATAGGCGTCCGGAGGGCGGTCCGGGTCCGCGCCCCGGGCGTACGGCATGCCCGTCGGGAGTTCCGTGGTGGGAGTCCGCCAGCCCGCGGCATAGGCCAGCACCTCGTAGCGGGCGAGCAGAGCTTCCGCGAGCAGGACCGGTCCGAGCCCGCCGAGCAGCAGCAGGAGCGCAAACTCGATCATGCGCGTCGCTCCGGCGCTCTTCTCGTGTTGAGCCGCACGACCAGGCGGCGGACGCCCTCGACGGCAACGCCCAGCCCGACTCCCGCCACGGCTACGCAGCCAGCGGCCTGCCACCAACCGAGTCCGGCCACCGTGGCGAGTTCAGCGGTGAGGCCGGCCCCCACCCCCACCATGAGCACCAGATGCAGCAGCGGCCCGAGCAGCGGGAACGCGAGGACAGCGGCGAGCAGCAGCGGGGCGGCCAGGCCTGGCGTCCAGGCCAGCGCGGCTCCGTCGGACGCCGAGGCGGGCAGCACCAGCTCGGCAAGGGTCCACGCGGACAGTGGCCAGAGCGCGAACACCGCGCCGTCGACGATCGCGCCGGCCAGCATCAGCCCGACCACCCGGGCGCGCGACGCGCCGGAGAGCCGTGCCACCACGGGCAGGAGACGGCCGGCGGCCTCGGACAGCCCGGCGAGCAGCAGCAGAACGGTGACGAAGGGGGACATCGGTCAGTCCTGCGGTGGCTGGTCGGCAGAGACCGGCTGGGTGACCGGCCGGGTCTGCTGCACATGGCGCTCGAGTTCGTCGGCGGCGCGCGAATAGCCGCCCGCCTCACGCTGGGCGACCCGCAGGGCGTCCGCACCGGCCCGGAACCGGGGCTCGTCGAGCAGGCGCTGGGCGAGGCCGCGTACGACCTCCACGTTGACGTCCTCGGTGCGGATCGAGAGGCCGGCATCGAGTTCGACGACCCGGGACGCCACCAACGACTGGTCGGCGCCCTGCGGGATCACCAGCATCGGGACGCCGGCGTACAGGGCCTCGTTGACGCTGTTCACCCCGCCGTGCGTGATGAAGAGCGCTGCGCGGGCCAGCACCTCCGGCTGGGGTACGGAGCGGTGGGCGATCACGTTGGCCGGCAGCGCGCCGAGCGCGGCGGGATCGGTGTGTCCGGTCGAGACGATCACGGTGCCACCCAGCGGGGCGAGCGCCTCGGCGAAGCTGCGCAGCAGCCGCGGGCCGGCTTCGAACACCGTGCCCAGCGAGGCGTACAGTACCGGGTCCCGCAGCTGGTCGACCGGGAACGACGAGTCGACCGGTCGGGCGCCGATGCTCGCTCCGACGAACCGGTAGGACCGGTCGAAGCTGTCGGCCGCGGGGTGGAACGCCCGCGAGGTGTAGACCAGGTTGAGCGGCTGACGGATGTTCGCCAGGTCGACCAGGGGCAGCGCGCCCGTGTCGTACCGGCGGCGCAGCTCCCAGCGCGACCTCAGGTACGCCACGGTGTGGCGGGGCAGGGCCGCCGCCGCGGCGAGCAGTTCCCAGGAACCGTGGGTGGGGCTGCGCACCTGTCGGTTGAACGCGAACGTGGTGAACGACGACGCAGCCGGCACGTCGAGTTCGCTGCCGGCCACCGGCCCCCACGGGCAGAGGGAGTCGTGCACGATCAGATCGGGCCGGGTGCCGCGCAGGTCGTCGAGGACGCCGGGCAGCACGCGTACGGCGGTGCGCACCAGCTGAGTCAGCAGCGTGACCGGTGTCGGCGGGCCGGCGAGCGGCAGGTCGTCGCCGGAGTAGCGGAGCACGCGCGCGCCGGTGGCCGCGACCTCGTCGGCGTACGCGGGCGCCGCGTGGTAGGTCACGGCGTGACCGCGGCGAACCAGCTCGGCCACGACCGGCAGCGTCGGATTGATGTGGCCGTGCATGCCGATGTTGAGGAAGGCGAACGCGCTCATCGGCCGATCCCAGGCGGGGAAGGAGTCAGCGCCCGGCACCCTGTAGCGATCATGTTCCGCCTTCCTCACCCCGACGCAGCTTCGCGTCCGTCCGCGCCTGTTACGGCAGCCGTCCAGGGATCTTGGTGGGGGCCGACAAGCGCAGCGCAGCCACCGCGTGGGCTCTGTGTTTGGACAACAGTCGCCTGTTGCGGTGGCCGCTGGTCACAGCGTAGACGTTGCCGGTTCGCAGCACCTCGCGGACCAGGCGCAACCACCCAGCCGTCGTTCGCAGGGTCGACGCTGCCGACCCCTGCTGCACAAAATCGAAAAAGGCCGTTCCCGACGAGCGGAAACGGCCTTTGACCTGGGGTGGAGCTGAGGGGATTTGAACCCCTGACCCCCTCGATGCGAACGAGGTGCGCTACCAGTCTGCGCCACAGCCCCTCCACCGGCGAACCGGCTTCGGTCCCACCCGGCTTTCACCGGGCGGGCCGGCGACAAGGCTAACAGGTCGGCTCCCTCCACCGCGAATCAGCCCCGGCGGGGCGCGCCGATGATCGACTCGGGCTCCGTGAAGGCGGCGTATCCACGCAGGCGGGACAGCCCGACTTCCAGGAACCCGGGCGGGCCGCCCGGACTCACCGCCCGGGACCGGGGCAAGCGGGGACCAGGGAACGGACAAAACGCCCGAGCGTCAGGCGGTGTGGGAGCCGGGGCCGGTCTGGTAGGGGCGGCCGCGGAGGCCGCCGGACCGCCGGTAGGAGACGGAGCCGCCGTTCGCCACGGCGGGCAGGTCGGCGGGGCGGTCCAGGCCCATCGCCGCGCGGCGTACCACCTCGCGCTGGGCCGCCAGCCGGCGCTGCGCCTCCCGGCGAGCCGCCGCCCGGCGGGCCTGCTCCCGCCGGACCTCGGCCTGCCGGGCGGCCAGCCAGGCCGCCTCGCGGGCCCGCGCCCGCCGGCGCCGGCGATCCGCCACCGCACGCTGCCGCAGGTGTACGACGTACGCGACGAGCAGCGTGCCGGTAACCGAGACGCTGATCCAGAACCCGGGACCGACCACGATCACGCCGACCAGCTCGACGACGTTGAGCAGCAGTAGTGCGGCGAGCACCCGGCGGCGGCGGTAGATGGCCGGAGTGTGCGGCCGGCGCGGCGGCGGGCGGCGGCGGGCGCGGCGCTGGGAGGGCGGCACCGCGCGCAGCCGGCCCGATCGGCGGCCGGCGGCGGGTGGACCGGAGACCGGCGCACCCGGACTCCCCGTAGCCGGGTCTTCACTGAGCGTGACGACAAGGGAGCGAGGCGGGTGGACCGGCCGGCGTCCCGGCACGGTACGACGCCGACGGTGGCGCTGCAGCACCCGCGCCGTCGACTGCGCCCGCTCCGCCACCAGCCGCTCGGTGGCGTCGTACCGGCGGACGAGCGCCGGAGCGAGGGCGAGCAGGCCGGCGGCGGCGAGGACGGCGAGGAGCACCGAGGTCGGCACCCTCACCCCTCCCGTCACCAAATTCGGAGCAACCGTCGCCCGGCCGCAGGATCTTCCACCGATCGGCGTCGACCGCGTGGATCATGCGGGCGTGCAGCGCTTGCCACAGCTTGCAGTTACTTGAGGTTACGGGCGAGCGTCCGGGATGCCGGCACGCCGCGCCGATCCCGTCCGTGGGACGGTTCACCTCGCCCCGGCGCGCACCCGGTGCCAGCGGGCCAGCAGCCCGCCCTCCGCGGCGACCTCCTCGCTGGTCATCGCGTATCCGATGTGGTCCCGCCACGCACCGTCAATGTGCATGTAGCGCACGTGGTACGCCTCCTCGCGGAACCCGAGCTTCTCCACCACCCGACGGGACGGCCGGTTCTCCGGCCGGATGTTCACCTCCACCCGGTGCAGCCCGCCAGGCCCGAAGGCGTGGTCGACGGCGAGCGCCAGCGCGGTCGGGATCACCCCACGCCCGGCCACCCGGTGGTCCACCCAGTAGCCCACGTATCCGGAGCAGAACGCCCGCCGCACGATGCTGCCCACGTTGAGGTGGCCGACCAGTCGCTCGCGCCCCTCCTCGTGCAGGCAGACGGCGAACGGCATCCCCTCACCGCTACGCGCGGAGCGGCGCTGGTCCCGCTGGACCCAGCGGAACGCGGCCGGCGAGTTCAACTGGTCCCACTCCCCGGGCATCGACGATTCCCACGGCGCCAGCCAGCTCTCGTTGGCCCGCCGCACCTCCGACCAGGCGGCCGCGTCGGAGCGCCGGTACGGCCGCAGCACCACCGGACCGTCGACCAGGACCGCCGGCCAGCCGGGGGCCCGTCCGGTTCCGAAGAGGCTCACGGGCCGGACCCTACGCCCGCGACGCCCGGGCGCGCACCCTTCCGCCACCCGGCCGGACCGTCGACCCGATCACCGCGGCGGCGCTTCGCTCGCAAGCTCACTGCTCGCGCTCACCGACGACGGTCGAGCAGCAGGACGTCCACCGTGGAGCCGGCCGCGGCGGTGGTGACCCGCTCGCCGAGGACCAGCAGGCCGTTCGCCTCGGCCAGCCCGGAGAGGGTGAACGGCCCACCACTCAGCGGCTGGACGGTGTATCCGCCGCCGCGCCGCTCGGCGACGTGTGCCGGCCGGAACTCGCGCAGCCCGACCGGGGACGACACGGTCTCCAGCAGGTGCGCGCGGACGCTGGGCCGGAACACCGGCTCGGCCCCGGCCAGCAGCTGGATCGCCGGTCGAGCCAGCACCTCGAAGCCGATCAGCGCCGCACCGGGTTCACCGGGCAGGCAGACCACCGGCACCTCCTCGGCACCGACCGTGCCGAAGCCGAGCGCGGTGCCCGGGTAGAGCGCCACCTCGGTGAAGGTGACCGGCCCGGCCCGGCCGCCCTCCCGGCGGGAGAGGATCCGGCGGACCATGTCGCCCGGGCCGGTGCCGGTACCACCGGTGGTGATGATCAGATCGGCGCTCAGGGTCTGGTCCTCCAGCAGCCCGCGCAGCCCCTCCGGGTCGTCGTCGCAGATCCCGACCCGGTAGGCCAGGGCGCCGGCCTCGGCCGCCGCCGCGGTCAGCGCGTGCGAATTCGCGTCCACCACCTGGCCGGGCTGACTGCCCCGGCCCACATCCACCAGCTCGTCGCCGGTGGCCACGATGACCACCCGCGGGCTGGGCCGCACCACCACGTGGCCGATGCCGGTGGCGGCGAAGACCGCGACCAGCGCCGGGGAGACGTACGTGCCGGCGCGGGCGAGCAGCGTGCCCGCGGGCAGTTCCTCGCCGGCGCGGCGCAGGCCGTACCCCCGCTTGGGGGTCCGGTAGATCTCCACCGCGGCCATGCCCTGGTCGGTCCACTCCACCGGGACCACCACGTCGGCGGCGACCGGCAGCGGCGCCCCGGCGGCCACCGAGAAGCACGAGCCGGGGGTGAGCCGGACCGGTCGCCAGCTCGCCGCGCCCAGGTCACCGACCACGTTGAGCCGGACGGCCCGCCCGCCGGCGGCCCGCCCGGCACCCGCGAGGTCCTCCCAGCGGGCCGCGTACCCGTCGACGGCGGCCTGGTCGAAGGCCGGGAAGGCGTGCGGCGCGACGACGTCCTCGGCGAGGACGTTGCCGTGCGCCTGGGTGAGGTCGAGGTCGAGCGGAGGCAGCGCGCGTAACCTGCGCAGCACGCTGCCCAGGTAGTCGGCGAGCGGCGTCAACTCGTTCGCGGCCGCCTCGGCGTCGGCCGTCGCTGTCATGTACCAGATCCACCCGACGCGTCGGAGTTGACGAAGTCGGCCAGCCACTTGCGGAACTCGGTGCCGAGGTCCTCCCGCTCGGCGGCGATCTGCACCACCGTCTGCAGGTAGCCCAGCGGCATGCCGGTGTCGTAGCGGGTGCCCCGGTAGACGATCGCGTGCACGGGGGTGCCCTCGGCGCGCAGCAGCTCCATCGCGTCGGTCAGCTGGATCTCACCGCCACTGCCCGGCTCGGTACGCCGGATCGCGTCGAAGATCTTCGCCGGCAGCACATAGCGACCGAGCACGGCCAGGTTGCTCGGCGCGTCCTCCGGCTTGGGCTTCTCCACCATGCCGGTGACCTTGACGACCTCGCCGATGTCGGTGAGCTCCCCCTCGGCCGGCTCGACGGAGGCGATCCCGTACCGCTTGGTCTCGGCCGGGTCGACCTCGAAGAAGGCCAGCACCACGCCGCCGGTGCGGGCCTGGAGTTCCAGCATCGCCGGTAGCAGCGGCTGGTCGAGCTTCACGAACTCGTCGCCGAGCAGCACCGCGAAGGGCTGCTCGCCGACGTGCGACTCCGCGTACCCGACGGCGTGGCCGAGGCCGAGCTGCTCAGGCTGCCGGCAGGTGTAGATCTCGGCCAGCTCGCTGGGCCGGCGCACCGCGGCGAGAGTCTTCTCGTCGCCCTTCTCCTCCAACCGGGCCTCCAAGTCGGGGCGGCGGTCGAAGTGATCCACCATCGAGGTCTTACCCCGCCCGGTGATCAGCAGAACATCGTTGATACCGGCCTGCGTGGCCTCCTCGACGATGTACTGCAGCACCGGCCGGTCGACCACCGGCAGCAGCTCCTTGGGCACCGCCTTCGTCGCGGGCAGGAACCGGGTGGCCAGACCGGCGGCCGGGATGACGGCCTTGACCGCACGGGCACGGCCGGTTGCGGCAGCCGTGGTTGAGGGGCTCGCTGAGTGCTCCGACATGCCGCGAGACTATCGGCCACGGCTCTGCCGCGGCGGGTGTGGCCCGGAAGACGCGCCGCCCGCGGGGGCCGACCGCGGCGAACCAGGCGTGGCTCGCGCGACGTCCGGGCCGCCGAATGCCGGACCGAGCGGCGCTTCGGCGGTGTCGACCTCGGCGCGCGCCGGTTCGGCGCAGGCGGACGCGGGTACCTCGGTGCGGCCCGCAGTGGCGGATTCCGGACAGCCGGGCGCGGCGACCTGGACCGGCTCGGGGGCGGCGGCCGGCTCGGGCCGGCTGGGCGCGGTGGCCCGGCCGGCGCGGGGCAGCCCGTCGGCCGGGCTGACCGCGCCGACCGGCACCGGGAGTTCCCGCGCGGTGAGCGCCCGGCGGCTGCTCACCCGGTAGGTGTCGCGGCCGGCGCCCTTGGCCGCGTAGAGCGCGTCGTCGGCCGCGTCCAACACCTGCTGGCCGGTGCTGGCGTGGTCGGGGTAGACCGCGATGCCGATGGAGACGGTCACCCGGATCGGCACCGGGGCGCCGGCATGCGCCTCGACGGGGATCGCGGTGTCTCGGATGGCCGCGCCGAGGCGCTCCGCCACGATCGCGGCGCCCCGGGCGTCGGTCTCCGGCAGCAGCAGCACGAACTCCTCGCCGCCCTGCCGGAAGGCCAGGTCGACCTCGCGGATCTCGTCGCGTAGCCGCCGGGCGAACTCGGCCAGCACGGTGTCCCCGGCCGCGTGCCCCCAGGTGTCGTTGACGTCCTTGAACCGGTCGAGGTCGAGGGCGAGCACGCTGAGCATCCGGCCGAACCGGCTGGCCCGCTCGACCTCCCGGCGGATCGACTCGCGCAGGTAGCGGTAGTTCCACAGCCCGGTCAGCGGGTCGGTGAGGGAGAGCCGCTGCGCCTCCTCGTGCACCCGGACGTTGTCCACGGCCACCGCCGCGTGGCCCGCGAAAGTGCGCAGGGTGTCCAGGTCGTCGTCGTCGAACTCGTCCGCGCCGAGGCGGTCGTAGAGGGCCAGCACGCCGAGCGCCGCGGCCGGGGCGACGGGGTCGGTCCCGCCGCCGGCGCCGGGCAGCTCGACCGTCGGCGTCTCGTCCGGCCCCCCGGCGGGCGGCGCCGCGCCCGCGCCGGTCCCGCCGGTCGCCGCCGGGTCCGCCGGAGCGCCGGCAGCGCCGCCCGTCGCGCCCGGCCCGCCGGGGGTGGCGAACGGGACCGCGATGTACGTCCGGCAGCGCGGCTCCCCCGGCGGCACGTCCGTCGGTTCCATCCGCCCGCGCTGCGGCTCGCCGGTGGCCGCGACCGCGCCGACCACGCCGCTGCCGACGGGCACCCGCAGCAGCGCCGCGCCGTCCGGCTCGGGGCAGCGCCCGTCGAGGCCCGCGGTGCACTGCGCGACGAGCATCCCGTTGGAGTCGACCAGCAGCACCGCCCCGGCCCGGGCGCCGGTGGCCGCGATCGCGCTGTGCAGGATCACCCGCAGGATGCGTTGCAGGTCGTGGGTGCTGGCCAGGGTGTCCCCGAGCACCGCCAGGTGGCCCCGCAGCTGGTCCCGGCTGCTGGTCAGCGCGGCCACGTAGGAGCCGGTCTCCCGGGTCATCCGGTTGAAGGCGCCGGCCAGCCGGCCCAGTTCGTCGCGGGTGCGTACCGGAACCCGGGCGGTCAGGTCGCCCTGCGCCACCCGGTCGACCGCGGCGGCCAGCTCGACCAGCGGCCGGGTGGTGACCCGGGCCAGCCGCCAGGCGGCCAGCACGGCGAGCACCGCCGCCAGCACCACCGCCGCGAGGAGCGCGGTCGGCAACCCCGGCGGCCGGTCGCTCGGGATCGAGAGCACCAGCGGCAGCGGCTGCCCGGACGAGGGACCGATCCGACGTACGTACCGGCCGTCGGCGGTTTCGCTGACCCCCTCGCCGTCCAGCGTGCCGGCGGCGGCCAGCACCGCGTCGCGTACCTCTCGGGATTCGGTGGTGTGGGTGACCCGCGCGGGCCCGGCGTCGTCGTCGAGCAGGGTGACCGCCACGCCGGTCACCGCGGCCAGGCGGGCGACGAAGGCCGGGTCGACCGGCTGCGCCGCGGTGACCGTGCCGAGCGTCGCGCCGGCGCGGTCGCGCAGGTCGACCCGGGCGGTCAGCGCCCGGACCGGGCCGCTCGTCGGCGCGGCGCCGGCGCACTCCGACCAGGGGGTCGGCGGCGCGCCGGGGGTGGTGTACGTGACCCGGCCGGCCATGTCGCTGACCATCACCGCGGCGGCCAGGCCCCGGCTGACCACCTGCGCGGCGGCGCCGCTCGGGTCGCCGGTCAGCGCCACCGCGTCGGCCGCGGCGCGCAACTGCTGGCAGAGGGCGTCGACCGAGGTACGCACGGTCGCGGCGGCCACCGCCAGCCGCTCGGTGGAGCGACCGCGGTCGACGGCGTTGACCGTCGAGGCGACGAAGAGCGCGCCGAGCACGACCGGGCCGAGGACCACCACGAGGAAGGCCGCCGTCAACCGCCCGCGTAGCGTCACTCGGTTCCCCCCGGAAGTTCCGCCTCCGATGCTGCGATGCTGACACAGAGCCACCATGGGAGAGGCGTTGCGTCAGGAGTGTTGCGTGCCGGAATTTTCTGATGGAGCGGAAGTGACGCATGTGGCGAAACGCGACATGCGTGTCGAGTTGCTCGCTCGCCGCCGGAAACTCAGCGTCGCGGACCGGGCCGCCGCCGCGGGCCGCGTCCAGGCCGAGCTGGTGGCGCTGGTACGCCGGCTGCGCCCGGCCCGGATGACGGCGTACGTGCCGGTCGGCTCGGAGCCCGGTGGGTCCGAGCTGCCGGAGGCGTTGCGCGCGGCGCTGCCGCCCGGCGGCGAGCTGCTGCTCCCGGTGCTCCGCCCGGATCTCGACCTGGACTGGGCCGGGTACGCCGGGCCGGGCTCGCTCGCCGCGGCGGGCCGGGGGATGCGCGAGCCGACCGGGCCACGGCTCGGGGTGGCCGCGATCACCGGCGCCGAGCTGGTGGTGGTGCCCGCGCTGGCCGTCGACCGGCGAGGGCTGCGGCTGGGCCGGGGCGGCGGCTCGTACGACCGGGCGCTGGCCCGGGTGCCGGCCGCCACGCTGACCGTGGTCCCGCTGCACGACGGCGAGCTGGTCGCGGCCGTTCCCGCCGAGCCGCACGACCGCCCGGTACGCGCGGTGGTCACCCCCGCCGGCGGCCTGCGTACGCTTGACGTCGCGCCACCCGCACCGGGTGCGCCGCCGGGTGTCGCGCCCCACACTTCCGCTGGACGAACCCGGGGCGAATGACGCACCATTGGCACTCGAAGATGCCGAGTGCCAACCGGCCGAGTCTGATCCGGAGGAAACGTGCCCACGTACCAGTACGCCTGCACCGCGTGCGGCCAGCAGCTCGAGGCGGTCCAGTCGTTCTCCGACGCGCCGCTGACCGAGTGCCCGGCGTGTGCGGGGCGGCTGCGCAAGGTCTTCAACTCGGTCGGCATCGTGTTCAAGGGCTCCGGGTTCTACCGCACCGACTCCCGCTCGTCCGGCTCCGACACGGTGCCGAACGGCGGCGGCAAGCCGGCGAAGTCGGAGTCCTCTACCGACTCGTCCAGCTCGACCTCGTCGTCGACCTCCGCGTCGTCGAACGGCTCGTCGAGCGGTTCGTCGAGCGGCTCGTCCAACGGCGGAGCTTCGAAGGCCTCGGCCGCCAGCAGCACCAGCAGCTCGGCGTCCTGAGCCGCAGGGCCGGCGCATAGCAGCCCGGCCCGCCCCACGGGGGTTGTCCACAGGCCGGCCGGTTGTCCACAGGCCGCCGGTCGGTGGCCGGTCCGGCGGCCCGCCCGCCCCTAACCTGCTGCCCAGGGGCGCCTCGTCGGCGCTCTGCCGAGGGCGGGAGCGATGGCGATGGCGAACGGCGGCGCGGGCACGGCGGAATCACTGCGCCCGGTACGCCGACCACGCCTCCCGCGCGGTGGCACGCTGCTCCGGGCCGGGCTGGTCGCCGTACTGCTCGGCCTGGCGGCGGCCGTGCTGCACACGCCGTCCGACTGTCCCCCGGCGCCCCGGGCCGCGTCGGGCCCGTCCGGTACCCAACCGACCACGCCGGCCGGGGCTGCCGACCCGCGGCTGACGGCTGGCCCGCAGCCGGCCACGGCACCCGAAGACCCGCACCCGACCGGTGTGCCGTTTCCGCTGCCCACCGGCCTGGTGGGGGTGCCGGTCCGGCTGGCCGAGCCGGCCGCGCTAGCGGTGGTCCGGCCGGGCGCGCGGGTCGACCTGCTCGCCGTGCCGGCCGGTGGTCGCCCCGGCGAGGCGAGCCTGCTGGCGGCCCGGGCGCTGGTGCTCGACGTGGTGGGCGTCGGCGCGACCGACGGCTCGGCCGCCCTCTACCTCGCCCTCCGACCCGACCAGGCGCAGCGCGCGGTCGGCCAGCCGGAGGGCAGCCGGTTCGCCGTCGTGGTGCGCGGCTGAGCCGCAGCCGGCCGCTGCCTCTTCGACGGTCGCTCAGTCCCAGTGCGGTGGGCGCTCGGCGAGCAGCCAGTCGTCGCTGCCGCCGGCCCGCTCGCCCCAGCCACGGTCGGTATCGTCCGCCGTCTGCTCGGGCAGCACCAAGAAGTCGTCGTCGCTCAGGTCGACCGGGCGGTCGTCGTCGCCACGGGCACCCGGGTCCTCGGTGTTCACGACGGGCAAGACTAACGCAGCCCCGGCCACCCGGCCCCGGCCGCTCTGCCGCGTCGCCCGGTTCTCGGGTCGCGCCGTTGGTAGCGTCGGACGGCGTGACGACCCCCACCGGTGGCAGCTCCCCGGACGACTACTGGCGGCGACCGCCGGCCGGCGGTGACGGGCCCGTGGACCAGCCCACCGCGTCCCCGGCCGGCGGGAGCGGACCGCCCGGCGGATACACCGGCCCGCCGCCGAGCACACCGCCGCCAGCCGGCTGGCGTCCACCCGTACACCTGGAACCGGCCCCGCCGCGCCGCCTGCCGCCGCAGGACATGGCCGCGCTGGACGTGGCGGAGCAGCGGGCGCAGCGGGTGACCTACAGCTTCGGCGCGGTGGCCGGGGTGGTGCTGCTGGTCCTGGTCTGCCTGCTCTGCTCCCGGATCATCCTCTGACCGGCCGCCCGGGGCGGTCAGAGCGTGGTGCCCCAGACCGTCTCGGCGCCGGAGTGCCCGGTCAGGTAGACGTAGACCAGCGAGGCGCCGGCCAGCGCGACCACCGCGACGGCGAGCACCGGGGTGACGAGCGCCGGCAGCCTCGGCACCCGCGGGTGGCCGCTGGTCACCACCAGCAGCAGGAGGACCAGGATGCCGAGCGGGACGACGATCCGGAACAGGATGTCGCCGTACCGGGAGTGCTCGAAGATCTGATCGAGGATCGGGCCCTGGAAGCCCCGCGCGACCAGCGCGTCGGTGAACGCCTCACCGGACTGCACGGCCACGAACGTGGCCACCGGCGCGACCACCGCCAGGATGCCGGTCGCCCAGTCCAGCCGGGAGCGCCAGCGCGGCAGCGCGGCGTACGCCACGGCGAGCACCGCCAGCAGTGGCACGAACACCACGACCGCGTGCACCACCAGGACGTGCAGCGGTAGGCCCAGGACCTCCTCGAACATCGACCCCTCCAGGTTGATCACGGTTGCGGCCTGCCAGCCTACGGTCCAGCCGCCGACGGTCTCCTTGATCGGCTACACGCAGGCCGTCCCGAACCGGTTCACCGCCGCCCAAACCCGACCCGCTCGGGCTGTGTCCGCGACCACCCGACGCCGCAGCTCAGTTGTCGATGGAGGTGACGCGTGCTGTCATTGGCGCATGTCCGGTCCCGAGGAGCTGCTCCGGTCCAGGGGCCTGCGGGTCACCCGGCCGCGCCTCGCCGTGCTGGACGTGCTGGCCGCGGGCGGTCACCTGGAGGTCGACGAGATCACCCGTCGGGTCCGCGAGCGGCTCGACTCGGTCTCCACCCAGGCGGTCTACGACGTCCTCGGCGCGCTGTCCCGGGCCGGTCTCTCCCGCCGGATCGAGCCGGCCGGCAGCCCCGCCCGCTACGAGTCGCGGACGGGCGACAACCACCACCACGTGGTCTGCCGGGGCTGCGGCGAGATCGCCGATGTCGACTGCACGGTCGGCAGCGCCCCCTGCCTCGACCCGCACACCACCCACGGCTATGAGGTCGACGAGGCTGAGGTGACCTTCTGGGGGCTCTGCCCGGGCTGCCAGGCCCGCCGCACCGCCGACGAGTGACCCGCGCCGCCCGGGTCGTGGCACTCTTGATCCGTGGACTCCGATGACCTCGGCCTCTTCGGTCCGGGTTCGGTCACGTGGAAGGTGCACGAGGAGCCGATCCTGATCGTCGCCGGCCTCCGCTCGCTCTACCTCCAGGCGCTGCATCCGCGCGCGATGGCCGGGGTGGCGCAGAACAGCAACTACCGCACCGACGCCTGGGGGCGCCTGGTCCGCACCGCCAACTACGTCGGCGTCACCGTCTACGGGACCACCGCCGAGGCGGAGTCGGCCGGTCGACGGCTGCGCCGCCTGCACGCCCGGCTCCGGGCCACCGACCCGGCCACCGGCGAGCAGTTCCGCATCGACGAACCTGACCTGCTGCGCTGGGTGCACGTCACCGAGGTGGAGTCGTTCCTGGACACCGCCCGGCGGGCCGGGTTGCCGCTGTCGCCAGCCGAGATCGACGGCTACTACACGGAGCAGCGCCGGGCGGCCGCCCTGGTCGGCCTCGACCCGGCGACCGTCCCCGGCACCGCCGCCGAGGTGGCCGACTACTACAGGGCCGTCCGCCCGGAGCTGCGGATGACCCGGGAGGCCGCCGAGACCGCGCTCTTCCTCACCGCGCCGCCGCTGCCCTGGAAGCTGAGCCTGCCGGCGCGGCTCGGCCTGACCCTCGGCCCGCCCCGGTGGGCCTACTTCGGCGTCGCCGGCACCGCGCTGGCGCTGCTGCCGGCATGGGCCCGTCGGATGTACGGCGGTCTCGGCCTGCCTACCACCGCGCTGTCGGCGGACCTGACCGTCCGGGCGCTCCGGCTCGCGCTCGCCGCGCTGCCCCGCCGCTATCGGGAGGGGCCGTTGCAGCAGGCCGCCAAGGAACGCGCCGCCCGCCTCGCCGGGGCCCCGGCCGCCGGCTGACCCGGCCACCCGCTGAGCCGGTGGCGCTGCCCCCGAGCCGTTGACCGTGCCGGCCGGGTGATCCGGCCGCCGCTCACTGCTGAGCCGGCTCCCCCTCGGGCGGGCGGTCGACCGCCGCCCACGGCTCCTTGCCCGGCGTCTGCGCCCCGGCCGGGCAGACCCGCCGGTAGTCGCACCAGCCGCACCGGGGGCTCGGCGAGGTCGGAAAGGCCTCGTCGGGATCCGAGCCGTCGGCGACCGCCCGCTCGGCGGCCATGATGTCGCGGGCGGTCTCCTCGGCGCGGCTCAGCTGCCGGGCCAGCGACTCCGCGGTGTGGTCGTGCCCGGCCACCGTGCCGGTCGGCAGGTGGTGCAGCTCGACCCGGCGGCACGGCCGGCGGAAGACCCGCTCGGCCGCGTAGGCGTAGAGCGCCAGCGCCTGGGAGCCTCGGGCGTCGTCGGCGTCCAGCCCGGTGCGGCCGGTCTTGTAGTCGACGATGACCAGCTCAGGGCCCTCGGGACCGGGGCGGGAGTCGATCCGGTCGGCCCGGCCGTTGAAGGCCAGCACGGCGGTCTTGACCGCGACCACCCGCTCCACCCCGAGCGGGTCGACCTCCGGTTCGAGCGTCTCGACGTAGGCCTCGAGCCAGCCGAGCGCTCGCCGGTAGGCCGCCCGCTCCTGCTCGTCGTCGCGGTAGCCCTCGCGGACCCAGGTGCCCCGCAGCAGCCCGGCCAGCGCCTCCGGCCGGCGTCGATCGAGGGGCAGCGCGTACCAGTTCTTCAGAGCGGTGTGCACGCTGGCACCGAGCGAGTTGTGCGCCCACGGCGGGCCTTTGGGCGGCGCCGGGCGGTCGACGTAGGAGTAGCGGTAGCGGCGGGGGCAGTCGGCGTAGGCGCCGAGCTTGCTCGGAGTGCAGACGAAGAGCCGCTCCGGCATGCCCTCGAAGCCGAGCTGCTCGGCCTGCCCCTCGCGGGGGCGGGGGGCGCGCCCGGAGGAGGGTCGGCCGGCTGGGGTGGGTCGTCGCACGCCTGCGATCCTGCCATCCACCTACGACAGCCGCGCGGACGCGCTCAGACCATGTTGACGTACTGCGTGACGAACGCGGCCACCGCGTCCGCGATGAGCTGCACCGCGATCGCGGCCAGCAGCAGACCGGCGATGCGGGTGAGCACCTCGATCCCGCCCGGCCGCAGGATCTTCACGATCCCGCCGGAGAAGCGGAGCACGATCCAGACCGCGGCCATCACCGCGATGATCGCGGTGCCGATCGCCACGAAGTCGGTGGCGCCCTCCGCCTGCTGGACGAAGAGCATGGTGGCCACGATCGCACCCGGGCCGGCCAGCAGCGGCGTGCCCAACGGCACCAGGGCGATGTTCGAGGTGGACTGCCCGCTCGGCTCGTCGCCCTTGCCGGTCAGCAGCTCCAGCGCGACCAGCACCAGCAGCAGCCCGCCGGCGGCCTGGAGCGCGGGCAGGTCGACGTGCAGGTAGTCGAGCAGGGTCTGCCCGGCCACCGCGAAGACCACGATCACGCCGAGCGCCAGCGCGACCGCCTGCCAGGCGGCCCGGTGCCGGTCCCGGGCGGAGAGCGGGCCGGTCAGCGCGAGGAAGATGGGCATCATGCCCGGCGGGTCGGTGATCACCAGCAGGGTCACGAAGACCTCACCGAAGAGCTTGAGATCCACCCGATCAACCTAGCGGCGGCGCCGGAGGCCGATCCGCGGATCAGCCGGAAGCGACTTCGGTCACCCCGCCGGCCTCCGCGACGATCCGCTCGTACGCCTCCGGGTCGGTGGTGAACGCGCCGAGCCGGACTGTCTTGTGCGTGCCGTGGAAGTCGGAGGATCCGGTGACCAGCAACCCCAGTTCGGCGGCGAGCCCCCGCACGTGCGCCCGCTCGGCCGGGGAGTGGTCCTCGTGGTCCGCTTCCAGCCCGGCGAGCCCGGCCGCCGCCAGCTCGGCGATCAACTCGTCCGGCACCACCCGCCCCCGCCGCGTGGCGCGCGGGTGGGCGAAGACCGGTACACCGCCGGCCGCCCGGACCAGCCGCACCGCGTGGAACACGTCGATGTCCTCCTTGGGCAGCCGGTAGCGCTCACCCAGCCAGTCCGGCCCGAACGCCTCGCTGGTGCTGGTGACCAGACCGGCCCGGATCAGGGCCAGCGCGATGTGTGGCCGGCCGACGGTGCCCCCGGCCGCGCCGGCCAGGATCTCCGGCCAGCTGACGTCGATGCCGTCGGCCCGCAGCAGGTTCACGATCCGTTCGCCACGCTCCTCGCGGGCGGCCCGCACCCGGGCCAGTTCGGCGACCAGCTCCGGCGCGTCCGGGTCGAAGAGGTACGCCAGCAGGTGCAGCGGCACCGCGGGCTCGGCGCCGAACCATCGGCAGGAGAGTTCCGCCCCCCGGACCAGGCGGAGCCCGGTCGGCAGCGCGTCCAGCGCGGGCGCCCAGCCGGCGGTGCTGTCGTGGTCGGTGATCGCCACCACGTCGAGCCCTGCGTCCGCGGCCGCGCGTACCAGCTCCGCAGGGCTCAGCGTGCCGTCGCTGGCCGTCGAGTGGGTGTGCAGGTCGATCCGGCTGGCCGGACTGGTACGCGGGGTCATCGCCCGACGCTACCGGCGACGCCGCCCGCTCACCCGCCCGGGCCGTGGCGCCCCGGAACCGGGACGCCGGACCGCCGGGCGGTCAGGAGCCGCTCACCACCACCGGGCGGTCGGTCGGGCCGGCGCCGGGCACCGGGGCCGGGGCGGCCGGCTCGCCGGCCAGCACACTCTTCACCTGCACCCGGACCAGCTCGCCCGAGCCGTCGACGTACGCCGCGGCGTCGGGCGACGCCCAGGCCACCGCGCCGGTCATCGGAGGTCCGGCGGGGCGGGCGTTCACCGTGCCGCCGATCCGCGTCACGTCGATCAGCAGGGCGCTCTCCGCGCCGTCGAACCGGCCGTTCGCCAGCAGCCACCGGCCGTCCCCGGAGACCGCGCCGAGCCCGTCCTGGCTCAGGGTGGTGCCGCATCCGGTGTGCACCGGGGCCAGCTCGCGGCCCGGGTCGACCACGGCGAGGCAGGGGCCGTCGGCCCGAGCGCCGGAGATCTGCCCGACCAGTCGACCGTCGGGCAGGGCGCCGTAGAGGTTCAGGGTGGCCCGATCGGCGTCCCCCGAGACCGGGCCGACACTCGGGTGCCAGATGGTGTGGCCGGGCCGGGCCGGGTCGAGCCGGACCAGCACGGCGTCCCCGACGAAGCCCTCCGGCACGGCGGCGGCCGGCGCGGGGGTGCGGACCGGCGCGATCAGCTGGGTACCGACGACCCCGGCGGAGACCAGGTCGGCGCCGTCGCGCCAGGCCACCTGCCGGCCGTCCGCCGACACGATGATCGTTTCCGCGCCGGCCAGCAGCACCTGGGCGTTGCCTTCCCGGGACACCGACCAGAGCGAGCGGCCCGCGGTGGTGGCGGCGCCGACCACCAGCCAGCCGGCGTTCTCCGGCAGCCGATGGGCCCGCTCGGCGGGGCCGACGCCGGCCAGCGCGACCCGCCGCCCGTCCGCAGCGACGATGACGGTCCCCACGATCAGGTCCACCTCGGTGCCGGGCGCCTGCCCGTCGACGATCGCCGGCTCCGAGGAGAGAACGGGATTCGGCCGGGCCGAGGCGTACGGGTCACCGAGCACGACCGTCGGCGGGGCCGACCGACGCGGCTCGGCGCCCAGCTGGGCCACCCCCGTGCTGACCACCACCGTGGCGACGGCGGCCAGGGCCAGACCGGTCATGGTGCGCTGGCGCTGGACCCGCCGGGCGCGGCGGATCGCGTCGCCGGCCGGGTCGACGGCGAGCGGCCGGGGCACGGCGACCTGCTGGGAGAAGGTCTCCCGCACCGCCGATTCCAGCTCGTCCTTCGTCACCTCGAATGGACGCGCCGGGACGGCAATCCGGTTGCCACCCCGACGCCGAGTGGCGGTCACCGCTGTTCCCCGCGGGCACTGCCGGCCGGGACGCCGGAGACCGGGGCGGCGAAGGCGGCGGCCGGGACCGGGACATCATCCGCCGGCCCGCCGGGTGGTACTCGTCGTGCCCGGTCGGCAACCGGACCGGCAGCCGGCTGGGCGCCGCGGTCGGGCGCCGCCGCCGCGGCCTGCCGCGGGATCGGGTCGGAGCCGGAGACGGTGGTGGGCGCGGTGCCGGCCGCCGAGACGGCCGGCTCGGACGACCGGGCGTCGGGGCGAGCCGACGGGGGTCTGGGCGCCGCCGGCCGGAGCCCCCGGCTCGGCCGCGCCGGCGCGGCGCTCGGCTCGACGGCCAGTTCCTGAGCGGCCTCGGCGCCCATCCGCTTGCGCAGGGTGGCCAGCGCGCGCGACGTCTGGCTCTTCACCGTGCCCGGGGAGATGTCGAGCAGCGCGGCGGTCTGCGCCTCGGACATGTCCTCGTAGTAGCGCAGCACCAGCACGGCCCGCTGCCGGGTAGGCAGCGCGCTGAGGTGGCGCCAGAGCACGTCCCGGTCGAGCTGCTGCTCGATCTCGTCGGCGGCGGCCCGCTCCGGCAGCACCTCGGTGGGGCGCTCACCGTGCCAGCGTCGCCGCCACCAACTGGTCGACGTGTTCACCATCACCCGGCGGGCGTACGGCTCGATCGCCTCGATCCCGCCGAGCCGCTTCCAGGCGAGGTAGGTCTTGGTCAGCGCGGTCTGCAGCAGGTCCTCGGCGGTGGCCCAGTCGGCGGTCAGCAGGTAGGCGGTGCGCAGGAGAGCGCCGGATCGGGCCGCGACGAACTCGCGGAACTCCTCCTCCAGCGGATCCCTGTTCCCCACTGCCCACCTCCACACCCCGACCGTCCTGGCAGGTTGTCATGCCAGGGCGGCCGAGGTCCATGGCGAAAGGTGTGCACTTCCTCCGATGTTCGGACAGATTCGGTCACGCGCCGTCGTCGGCCTTGGCCTCGTCCGCTTCCTTGCCCAGCCGCGCCTCGACCGCCTGCGGCTCGTACATCTCTTCGACCACTCGCAGGTAGAGCTCGTTCGGGTTGGGCAGGTTCTTGATCTCGCGCAGCGCCTGCTCCTGGCCGGCGGACTCCAGCACGAAGGTGCCGTAGTTGAGCGCCCGGCCGCTCGGCGTCTGCTCGTACTTCATGTCGGTGACCCGCACCAGCGGCATCATCGCCACCCGGCGGGTGATGATGCCGTTGACCACCATCACCCGCTTGTTGGTCAGGATGAACCGGTCGTACCACCAGTCGGCGACCTTCCACGCCACCCAGCCCATCACCGCGAACCAGAGCAGCACGGCGATGGTGGTGAGCGCACCGACGTCCTGCCCGGCGAGGAAGCCGGAGAGGTAGCCGAGCACGAAGGTCGCGGCGATCCCGATGAGGATCGGCGTGGCGAGGTGGATCCAGTGCCGCTTCCACTCGCCCCGGTAGCGCTCGGTCGGGAAGAGGTAGCGGGCGACCAGGGAGCTGGGCTCGTCCTCCAGCGGCAGCACCCGCCGGGGCGCGTTGCCGGCCGCGTCGGCGCGCAGACCGGCCAGTTCGTCCTCGGAGATCGCCGGGGCCTGGTAGCCGGCCTCCGGGTCGCGGATCCAGGACCGGCTGGAGCGGCCCTCGCCCGCGTAGCCGGGCCCGGCGCCGTAGCCGACGTCGTCCGAAAGGGACGGACCGTCGGAGAGGCCGGGACCGGCGCCGTAGCCGGGCCCCTCGTCTGGGGGGACCCGGGGGATCGGCTCCGTGTCGCGTTCCCGGCGCTCCCGGTCAGGGTCGTCCGGGTCGAAGGGTGGACCGGAGGGGCTGCCCATCGGGGGTCAGGCGACGAGGCTGGTGAAGAAGTCGCCGAACCCCTGGGCGATATCCATGATCCCGCCGCCGAGCGACTTGAACACATCCGCCGCAGAGTTTGGCCGGTAGGCGACGAAGAAGATCAAGAATGCGATACCGGCCCAGGTGAGGACCTTCTTGACCATGGCGGGCCATCCTCTCGCGCGGCGCCGGGTCCCATTACCGCAGCGGCACCCAGAGTATCAGTGTGGTGTCGTACAGTGAATATCTGCGTCCGTTCTCCGTCATTCCGGGAGGGTTGTCAAGCCCTCCCGTGCAGGTACGGAGATGGTGCGCCGTACACGAGTTCGGGTGGAGTCCACTCGGTCAGGTCGTGCAACACGACGTCCTCCGCGAGCAGGTGACCCGCACTCGCCGGCCAGGCTATCGCATGCAGCCACATTCCCCGAGCCTCGCCGGCGTACGCGCTTCGATCCGTCGGTGAATGAACCAACCACAGTGGAGTTGGGTGCCCGGCCACCCGGATCCGGGCCTGGCCGACGTGCTCGGGGTGGCCCGGGCCGGGGTCGGTCAACGCCTCGGCGAGCTGCGGGCCGGGATCCGGCCCGGCCATGCCCGCGAGCCGGGTACCCAGGCCGACGCCCGGCTCCTCGGCGACGAAGACCAGGTCGGCCGGGCCGCCGCCGAGCGGCTCGGGGCCGGCGCAGGCCACCGCGGTGGCCCGTACGCCGGTGCGGTCGTCCCCGGCGTACGCCACCCCGGTCATCGTCCAGCCCGGCGGCAGCGGCCACGGGCACCAGAGTGGCGCAGCCGGCCGATGTGGTGGCTCGGCGGCGGCGGTGATCCGTTCCACCACGCTCGCCACGATCTCGGCTCCGATGTGTTCGGGAACGTGCAGCGGCGACACCGGCCCGCACCGCACACACCTCGACTCGGTGTGCATGAGGTCCGGTGACCGGACCTGGCTTCCGCATCTGGGACAACTCACCGCGACACTCACATCCCCACCGTCACCCCGTCGGGCGGGGCCGTCAAGCGGAGCAGCCGTTTCCGTCGCGAATGGCGAGGAATCGGCCGGCACCCCTGCCCGAACACGCGCCCGCCGCTCGGACGGCGGCAGGTAGCCCGTGCGGCTCTCCCCCGGGATCAGTCCGGCGGCGGGCCGGCGTACGCCCGGATCCAGGCGTGCATGGCGATGCCGCTGGCCACCCCGGCGTTGATCGAGCGGGTCGAGCCGTACTGGGCGATGGAGAAGAGTTGGTCACAGGCGGCCCGGGCCGGCTCCGACAGGCCCGGCCCCTCCTGACCGAAGAGCAGTACGCAGCGTCGCGGCAGGGTGGTGGTCTCCATCGGGCGGGAGCCGGGCAGGTTGTCGATGCCGACGATCGGCAGCTCATGGGCGGTCGCCCAGGCCACGAACTCCTCGATCGTCTCGTGGTGCCGCACGTGCTGATAGCGGTCGGTCACCATCGCGCCGCGCCGGTTCCACCGTCGCCGGCCCACGATGTGCACCTCGGCGGCGAGGAAGGCGTTCGCGTTGCGCACCACCGCGCCGATGTTGAAGTCGTGCTGCCAGTTCTCGATCGCCACGTGGAAGTCGTGCCGGCGGCGGTCCAGGTCGGCGACGACCTCCTCGCGCCGCCAGTAGCGGTAGCGGTCGACCACGTTGCGCCGGTCCCCCTCGGCGAGCAGTTCGGGGTCGTACCGCGGGTCGTCCGGCAGGTCTCCCGGCCAGGGACCCACGCCGACGTCGAGCTGCTCACCGGTCACGGTCAGCAGAGGTTACGGCACCTGGCCGGGCCGTCCGCGCAGGCATCGGCCGGACGCTCCTATGCCGCGTCAAGTGGTTGTGGTGGGGTTTCGAGGCGTCGGTAGAGCTCTCGGGCGATGTAGCGCTTGAGGTAGCGTTTGATCTCTCGGTCGGTTTTGCCTTGGGTGCGGCGGCGGTCGGCGTAGGCGCGGGTGCGTTCGTCGTGTTGTAGGCGGGTCAGGACGACGGTGTGCAGGGCGCGGTTGAGTTGGCGGTCTCCTGAGCGGTTGAGGCGGTGGCGGACGGTTTTACCGGAGGACGCCGGGATCGGTGCGGCGCCGGCGAGCATGGCGAACGCGGCGTCGTTGCGGCAGCGTCCTGGGTGGGACCAGGCGGTGAGCACGGT
>NZ_JBITFP010000013.1:0-178245 GCF_044456245.1 Micromonospora sp. NPDC051006
TCTGCGCCCGCTCCCCGGACGACAACCGCTTCCCCGGCATGAACCAACATCCTCACGAAGATCCATCCCGTTGCAACAACCACTTGAGCCCAAGCCATTCGGACACCGCCATTTCGGCGAACCGGAGTCGATCACCCGGCACCGGACGGTCAGGCCGACGCCGGGCGGCCGTCGCGCGGTCAGGCCGGCCGCCGCGCAGTCAGGCCGGCCGCCGCGCGGTCAGGCCGGGCGCCGGGCGGTCAGACCGACGCCGGCCGGGTGTCGCGCGATCAGGCCGGCCGTCGCGCGTTCGGGGGCCGGCCGTCGGGCGGTCAGGGGGCGTCGATGATCTCTCCGAGGCCGGTGGCGGCCAGTTCGTCCCGGATCACCGCGGCGTCGCCCTCCACGACCAGGGTGAGCGACTCCGGGTGCAGGTGGCTGGCGGCCGCGGCACTGACCTGGTCGACGTCGGCGGCGAGCAGAGCCGCGCGCAGCTGGGCGTGGTAGTCGTCCGGCAGGTCGTGCACCACCAGGGTGCTGAGCGCGGCGGCGATCGCCCGCGGGCTCTGCAGCTCCACCGACAGCTGCCCGGCCCGCCAGGACCGGGCCACCGCCAGCTCCTCCTCGGTCACCCCGCCGGTGCGGGTACGGGCGATCTCGCCGACCGCCTCCACCAGCGCTGGCGCGGTGACCGCGGTCTGCACCCCGGAGCTGACCGCGAACCGCCCGAACCGCCGGGACGAGGCGAAGTCGCCGCGGATCCCGTACGTGTAGCCGCGTACCTCGCGGATCAGGTGGTTGAGCCGGGAGGTGAACGCGCCGCCGAGCACCGTCCCGGCGAGGCTCATCGGCACGTGGTCGGGGTGGGCGCGGTGCGGGGACGGGTGCCCGAGACGCAGCGTGGACTGCACCGAGCCGGGCCGGTCGACCAGGATGATCCGCCGACCGCTGTGCGGCGGCACCTCGATCGGGCCGCCCCGCTCGACCGGGCCACCGCCGGTCCCGGCGAACGCGGCAGCGCCGAGCGCGTCCAGGTCGATGCGCTCCAGGTCACCGGCGACGATCAGGGTGCCGGGGCGGATGAACCACTCGGAGTGGAAGACGGTGACGTCCTCGACGTCCAGGCCGGCGACCGAGTCCGGGTCGCCGTACATCGGCCGGCCCCAGCGGTTCTCCGCGCCGAACAGGTCGGCGCGCAGCGCCGCGTCGGCCCGCGGGCCGGGGTTGGCCCAGTCCATCCGCAGCGCGGTGGCCTCGTCGTCACGGACCCGGCGTACGTCGGCGGAGTCGAGCCGGGGGGTGCGGACCGCCTCGGCCAGCAGCTCCACGGCGGCGCTCAGCCTGTCCACCGGCACCTGCACGCTGACCTGGAACGAGTCCCAGTCCAGCCCGGCCACCAGCTCGGTGCCGAGCCCCTCCACAGCGAGCGCGTACGCGGCCGCGTCCCGCTGGGCGGTCCCCTCCTCCAGGGCCTTGGCGAGCACTCCGCCGAGGCCCTCCTTGCCGGTGGGCTCGCGCCCGGCGCCGGCGTCGAGCAGCAGCAGCGCGACCGCGAGGTTCTGCCCGGGCAGGTGAGCGGCGACGACCTGACCGCCGGCCACGGCACGGCGGACCACCGGCGGGAACCGGTACGGGCGGGCGGCGCCCGGGCCGGGGCGGACGGCGATCAGCGTCATGGCTTCTCCTCGGCGAGGTAGGTCAGGGTCACCCGGTCAGTGGCGGCGAGCACCTCGACGGCGGCCTCGGCGATCTGCTCGGCGGTCACCGCGAGCCAGGCCGGCAGGCGATCGGCGGCGACGGCCGGATCGCCGAACTGGGTCGCGTACCGGCCGAGCGTGTCCGCCCGGCCGTCCACCGTGGACATCTGCCGCCACCAGGCGGTGCTGAGCAGGGCCTTGGCGCGGTCCAGCTCGGTGGCGGTGACCGGCACGCTGGCCAGCTCGTCGACCACCGCGTGCAGCCCCTCGGCCAGCCGCTCGGCGCTCACACCGGGCCGGGCGGTGGCGGTGGCGATCAGCGGCGCCGGCGCGTGCGCCAGGTCCACCCCGTACGCCCCGACCAGGTCGGGCTGGGCGAGCCGCTCGCCGTCGGCGAGCCGCTGGTAGAGCCGGCTGCCCCGGCCGCTGCCGAGCACCGTGGCCAGCACGGTGAGCACGTCGTAGCCGGGACTGCCGAACGGGTAGGTGCGGTGCGCGACGTAGACCCGGGGGGCCGGAACGTCGGCGGTCACCGTCTCGACCGCCGGTCGCCCGGTGGCCGGCACGTTCCGGCCGTCCGGCGCGGCGGGGATGTCGGCCCGCGCCGGGAGCGCGCCGAAGTACTTGTCGGCCAGCGCGAAGACCTCGGCGGCGGAGGCGTCGCCGACCACGGTAAGCACGGCGTTGTTCGGCGCGTAGTAGGTCTGGTGGAACGCCTGGAAGGTGGCCAGGTCGGCGGCGTTCAGGTCGGCCATCGATCCGATCGTGGCGTGGTGGTAGGGGTGCCCGGGCGGGTAGAGCAGCGGCAGCAGCCGCAACCAGGCGTCGCCGTACGGCACGTTCTCGTAGCGCTGCCGGCGCTCGTTCTTGACCACGTCGCGCTGGTTGTCGAGGGTCTCCTGGGTCAGGGCCGGGACCAGGCCGCCCATCCGGTCGGCCTCCAGCCAGAGCGCCAGCTCCAGGTGTTCGGCCGGGACCGTCTCGAAGTAGTTGGTCCGGTCGGGGTTGGTGGTGGCGTTGAGCGAGCCGCCGGAGCCCTGGATCAGCTTCATGTGCTCGGTCTTCGCGACGTTCACCGAGCCCTCGAACATCAGGTGTTCGAAGAGGTGGGCGAAGCCGCTCTGCCCCGCCGGCTCGTGCCGGGAGCCGACGTCGTACCAGAGGTTGACCGCGACCGCCGGGGCCGTGCGGTCCTCGCTCACCACCACACGCAGGCCGTTGGCGAGTCGGGTCGTCTCGATGGGCCAGGGGTAACCGCTGTCGGGCATGGCACGACGCTATCCGATCTCGCGGGCGCAAAGGTGACGTGCGGCCGCCGGGCGAGCCGGGGCGGGGCGACGCCGGTCGGGCGGGCGGGGGCATCGACCGGTCCGGTCGGGGTACCGCAGGGGCATGCCCGCGCCCGCCGCCCGCCCCAGCCCGCCCGTTGCCGTGACGCGCGCGGGCGCCGCCGTCAGCCACGCCGCCGCCGTCCTGACCCGCCTGCGGCGGGCCCGGCTCTTCCACCCGGCCGGGCGTTCGTTCGCCGGCGAGGTGACGATCTGGGGTACGGGCGGCCCGCCGACCGGAGTCGCCCTGCTCGACGAGCCGGGCCGCTACCCGGCGACCGTCCGGCTCTCCAAGGGGGTGTCCACGCCCGGGAGCTGGCCGGACGTGCTCGGCCTGGCGGTCCGGCTGCACCCCGACGACGGCCGCCCGTTCGACCTGCTGGTCAGCTCCAGCGGCGCGCCGCCGGTGCTGCGGGCCATGCCGCTGCCCCGGCGGCGCTTCGCCGGGACGTACAGCACGATCATGCCGCTGCACGCGGGCCGGCGGCGGCTCTGGCTGGCCGCGCTGGCCGACCCGGACTCGGCCGACCTGGGCCGCAGCCTGACCGCGGTGGCCGCCGCCACCCGCACGGACGAGCCACGCCTGGTGCTCGCGGTGGCCTCCGCCGTGGGGCCGTGGCGGCCGTTCGGTCAGGTCAGCATCGGCACCCAGCTCAGCGCCCGGCAGGACGCCACGCTGGCCTTCGACCCGATCGGCAACCTGCCGGCCGGGTTGCGGGCCGCCGGTCCGCTGACCTGGCTGCGGGTGCAGACCTACCGGGGCTCCCGCCGGGCGCGCGGCGCCGACGTTCAGTCCGGCGGCTCGTTGGGCGCCACCGTCTGATCCGAGGTCCGGTGCTCCAGCACGGTGTCCGGCGCGACGTTCCGGTCCTCGCGCAGGTCGGATTCGGTGAGGATCGCCTCCGCCTGCGCCTCCGGGTCGTCGCTGCCCACCGCCGCCTCCTCCGGCAGCAGGTGGGCGCGGGACTCCACGCGGTCCTGGTCGCTCTGCTCGTCAGTCATGGCACCCCTCATACCCTCGCCCCACCGCCCGCACGCCCGAGATCGGTCGACCCGGCCGGGCGTGGCCGATCGAGGCTGCCGCGGCGTCCGGATGATCCGCGCCGGCCCGTCGGGTACGCTTGGTCTCGTGACGCGGTCGTATCGATGGTTTAGGCAGCCGGCTGGAGGAGCCGGTGACTTCACCATGAACTGACGTCACCTTCTTCGAGCCGGCTGGGCAGGGACTTGGGTTCCTGCCCTTTTGCGTACGAGCAGCCGGCTCGACCCGGGCACCGGCCCCGGGCGCGGTCGGCGGAAGGATTCCCACCGTGACGACCCCGGAGACCGATCGGGTCAGCGACCAACGGATCGACCGTGTCGTGCCGTTGACCACCCCGGCCCTGTTGCACCACGAACTGCCCCTGGACGAAACGCTCGCCTCGGCCGTACTGACCGGCCGGCGCGCTGTCGGCCGGGTGCTCGACCGCGCCGACGACCGACTGCTGGTGGTGGTCGGCCCGTGCTCGGTGCACGATCCGGCCGCCGCCCTGGACTACGCCCGACGGCTGCGCGTGGCGGCCGACCGGGTCGCCGACGACCTGCTGGTCGTCATGCGCGTCTACTTCGAGAAGCCCCGCTCCACGGTCGGCTGGAAGGGCCTGATCAACGACCCCGGGCTGGACGGTTCCGGCGACGTCAACACCGGTCTGCGGATGGCCCGCGCGCTCCTGCTCGACGTGCTGCGCCTCGGCCTGCCGGTGGGCTGCGAGTTCCTCGACCCGATCACCCCGCAGTACATCGCGGACGCCGTGGGCTGGGGCGCGATCGGCGCCCGGACGGTGGAGAGCCAGGTGCACCGGCAGCTCGCCTCGGGGCTCTCCATGCCGATCGGCATGAAGAACCGCCCGGACGGGAGCATCGGCACCGCGGTGGACGCGATCCGGGCCGCCGGCGTACCGCACGTCTTCCCCGGCATCGACTTCTCCGGCACGCCGGCGATCATGCACACCCGGGGTAACGCCGACGGGCACCTGGTGCTCCGCGGCGGTGGCGGCCGGCCGAACTACGACGCGGAGTCGGTGGCCGGGGCCCTCGACCTGTTGCGGGCCGCCGATCTGCCGGAGCGGGTGGTGGTCGACGCCAGCCACGCCAACAGCGGCAAGGACCACCGCAACCAGCCGCTCGTCGCGGCCGACGTGGCCGCCCAGCTCGCGGCCGGGCAGCGCGGCATCGTCGGCATCATGCTGGAGAGCTTCCTGCAGCCCGGCCGGCAGGACCTAGACCCGACCCGGGAGCTGGAGTACGGCAAGTCGGTGACCGACGCCTGCATGGGCTGGGACACCACCGAGGAGGTGCTCGACCAGCTCGCCACCGCCGTCCGCGCCCGTCGCGCCACCCTCCCCGCCCCCGCCTGATCCGCAGGCCCCCTCCTCTCGTCCCGGCCCGTGGTGGGGGCCGGGACGGGGTGTGAGCGGGGGCACAGGGCGGGGCGGAAGAGGGGCGGGGGTCCGTGGGTTGTGTGAGGTGTCGGTGTGTCCAGTGTCCCCGGGCCTCACCCAATTGCCTTCGCGGAAAACCGTTCGGCTGGAGCCGCGTCGAGCCACTCGCCGAGAGGCGACCTGCACACCGACACCAACGGCGCCCCGGCCATCCGGCCGGGGCGCCGTTCGGCGTTCAGCCCAGCTCCGGGCCGAGGCCGGCGACGTTTGACCGATTCCGGCACGGGTAGCTGATCGCCGTGACCGACGACGCACCCGTGACCGACCAGACGACGGACGCCCGGCGCCTCGACGACCTGCTCGAGGATCTCTACCACGGCCAGGAGCGGATCAGTCAGGGCAACATCTACCGCCGGGCGGTGGCCGCGGAGCTCCCCGCCGACTGGCTCGCCCGGATCGCCGCGCTCCCCGAGGGCGAGTACTCGGTGGACGAGGCGGCCGACCTGCTCGGCGGATCGGTCACCTGACCCCCGGCGAGAGGAGAACGAGATGTCCCACCATGAGGAGCAGCACGAGAAGGTTCCGGCGCTGGGTCAGCCCCCGGAGGGCGTCGACACCCTGCCCGAGCCGGACTTCGCGAACGAGCACGACCGCACCGCGGTGGACCGCGAGGTGATCACCGGGGATGACGAGGGCGAGCGGGAGCCGGAGGCCGCCCGTGGCTGGGCCGGCGAGGACCACGGCACCACACCGACCTGACGCCGACTGGCACGAGGAAGGGGCCGGCGATCCGCCGGCCCCTTTCTCCGTCCTCGCATCAGTCCTCGTCGTGCCCGCCGCCCTCGGCGGCCTGCTGCGACACCGCGTACGCCATCTGGAGGAAGTCGGACGCGGCCACCGCGGTCAGCGCGGTCGCCACCAGACGGGTCAGCCGTGGCGCGAGCACCAACCCGCCGGTGAGCCCGGTGGCCACCCAGACCGCCAGGCAGAACGGGCAGCTCAGCAGCTCCCCGATCGCGTGCCGGGTGGAGCTGCCGGAGTCGCGGACCTGCTCCATCACCTCACCGCTGCCGATCGGCCGGTCGTAGCGGGTGAACGGGGCACGCAGCGGGCTGGTCACCGCGTCCTTGCTCAGCAGCCGGCTGAGCTTGTGCGTGGCGATCGACAGCAGCACCACGTCGGAGGGCGCCGGACGCTCGGGCACCGGCCGGCCGGTCAACCGCACCAGACCGGCGAGCGCCCCGGCGACCCCGGCATAGGTGCCCATCGCGACCAGGTAGCCGCCGAGCGGCCGGTGCTCGTGCGGCGCGTACGCCTGGCGCAGTCGCGCCACCTTCTGCTTCAAACCACTGTCGGTCACCGGTCTCCTCGTTCTCGTGCGGGGGTCACCACCCGGTCCGGCCGGCCGCACCAGGCCTGCCGTCCGGGGTTGGCGCGGTCCGGGCTGCCGGGGCGACTCAGCCGGCCTGGAGGTTGTCGGCCACCTCGCGGGCGAGGCTGTCCAGCGCCTCGGCGGCCAGCCGGTCGTGGTCCCCGCCCCCGTTCGCACCGGCGAGGTCGAACCGGATCCGCGCGCCGCCGGAGTCCTCCGGGTCCACCCGGATCTCGGCCGTCAGGTCCGAGGGAGCGGGTGCGCTCCAGGTGGCGCGCAGCTCCTCGCCGGCGATCTCCGGGGTCGGCGCGCCGTCCGTGCGCAGCGCCGGGGGCAGCCACGCGGCCGCCCGGTCCGGGTCGGTCGCGGTGTTGAAGACGACCTCCGGCGGCGCGGACATTCCGCGCTCGGCGTGTGCCGCCATCACTCGTCCCGCAGCCGGCTCGGGTCGACCTCCCGCCCCGGGTGCCGGGCCAGGTACTCGGTCTCCAGCTCCGCGGTGCGGCGCAGGTGGTTGGCGAGCGCGGAGTCGGAGGCGTGCCGCAGCGTGTCCAGCCGGGTGCGGTGCAGGCTGTGCATCTCGCGGATCAGGTCCTCGTCGGTCAGCTCGGCCGGGTCGACACCGAGGTCACCATCCACGTCAGGCCCGGTGGTGGTGGGGTCGGCCAGGTGGTCGCCGCTCCACTCGGGCATCCGCTGCTCCGGGCTGGCGTCCACGCCGCCGCTCGACGGGTACCCGTCCTGTCGCACTGATTCGGTCATCGTCGCCCCCCTGGTCTCGTTTGGGCTGGCAGCTAGACGGATGCCCACATCGGGTGTCAGCAAACCCGTTTGATCGTCCGACAACTACGACACCGCGTCGGAGAGCGCCGTCCCTCCCGGTACCCTCGATGCCATGAAGCGGCTCTGGACCCCGGCGTGGATCGTGCGCCACGTGGCCACGGTCGTGCTGGTCGTCGCGTTCCTCGGGCTGGGGTGGTGGCAGATCAGCCGGGCCGCCTCGGGCAACACGCTCAGCTGGGCGTACGCCTTCGAATGGCCGATCTTCGCGGGGTTCGTGGTCTTCGTCTGGTGGCGTGAGTTGCGCCACACCCTGCGCGGTGACGTCGCGCCGACGGAGCCGGCCGACGCGGAGCCGGCCGAGGTCGTCGGGGCGCGCCCGGGCGGCGAGGCGGCGGGGCCCGCGACCCGACCGGTGGTTCGCCGGCCGGTCCGGGTGGCCCGGGTACCGGCCGCGGCGGACGGCGTGGAGGACACCGACCTGGCCGCCTACAACCGCTACCTGTCATGGTTGAACGCCAATCCGGGCGCGAAGCCCGGTGACTATCCCGGCTGAGCCGGGCTCGGGAAGGACGGACAGAGGTGGGCGCAGCCCTTACCCGGTACCGCGTGATCGCCTGGATCGTGGGCGTGGTGCTGATCCTGCTGGTCGTGATCGGCATGCCGCTGAAGTACCTGTTCGACAACGCGGTGGTGGTGGAGACGATCGGCCCGGCGCACGGCTTCCTCTACATGGTCTACCTGGTGGCCGCGTTCGACCTGTCCCGCCGGGCGGACTGGCCGTTGAAGCGGATGCTCGCCGTGATGCTGGCCGGCACCGTGCCGTTCGTCTCCTTCTACGCCGAGCGCCGGGTGACCGGTTGGCTCGATCGCCCCGCCGAGCGCACCCCGGAGCCGGTCGCCGGCTGAGCCGTCCGCCCGATCCTCGCCGTTCCCCGCCGCCCGCTCAGCCGGCCGGTCGACGCCGGCCGGGGTCGGCCTGGCCGGCGTCGACCGGTCAGCGGCTCGGCCGCCAGGGATCGGTCGAGGCGAGCGGCTCGTTCCACCCGCCGTACCGGTTCATCTCCCGGGCCCGCACCAGGGCCCGGGTCACCTGGCCGAACTGGCGCTCGTCGTCGGCGCTGAACAGCAGCACCTCCTCGCCGCCGTAGATCCCCCACAGCTCGTAGGCCGGCGGCCGCCAGCGGTCGCCGGCCAGCACGAGCAGCCCCGGCACCAACAGCACCGCTCCGAGGATCAGGTAGGCGCCGGCGGTGAGCCGTTGCAGGCCACCGGTGAAGCCGAGCAGCAACCCGACGGCGCCGATGGTGACCGCGCTGGTGGCGAAGGCGCGGACGGCGACCCGGTCGTGCGGACCGCGGGTGCTGCGCAGGTGGGTCAGCTCGGCGATCCGGAAGGTGTTGCGACCGACGGTGAACCGGTCGACGGTCACGATGATGCCGGGACGGGCGTAGAGCAGCGTGGTCTTCGCGCCGGTCACCCTCGGTGAACGCCGCGCTCGCGTGGTGGCTCCTTCAGGATTCACGGTCCCTCCCACGGCGGTCCGCCGGGTCGGCCCCGCCGCGGTCTGAGGCATCAATGCCGGTCGACGGGATTCCCGGCTCGCGCTTCATTGTGTTGCCGCCCTGCCAGCGCGTACGGCCAAATAGCGGACAGCGCCGCCACGGGAGCGACGGGACATTGCCGGGAAAGGGAATCCATTTCCGTCTTTATCGGTTATGGCGCGCTGCTATCCGGCGGCATACGCCCAGAACGACGAAAGCCGCTGTCTTATCAAATGCCGCAACCGTGGCGCACCCGCCGAGCGATCGCCTCGTTGGCGATCACGGTGGGTCACCCGACACACCCTTCACTTTCCGCCACTTTGCCAACATTCGCCCCGACTTCCACTGCGGATCACACCCGTCCCGGGTTAAGTTGATCGGGCCGGCCGGCCCAGCGCCCGCCATCCGGAGGGCCCCGGACCGGTGCCGTCGAGGGCGACAGCAGCCACCGGCGGCCGTGGGAGAGGGGCCTTCCGCTCTTGTCATCCCTGAGAACACTGCTGCGAACTCTGGCAGTCACCGGCCTGTCGGCCGCGCTGATCGCCCCGGCGGCGGCGGCCCACGCCGAACCGTCGCCCGCCGACCTGACCCAGCGGATCGAGAAGTCCTCGACCCAGCTGGAGCGGGTCGTCGAGTCGTACAACAAGCTCACCGAGGAGATCAAGGACAACAAGGCCGCGGTGGCCCGATTACAGGCCCGCATCGGCCCGCTCGAGAAGCAGACCGAGCAGAACCGGGCCGACGTCGCCGCACTCGCCGCGACCGCGTACAAGACCGGCGGTCTGCGCACCGCGGACGCGCTGCTGCGCCCCGGCGGTTCGGCCGCCCTGCTCGACCGGCTCGGCACCATCGACCAGCTGACCAAGCAGCGGCAGGAGCAGATCGACGGCTTCACCGCGAGCCAGCGCGCGCTGCTCGAGGAGCGGGGCCGGCTGAGAATGGTGCTGGCCCAGCAGGCCGCCCAGGCCCGCGAGCTGAAGTCCGCGAAGACCCGGATCGAACGGGACCTGGCGCGCCTCTACGAGCTGCGCCGTCAGGCGTATGGGCGGGCCACCGAGGCGCCCGCCGCCCGGCCGGACGCCGGCCGGGACGCTCCCGCGATCTCCGGCCAGGCCGGCGTCGCGGTCCGCTACGCCTACGGCGCCGTCGGCAAGCCCTACTCCTGGGGCGGCGAAGGCCCCAACGGCTACGACTGCTCCGGCCTGACTTTGGCGGCGTGGCGGGCGGCCGGCAAGTCCCTGCCGCACAACGCCCGGATGCAGTGGGGCGCGACCAGCCGCATCAGCCGCGGCGAGCTGCGCCCCGGCGATCTGGTCTTCTACAGCGGGCTCGGGCACGTCGCCCTCTATGTCGGCGGCGGCCAGGTGATCGACGCGCCGAGCGCCGGGCGCAACGTGCTCAAGCGGGGCATGAACATGATGTCCATCCAGGGCTACGGCCGGGTGCGCTGAGCGAACCACGGCGGGTGCCCCGCCAGACGGCGAACGGCCGGCGTCCCCCTATCGGACGCCGGCCGTTCGCCGTATTACTTACCAGCTCAGGCTGCCTGCAGCCCCTCGGCCCGGGCCAGCTCACGAAGCCGCCCGAGGGCCTGGATCTCCAGCTGGCGGATCCGCTCCCGGGAGAGCGAGAACCGCGACGCGACCTCGGTGAGGGAGTGCTCGCGGCCGTCCTCCAGCCCGTAGCGAGCCCGCATGATGCCGGCCGAACGGTCGTCGAGGTGGTTGAGCAGACCCTCGATGCGCTGCCGCTCCAGCCCGGTCAGGACGATGTCCTCGGGCGACGGGGCGTCGCTGTCGGCGACCAGGTCGCCGAGGTTGGTGTCCCCGTCGTCGCCGACCGGGGTGTCCAGCGACACGGTGTCCTGCGACCAGCGGACCAGCTCGTTGACCCGCTCGACGGTGACGCCGAGCGACGCCGCGATCTGCTCCGGCTCCGGGTCGGCACCCAGCTCACGGGTGAGCTGGCGGGCCACGTTACGCATCCGGTTGACGTCCTCGACCAGGTGCACCGGCAGTCGGACGGTGCGCTCCTGCTGGGCGATCGCCCGGCTGATCGCCTGGCGGATCCACCAGGTCGCGTAGGTGGAGAACTTGTAGCCGCGCTCGTAGTCGAACTTCTCGACCGCCCGGACCAGGCCGGTGTTGCCCTCCTGGATCAGGTCCAGCATGGGCATCCCCGACCGCACGTAGCGGCGGGCGATCGACACGACCAGTCGTAGGTTGGCGCGGATGAAGAGGTCCTTCGCCCGCTCACCCTCGACGACCAGCCGCTCGAGGTCGTCCCGGTCGACACCGGCGGGGACGCGGTCCTCGTCGAGCAGGTGCTCGGCGTAGAGGCCGGCCTCGATCGCCTTGGAGAGATCGACCTCCTTGGCGGCGTCCAGCAGTGGCGTCCGGGAGATCTCGTGCAGGTAGACGCCGACCAGGTCGCGCTCCTCGGCGACCTCGTCGGTCCGCATGCCGATGTTCTTGTCCACGTTGCCCACGGTCCCCTCGCTCGCGCCGGTTGCCCGGTTCCTTGCCATCCCCACGTCCATCAGCTCCCCGCAACTTCTGCTGTGCCCCCCGGTGCTGACACCTACACAACAGTTGAGACGTGTCGGGGATTCCATGTCGTGAGTCGAAAGTGTCACGAATGCCTGAGTAGTAGCTGAGAGCACGGTCCATGTTTGCTGTCAGCACCCCGCCGGGTGGCTCGCCGATGGGCACCACGAACGGGTCGGCGGGTCGACGGATCGCCGTTCGCCCCTGATATGGCAACATCGCGATGTCGTGGGGCACAGCGACCCGGGTCACCAGCCCGGTGCGATCCTGGTCACTGCCTGATACGCACCGATGGACGGGTCGGTTCATCCACGGAGTTGGTAATACCCCGCGCCTCGTTGAACAATCCGGAGCCGGGTTCTATGCCCGCTCGCCCAGGGGCCCCTGGGCGGCTCCCACCAGGGCCCGCCGGGCCGTCGGATTCGGGCGAAGAGGGGCGTCAGGAGGCGAGCAGGGCGAGTGCGCCGCGCACCTGGTCGGCCGAGCGGGCCAGCGCGGCCCGGGCGGCGGGCACCTCGGCACCGGACACCAGCGAGACCAGGGCCGTCTTCAGGTCGCCGTCCGCCTCGCTGAGCGCCCGCCGGGAAACCTCCTCCGAGCAGCCGGTCGCCTCCACGAGGATCGAGATCATGCGCCCGCGAAGTTTCGCGTTGGTGGCCACCATGTCGATCATGAGGTTCGAGTAGACCCGGCCCAGACGCACCATCACGGCGGTGGAGAACGCGTTGAGCGCGAGCTTCTGTGCCGTGCCCGCCTTCATCCGGGTCGACCCGGTGACCACCTCTGGTCCGGTATCCACCCCGATGAAGACATCGACCGACCCGGCGGCCTCCGCCTCCGGATTGGCGCAGAGCAGCACCGTCGAGGCGCCCTTGGCGCGGGACGCGGCGAGCGCCCCGAGGACGTACGGGGTGCGTCCGCTGGCGGCCAGACCGACCACCAGGTCACCGGCGCGTACGCAGTCGGCCGCTTCGGCCGCCCCGCCCCGATCGTCGTCCTCGGCGTCCTCGACGGCCCGCCACATGGCGTCCGGCCCGCCGGCCAGGTGGGCGCAGAACCAGTCCCGGGGCGAGTTGAAGGTGGGGGCCAGCTCGACCGCGTCGAGCACCCCGAGCCGGCCGGAGGTGCCGGCGCCGAAGTAGTGCACCCGGTGCCCGCCGCGCAACGCGGCGACGGCCAGGTCGACGGTGGCGGCGATCTCGTCGAGCACCTCGGCGACCGCGGCCGGCACCCGCCGGTCCGCCTCGTTGATCGCGGCGAGGACGTCCCGGGTCGACATCAGGTCGAGGTCGACGCTGAGCGGGTTGCGGCGTTCGGTGGGTGCGCCCACCCGGACGACCGGGCGGACCGGCGCGGCTGGTGACGACACCTCGTCCGGCTCCACGGCGCCGGCCGTCATGCCCGCCTCCGTCCGCCACCCACCCGGTGCGACTGGACGGCCTCGGCTGTCACCTCGAGGGCCTTTCTCGCCCGGGCGCGGTTGCGCGCGGCGACCCCGACGAAGAGACAGTCGACCACGGTGAGCTGGGCCAGCCGGCTCGCCATCGCCCCGGACCGGTAGGTGGTCTCCCGGGCGGCGGTGGTGAGCACGTGGTCGGCCACCTCGGTTATCGGCGAACGCGGGAAGTTGGTCAGCGCCACGGTGGCGGCGCCCCGGGCTCGGGCCTGCTCCAGCACCTCGATCACGTCGGAGGTGGTGCCGGTGTGTGAGATGCCCACCGCCACGTCCCCCCGGCCGAGCAGCGCGGCCGAGGTCAGCGCGGTGTGCACGTCGGGGAAGTAGAAGGCGGTGCGGCCGATGCGGTGCAGCTTCTGCTGGAAGTCGGAGGCCACGAAGCCGCTCGCGCCGGCGCCGTAGACGTCGATCCGGCCGGCGCCGGCGATCGCGTCGACCACCTGCTCGCAGACGGCCGGGTCGAGCTGCTCGGCGGTCTCCTCGACGGCACGCGCGTCGTTGAAGGCGATCGTCGCGATGATCTGGGCGAGGTCGGCCCCGGGCGGGATGTCACCACCGACGACCCGGGCGTCCGGCGGCTCGACCCGGCGCGCGGCCTCGGCGGCGAGCCGGATGCGCAGCTGGGGGTAGCCGTCCATGCCGACCGAGCGGCAGAACCGGATGACGGTCGCCTCGGAGGTCTCGGCTGCGGTGGCGAGGTCGGTGATCGTCCGGCGCGCCGCGTCCGCCGGATTGGCGACGACCAGGCGGGCGACCCGCTGTTCGGCCGGCGACAGCGACGGGAGCAAGCCACTGATGTGGACGATCAGCCCACCGGGCTCCTGACTCGCAGAAATCTTCGGACTCTTCGCCACGGATGAAACTTACTTTCACGAGGCGTGAGCGTCAACCATGACTGCGCGTGTTGGAGAAAACACCGGCGACCCGGTCCGTCTTCCGGGACAGCGTGCCACCCGCGCGGCGTCGCCGCGTCAGCCGCCGGGCCGGCTCGCGCCTCCCGGACGGCGGCTGGAGACGCGCACGTCCTGGCCCGACCAACCGTACGGCGTCGGCGGGCGGACCATGCGGCAGGCCCGGATCGGACGACCCGGCGTCGTCGGCCGGGCGACCCGGGCGCCGGCGGGTCGGCGGCGACGCTAGCGTGTGCCCCATGGCGCAACGCAGTGTGCTGGTCACCGGCGGAACGGGTGGGCTGGGCGAAGCGGTCACCGCCGCCTTCCGCGAGGCGGGCTGGCGGGTGGTCGTACCGGGGCGGGAGGGCGCGTCGGCCGCCGCGCCGGCGGGCGACGTGGTCCGGCTGGTCGCCGACCTGACCGATCCGGCCGGCGCGGCCCGGGCCGTCGAGGCCGCGAGCGGCGACCCGGCGGCCCCGCTGCGCGCGGTGGTCAACCTGGTCGGCGGGTACGCCAGCGGCGGGCTGGTGCACGAGACACCGGTCGAGGAGTTCGACCGGATGTTCACCGCCAACCTGCGCCCCACCCACCTGGTCACGCGGGCGGCGCTGCCGCACCTGATCGCTGCCGGCGGCGGGGCGATCGTCTGCGTCTCCGCCCGGGCCGCGCTGGCGCCGTTCCCCGGCGCGGCGGGCTACGCCACCGCCAAGGCGGCCGTGCTCGCCTTCGCCAACGCGGTGGCGGTGGAGTACCGCCGATCGGGGGTGCGCTGCAACACGGTGCTGCCCAGCGTCATCGACACCCCGGCCAACCGGGCCGCGCAACCGGACGCCGACCATTCGCGCTGGGTCGCCCCGGCCGAGATCGCCCCGGTGATCCGCTTCCTGGCCTCCGACGAGTCGGCACCGACCAGCGGCGCGGCCGTGCCGGTCTACGGCCGGGCCTGAGCTTCGACGCACGACTTCCGGGTCCTGCTGTCGGTCGGCGCGCCTGACGGCGGCCGGTTGGAGCCGGGACCGGGCCCTCGGGCAGGGCCGAGCGCGTGACGGGCGGGCTACGGGCTGGCCTGGGCCGCGAGGGGCGTGGCGACACCGGGCGTGGGGCGGCCCGACTCGGTGGCCCGTGGCGGCGGCGGGACCAGATCGGGCGCTGGGGCCAGATCGGGCGGCGAGGCCAGATCGGGCGGCGGGCCGGTGCTGTCGGTCCACTGCTCCGGGTCGCCCGACGGCAGCCACCCCGCCAGGTGGCGCTGGATCTGCCGGGAGACCTCCTCCGCCGGCCGGCCGGCGTCGACCAGCACGAAGGTCGGATACTCCGGCAGCGCCCGGTAGGCGGTGTCGGCGGCGGTGAGCCAGCCCATCGTCTCGTGGTCGGTGCCGCGCCGCTCGATCCGCTGGTACGCCTCGGTCGGGTCGACGGCGAGCAGGAAGGTCACCTGCGGCGGCGGGAACACCCGGTAGCCGACCCGGGCCAGCCGCTCCCAGCGGTGCCCGCCGTGGGCCCGGATGCTGGCGTACTGGCAGGCGGCGTAGCGGTCCATCACCGCGGTCCGGCCGGTGACCAGGCAGCTGAGCAGGGCGACGGCGATGGCGATCCAGCGCAGCACGGACTCGACCGCGAGCAGCCCGTCCCGCCCGACCAGCCGCTGGGCGTCCGGCCGGCCCAGTCGATGGGCGAGCCGACCCAGCCAGCGTCGGCCGCCGGCGTTGCGATGGTAGGTGGCCGGTCGGCCGGCGGCGGTGAGCGCGTCGGCGAGGCGGTGGGCCTGGGTGGTCTTGCCCGAGCCGTCGATGCCGATCAGGGCGACGGTGCGCAAGCGGGCTCGGCCACGTCGCGTCCGCATTGATCTGACCACCTTGCACAGGCTATCCGACCGCCGCTTCCGGGCATGGTGTTATGAACCCGTTACTCCCGGTTCGCGCCCACCCGCGACCGGCACAGGTGTGGCCGACCGGAATGCCGGGTACGGGAGTTGGAATCCAACCGCCTGTTTCACGACGACGGGAGACCCAGATGGCCGAGCGCGGGGACGAGACTCTCGTGCACACCCTCAAGAAGGTCGCCGCCGTGCTCAAGCAGTCCGAGATCCCGTTCGCGCTCGGCGGGAGCTTCGCGGTCTACGCCCACGGCGGCCACTCCAGCGAGCACGACGTCGACTTCCTCATCCGTGAGGCCGACGTCGAGCAGGCCCTGGAGGCGCTGGTCGAGGCTGGCTTCATCGCCGAGCGCCCGCCGGAGGACTGGCTGGTCAAGGTCTACGACGACGGGCGGATGGTGGACCTGATCCACCGGCCGATCGAGACCCCGGTGACCGAGGAGACGTTCGCCGACACCGTGGTCCGCCCGGTCGACGCGATCCACATGCCGGTGCTCTCCGCGACCCAGCTGATGGTGCACAAGCTGCTCAGCTTCTCCCAGCACTACTGCGACTTCGCCCGTGGCCTGCCGCTGGCCCGCTCGCTGCGGGAGCAGATCGACTGGGAACGGGTACGCAAGGAGACGCAGCACTCACCGTACGCAGAGGCGTTCCTGGTGCTGTTGGACCGGCTGGAGGTGGTGCCGGACTCCGGCACCCCGGCAGAGAAGGGGACATCGTGACCCAGCACCGCGACATCGGCGTCGGACCACCCGACGAGTACATCGAGGCGGAGATCCACCGGTTGCTGGCCGAGGATCCGTCCGTCGCCGAGCAGGGGATCACCGTGGTCCGACGGGAGACCGGGCTCGTGCTCTACGGCGAGGTGGAGAGCCCGCACCGCCGCGAGGAGATCCTGCGCCGGGTCTCCGAGCGCTTTCCGGACGTGCCGATCACCAGTGACATCGGGGTGATCCGCGCCCAGGCGCCGACGGAGATCGAGCAACTGCCCTGAGGGAGGTTCATGGTGATCCGGATCGCTGCCGTCGGCGACGTGCATCTGGACGAGGACGTGGTCGGCCGGTTCCGGCCGGCCCTGGAGGAGTTGCCCGACTGCGCCGACGCGCTGCTGCTCGCCGGTGACCTGACCCGGCACGGCACCGAGTCCGAGGCGCGCTGCGTGGCGCAGGAGTTCGGCGGGCTGGGCGTGCCGGTGATCACCGTGCTCGGCAACCACGACCACCAGTGCGACCAGGTGCCGCAGGTGGTCAAGGTGTTGGAGGACGCCGGCATCACCGTGCTCGAGGGGACCGGTGTGGTGCTCGAGTGCGCGGGCGGCCGGCTCGGCGTCGCCGGGGTGAAGGGCTTCGGCGGTGGTTTCGCCGGGCGCTGCGCCAGCGACTTCGGCGAACCGGAGATGAAGTCCTTCGTCCGGACCACCACCGACAGCGCGGACCGACTGGCCCAGGCCCTGCACAGCCTCGACTGCGACCTGCTGGTGGCGTTGACGCACTACTCCCCCGTGCCGGACACGCTCGCCGGCGAGCCGCTGGAGATCTACCCGTTCCTCGGCTCGTACCAGCTCGGCCAGGCGATCGACTCGGCGCCGACCGCGCTGGCCCTGCACGGGCACGCCCACGCCGGCACGGAGCGCGGCACCACCCCGGGCGGGGTGCGGGTCCGCAACGTCGCGCACCCGGTGATCAAGCAGGCGTACAGCGTCTTCCATGTGGGCGACCAAGTTGATCACGAGCAGGTTTCCCGCGTCGGCGCCTCGGGTATCTGATCGCCATGGAGCTGATTCTTTGGATTCTCGCGGTCGTACTGGTCGTTGCCGGCATCCTGGCGCTGTTCCGCCGGCAGCTTCTGTGGGGCATCGTCCTCATCGTGGTCGGGCTGCTGGTCGGCCCGGGTGGTGTCAGCATCTTCAGCAATTGACGCTGGCGCCTGACGCCGGCAACCCTGTGACACCTGGACCCGCCGGGGTCGTCGCGTCCGGTCTCCGTCCTCCCGACAGGAGCACCGGGCACGACGACCCCGGCGTCTTGCTGTCCGGGCCGGGTTTGTCCCGGCGCCACGGGGAGATATCTCGACCATGGAGATGTCGCGAACGGCGCCCCGCACCGGCGCCCGGACCTGGTGGGCGCTGCTCGGCTTCGGCGTGGCGGTGGCGCTGGCCGCCGGCATCGGCGTTCTCGGCGTCCGGGGCACCTCGGCCGAGTACGCCGCGCTGATCCGGCCGTCGTGGGCCCCGCCGGGCTGGCTCTTCGGCCCGGTCTGGACCGTGCTCTACGCCCTGGTCGCGGTGGCCGGCTGGCTGGTCTGGCGACGGGTGGGCCCGGGCCCGGCGCTCTGGGCCTGGATCGTCCAACTCGTGCTCAACGCGGCCTGGACGCCGCTCTTCTTCGGTGCCGGCCGGTACGGGCTGGCGTTCGCCGAGATCATCGTGCTCTGGCTGGCCATCGGCGTGACGGTGGCGCTCTTCGCCCGGGTCTCCCGGGCGGCGGTCCTGCTCATGCTCCCCTACTGGGCGTGGGTCACCTTCGCCGCCGCGCTCAACCTCGCGATCTGGCGGCTCAACGGCTGACGCCGCCGCCCGCCGGTGGGCCCGACCGGGGTCGGCCGAGCCCACCGGTGACTTCTCAGCAGCGCGGCACGCCCGGAATGTAGCCGTCGTGGCCGGTGTAGACGTAGGCGTCGGCGATGAACCGTCCGCTGCCGATCCGGTCCCAGATCGAACTGGTGCCGTAGGTGCCGGTGACCGTGGTGCCGCTGGTCTGGCACTGGATGGTGACCCGGGTGCCGTCGGCGACGGTGTCGACCGCGGCGTAGCCGGTGCCGGGCCCGGAGCGGACGGTCAGCGGGGTGCCGCTGGTGTCGACCGTGCCCGAGCCGGCGCCCGAGGAGCAGCCGTTGTCGCTGGTGTAGTTCTTCGTGCCCCAGTAGAGGGCGAGCGCGCCGTTGAACCGGACCTGGATGTCGCCGCCGTTGAGACGCTGCTCGTAGTGCAGATGCGGGCCGGTCGAGCCGCCGGTGCTGCCCACCCAGCCGATCACCTTGCCGTAGCCGACGGCCTGGCCGACCGAGACGTTGAAGCCGTTCAGGTGGGCGTAGTAGGTGTGGTAGCCGCCGGCGTGGGAGATCCGGACGTACTTGCCGTAGCTGCTGCCGCCGAGGTCGGTGACCCGGTCGACGGTGCCCGGCGCGCTGGCCACCACCGGGTCACCGAGGTCGTCGGTCCGGTTGAAGTCCACCGCGTACGCCGGACTGTGGTTGCTGCGGGTCTGGCCGGACCAGGTCTGGCCGCAGGGGAACGGCACCTTGAAGGTCGGCGCGGCCATCGCCGGTGCCGCCGGCACCAGGACGGCGACGCCGGCCAGCAGGCTGGCCGCCATCAGGCTGAACCACCGCTTACGCATCCAGCTCCTCCTATGTCGAAATCCTTCGATGGGATGCCTCTAGCCTGACAGATATCTCCATCGATCGAAAGAGTCGGATGTCCGGGCTGGGAGCGCGCCCAACAGGGGCTCCGGGAGGTTTCGGGATTGTTACTTGGTCGTGTCCAGCAGGGGGTGGACCGCAGGAGATGCAAGCGCTTACATATGGGCACGCCCATCGGACCGGCGGCAGGTCAGAGCGTGACCGCGCCGGCTAGAAAGGAGGACGGCATGGCGGTCTTTACCAGACCACGCCAGGCCTTCGTGATCGCCGGCGTACTCGGGCTGGCGCTCAGCGCCACGGCCTGCGGCACCGGCGACGACAAGAAGAGCGACAACGCGGGCTCCGCGGAATGTGCCGGATATGAGAAGTACGACGGCAACGACGGCAAGAAGGTCTCCATCTACGCGTCCATCCGCGACGCGGAGGCCGACCTGCTGGAGCGGTCGTGGGAGCAGTTCACCGACTGCACCGGCATCGAGATCGACTACGAGGGCAACGCCGAGTTCGAGGCGCAGCTCCCCGTCCGGGTCGACGGCGGCAACGCGCCCGACCTGGCGTTCGTCCCCCAGCCGGGTCTGGTCAAGCGGTTCGCCGACGCCGGCAAGCTGAAGTCCCTCGGGGCCGACACCAAGGCGATGGCCGAGCAGAACCTGCCGGTCGACTGGCTGAAGTACGGCACCGTCAACGGCACCCTCTACGGCGTGCCGCTCGGCGCCAACGTGAAGTCCTTCGTCTGGTACTCCCCGAAGCTCTTCAAGGAGAAGGGCTGGACGGTCCCGACCAGCTGGGACGACATGATCAAGCTCAGCGACACGATCGCGGCCAGCGGCATCAAGCCGTGGTGCGCCGGCATCGAGTCCGGTGACGCCACCGGCTGGCCGGCCACCGACTGGATCGAGGACGTGCTGCTGCGGACGCAGGGCCCCGAGGTCTACGACCAGTGGACCACGCACGCCATCCCGTTCAACGACCCGCGGGTCGTCGAGGCGGTCGACAAGGCCGGCACCATCCTCAAGAGCGAGAAGTACATGAACGGCGGCTTCGGCGGCGTGAAGAGCATCGGCACCACCGCCTTCGGTGAGGCCGGCCTGCCGATCACCACGAACAAGTGCGCCATGCACCGGCAGGCGTCGTTCTACGCCAACCAGTTCCCCGACGGCACCAAGGTGGCCGAGGACGGCGACGCGTTCGCGTTCTACTTCCCGGCCATCGACTCGGCCAAGGGCAAGCCCGTGCTGGGTGCCGGCGAGTTCGTCGTCGCCTACGCCGACCGTCCCGAGGTCCAGGCGGTGCAGACCTACCTGGCCTCGGCCGAGTACGTGAACAGCCGCGCGAAGCTCGGCAACTGGGTCACGGCGAACAACAAGCTGGACATCGCCAACGTCGCCAGCCCGATCGACAAGCTCTCGGTCCAGATCCTGCAGGACAAGAGCGGCGTCTTCCGCTTCGACGGGTCGGACCTGATGCCGGCCGCGGTCGGCGCGGGCACGTTCTGGAAGGGCATGGTCGAGTGGATCAACGGTAAGGACACCGCGACGGTGCTCCAGGGCATCGAGAACAGCTGGAAGTGATCTGAGCGGGTGGGGGGGGGGGGGGCCCCCGGGCCGGCCCCCCCCCCCCCCCCCACCGGGGCGGGGGGGGGGGGTGGGGATAGAGGGGGGGGACGCCGGAGTGATGATTGTGGAGCTGGGCGTGCTTCAGCCCTGCTACCGCGCCGCGGGGGGGGGGGGGGGGGGGGGCGGCCCGCCCCCCCCCCCCCCCCCCCCCCCCCCCGCGGATCCGGACCTGGGAGGGTCGATGGAGTTCGACTTCGCGGAGGAACAGCCGAAGTTCCTCATGCTGATGTACGGGCTGATCGCTTTCGTCGCGGTGGTGGGCGGTCTGCTCCTGCTACTCGACGTGGTGCCGGCCTGGTTCGCCCGGCGGCGGGAGGCGCAGCTCGTTGCCGCGTCCGCGAGCGGAGCCCCGCTGCCCCGCAGACGCAAGCAGCGGGAGGGCGCCTTCGCGCTCTTCTTCCTGCTGCCGACGCTGCTGCTGCTCACCGTCGGCCTGGTCGTGCCGGCCATTCGCACCACGCTGCTCTCCTTCATGGACGGAGGCAGCACCAACTGGGTGGGCCTGCGCAACTACGGGTGGATGTTCTCCGAAGACTCGATCGTCCGGGTCCTGGTCAACACCCTGGTCTGGGTGCTCCTGGTACCGCTGGTGGCGACCGCGTTCGGCCTGATCTACGCCGTCCTGGTGGACAAGGCCCGGTTCGAGGCCGTGGCCAAGTCACTGATCTTCCTGCCGATGGCCATCTCCTTCGTCGGCGCGAGCATCATCTGGAAGTTCGTCTACGCCTACCGGGGCGAGGGCGACCAGATCGGCCTGCTCAACCAGATCGTGGTCAGCCTCGGCGGCGAGCCCAAGCAGTGGCTGCTCGAGTCACCCCTGAACACGCTGCTGCTGATCGTCATCATGGTCTGGATCCAGGCCGGCTTCGCGATGGTGGTGCTCTCCGCCGCCATCAAGGCCATCCCCGCGGACATCGTGGAGGCCGCCCGGCTCGACGGGGTCAGCCCGTGGCAGATGTTCTGGCAGATCACCATGCCGAGCATCCGGCCAGCGCTGATCGTGGTGGTGGTGACCCTCTCGATCGCCACGCTCAAGGTCTTCGACATCGTCCGGACCTCGACCAACGGCAACTACGACACCAGCGTGATCGCCAACGAGATGTACAACCAGGCGTTCCGGTACGGCCAGAACGGGCAGGGCTCCGCGCTCGCGGTCTTCCTCTTCATCCTGGTCATCCCGGTCGTGATCTACCAGATCCGCAACCTCCGTCAGCAGCGGGAGGGCTGAGATGACCACCGCCACGCCCACAATTGCCGCCGGCACCCAGCAGACCGACGCACCGAAGACCACCGCCGGGCGGGTCCGCAAGCGGCTGAACAGCCGCACCGCGACCCTCATCTCGATCGTCATCGCGGTGGTCTGGACCATCCCGACCTTCGGCCTCTTCCTCTCCTCGCTGCGGCCCGAGGACGAGATCAAGACCACCGGCTGGTGGACGGCCTTCACCAACCCGCAGTTCACCCTGGAGAACTACCAGGAGGTCCTGTTCGGTCGCTCGGCATCGTCCGGGCAGCTCGCCAGCTACTTCATCAACTCGCTGGCGATCACCATTCCCTCGGTGCTCTTCCCGCTCGCCTTCGCGGCCCTGGCCGCGTACGCGCTGGCGTGGATCAACTTCCGGGGCCGGGACTGGGTCTACATCGCGATCTTCGCGCTGCAGATCGTGCCCCTGCAGATGGCGCTGGTGCCGCTGCTGAAGTTCTTCTCCACCGGCGTCACCGTCGCCGGCGTCACCCTGATGCCGGCCTGGGACCTGGTCGACGAACAGAAGTTCGCCCAGGTGTGGTTCGCGCACACCTGCTTCGCGCTGCCGTTCGCCGTCTTCCTGCTGCACAACTTCATCTCGCAGCTGCCCGGAGACCTGATGGAGGCGGCCCGGGTGGACGGAGCCAGCCACCCGAAGATCTTCCGCACCATCGTGCTACCGCTGATCACCCCGGCGCTGGCCGCGTTCGGCATCTTCCAGTTCCTCTGGGTCTGGAACGACCTGCTGGTCGCGCTGATCTTCGCCGGCGGTGGGAACGAGACCGCTCCGCTCACCGTCCGGCTGGCCGAGATGGCCGGCACCCGGGGCAACGAGTGGCAGCGGCTGACCGCCGGCGCGTTCGTCTCGATCGTCGTACCGCTGATCGTGTTCCTGTCCCTGCAGCGCTTCTTCGTGCGAGGTCTGCTCGCCGGCAGCGTCAAGGGCTGACCCACGCCGCCGCCGCCCGGCACCGGGCGGCGGCGGACGCGGACGCGGAGCGGGGGAACCGTGACCAGGATTGATGATGTCGCCCGGTTGGCCGGGGTCTCCACGGCCACCGTCTCGCGGGCGCTGCGCGGCCTCCCGACGGTCTCGGCGGCGACCCGGCACCGGGTGCTCGCCGCCGCCGAGCAGTTGGACTACGCCGTCTCGCCGAGCGCCTCGCGGCTCGCCGGCGGCCGGACCGGCACCGTCGCCGTGGTGGTCCCCCGGATCACCCGGTGGTTCTTCAGCACGGTCGTCGAGGCGGTCGAGGACTTCCTCCACCAGTCCGGCTACGACCTGCTGCTGCACAATCTCGGCGGGCGGGAGCAGATCCGGCAGCGGGTGCTGCGCACGGCCAACCTGCACAAGCGGGTGGACGCCATCATCCTGGTGGCCACCCCGCTTCGGGCGGCCGACCTGACCGCCCTCGCCGCGCTGGACCTGCCCGGGGTGACGATCAGCTCGGGCACCGTCGTACCGGGCTGGCCGTGCGTCCGGATCGACGACGTGGCCGCCGCGCGGACCGCCACCCGGCACCTGCTCGACCTCGGCCACCGGCGGATCGCGCACATCTCCGGCGACCCGGACGACGAGCTGGCCTACACCACCCACCTGGACCGGCGGCGCGGCTACCAGGCGGAGCTGCGGGCGGCCGGCATCCGGCCGGACCCGAGCCTCGACATCGAGTCCCAGTTCACCATCGACGGCGGCAACCGGGCCGCCGCGGAGCTGCTGGCCCGGGGCGAACCGCCGACGGCGATCGTGGCGGCCTGCGACGAGATGGCGATGGGCGCGATGACCGCGCTGCGCGACGCCGGACTGCGGGTCCCGCAGGACGTCAGCGTGATCGGCATCGACGACCACGACCTGGCCGGGGTGCTCGGACTGAGCACCATCGCCCAGCCGGCGGCGGAGCAGGGCCGGCTGGCCGCCCGGCTGCTGCTCGACCCGCTCGGCGGCTCCATGGTCGACCCGGTCCCCGGCCGGACGCCCGGGCCGGCCGGCGACCGCCGGCCGGACGCGCCGACACCGCCGGTGATCCTGCCCACTCGGCTGGTCGTGCGCGAATCGACCGCGCCACCCCGGGCAAACTGAACGGACTGCCCGTCACCGCCGCCGGGAATCCACCCGCACCCACGCACGACACTCGGGAGAAGACCCTGAACACCAACCTGACGCAGCAGAGTCCGACCGGTGACCCGATCACCGGCTGGTGGACCGAGGCGGTCATCTACCAGATCTACCCACGATCGTTCGCCGACTCGAACGGGGACGGGATCGGGGATCTGCCGGGCATCACCGCCCGCCTCGACCACCTGGTCGAGTTGGGCATCGACGCGGTCTGGCTCTCGCCGTTCTATCCGTCGCCGCAGGCCGACGCCGGCTACGACGTTGCCGACTACCGGGACGTCGACCCTCTCTTCGGCCAGCTGCCGGACGCGGACAAGCTGATCGGCGAGGCCCATTCTCGCGGTCTGCGGGTGATCGTCGACCTGGTTCCCAACCACACCTCGTCCGCACACCGCTGGTTCACCGAGGCGCTCGCCGCCGAGCCGGGCAGCCCGGCGCGGGCCCGGTACATCTTCCGGGACGGAAACGGCCCGGACGGCGAGCAGCCGCCGAACGACTGGCAGAGCGTGTTCGGCGGGCCGGCCTGGACCCGCACCGTCGACCCGGACGGCCGGCCCGGCCAGTGGTACCTGCACCTCTTCGACACCGGCCAGCCGGACCTGAACTGGGACAACCCCGAGGTGCGCACCGAGTTCCTGGACATCCTCCGGTTCTGGCTGGACCGCGGCGTGGACGGCTTCCGGGTGGACGTCGCGCACGGGCTGATCAAGCAGGCCGACCTGGCCGACTGGCAGGAACCGCAGGAGATCCTCTCCGGCAACGAGGGCGACCGGCCCCGCCCGCCGATGTGGGACCAGGACGGCGTGCACGAGATCTACCGGGAGTGGCGCCGGGTGCTGGACAGCTACCCCGGCGAGCGGGTGCTGGTCGCCGAGGCCTGGGTGGAGCCGGTTGAGCGGCTGGCCCGCTACGTGCGCCCGGACGAGATGCACCAGGCGTTCAACTTCGAGTACCTGCTCGCCGCCTGGTCCGCGCCGGCCCAGTACGCGGTGATCACCCGCTCGCTGGAGGCGACCGACGCGGTCGGCGCCCCGACCACCTGGGTGCTCTCCAACCACGACGTGGTGCGGCACGCGTCCCGGCTCGGCCTGCCGGTCGGCACCCCCCGGCCGAACGGCATCGGCATCGGCGACCCGCAGCCGGACGCGGCGCTCGGCCTGCGCCGGGCCCGGGCGGCCACCCTGCTGATGCTGGGCCTGCCCGGTTCGGCCTACCTCTACCAGGGTGAGGAGCTGGGTCTGCCCGAGCACACCACGATGCCGGACGAGGCTCGCCAGGACCCGACCTGGTTCCGCAGCGGGCACACCCACCGCGGCCGGGACGGCTGCCGGGTGCCGATCCCGTGGGAGGCCGACTCGCCGTCGTACGGCTTCGGGCCGACCGACGCGAGCTGGCTGCCGCAGCCGACGCTCTGGGCCGAGTACGCCCTGGACCGCCAGCGGGAGACGCCGGGGTCGACCTACGAGATGTACCGGACCGCGCTGCGGCTGCGCCGCGAGCACGAGCTGGGCCGGGGCACGCTGCGCTGGCGGGAGTCCGGCGACGAGGTGCTCACCTTCGACAACGGCGGGCTGACCGTGCTGACCAACTTCGGCCCGGCGCCGGTGCCGCTGCCGGCCGGCGCGGAGCTGCTGCACAGCAGCGCCCCGCTGACCGACGACGGCGCGGTCCCCACCGACGTGACGGTCTGGTTCCGCGGCTGACGCCCGGACCGGGGCCCCGGGGCGACGCCCCCGGGGCCCCGTCACTCCTCCAGGCGCTCCGCGCGGCTGTGCAGCAGGTCGTGCACGGCGGTGATGTCCCGTGGCGAGGTGCGCGAGGCCAGCCAGTACATGACGCCGGTGGGGATGAAGAAGAGCTGGAACGCGGCCAGCCCGACGGCGTAGTTCAGCGGTGGCGGGAACGCCGCCCGCAGCCCGTTGAAGGCCACCGTGACCAGGCCGTTGCCGGCCGCCCGACCGACACCGTTTACCAGGTTGCCGAGGCTGTAGACGGTGCCCCGGTGCTCGGGCGGGTTCACGTCGGCGATCAGCGCGAACCAGTTCGGCGAGTTGGCCGAGGTCAGGGCCAGCGCGACGAGCGCGGTCAGCAGACTGAGCCCGACCGTCGGCTCGGTGAAGACGCTGGACAGCACCGCACCGACCACCGCCCCGGTGCTCCCGCCGTCGGGCACGTCGATGCGTAACGGCACGAAGAAGAGCACCAGGTAGAACGGCACCGCCGCGAGGATGCCGATCGCCGCGACCAGACCGCGCCCCCGCGCCGTACGCCGCTGGACGCTGTCGCCGATCAGCCCGCCCACGATGGAGAACACCCCACCGAGTTGGAACAGGGTGGCGAAGACACTGCCCACCACCACCGCGGTCGGCTCCGAGTAGCCCTGCTCCTCGGCCCGCCGGGCGAAGAGCACCGGCAACCAGACCAGCGAGCCGAACGCGGCCTGCGCGGTCAGCCCCTGGAGGATGAGCCAGACGTTGGTCCGCCGGTCCAGGATCCGGCGCAGGTCGGCGCGGCGGATCCGGTAGTCGTAGTCGGCGCCGCCGGCGAGCGCGCCGGCCAGCTCCGGCTCGCTCTGCCCCCGCCGGATGTCGTAGGTGAACAGGTACGCCAAGGTGGCGAGCAGGCCGACCACGGTCATCACCAGGAAGGGCCGGCGCCAGTCGGTGCTGCCGAGCAGGCCGCCGACCAGGGTCCCGGCGAGGGTGCCGACGCCCTGGGAGAGCCCCCAGAAGCTCATCACCAGCCCACGGCGGCGGGGCGAGATCAGGTCGGTGACCACCGAGAAACCGACCGAACCGACGGCGCCGAGGCCGATCGCCGCGATCAGTTGCGTGGCGAGGAAGGTCAGATAGTTGCCGGCCAGCGCGCTGCCGCCGGTCCCGGCCGCCCAGATCAGGGTGCCGACCATCAGCAGCGGCTTGCGGTGGCCCCGGTCGCCGACGTACGCCCAACCCACCGCGGCGACCGCGCTGACCAGGAAGCTCACCGCGGTGACCAGCCCGAGCAGCCGCTCCGGCACGGTGAACGCGTCGGCGATCGACCCGTACAGCGGCGGGACCAGCCCGATCGCCACGTTGTCCAGCGAGGCGAGCAGCACGAACACCACCACGCTGTACAGCCGGTGCGCCCGGCTGCCGCCCCCGGCCCGTGCCAACCCACCCCGGGTCAAGGTCATACCGGCAGCCAACCAGAACCGGACGCCGATGTCCTACTCGGGTGGCATTCCGCGGGCGGCCAGCGGCGCGGCGGCCGGGTGAGCCCGGTGCTCAGCCGTCCGCCCGCAGTGCGGCGACCGGCTCGATCCGGGACGCCCGCCAGGCGGGATAGATCCCCGCCAGCAACCCCACGACGGCGCCCAGCAGCGCGCCGCCCGGGGTCAGCCACGGCTCCATGACGGGCGTCCACTGCCGCAGGTAGCCGACCCCGACCACGGCGAGGACGCCCAGCGCCGCGCCCAGCACGCCACCGAAGAGCCCGACCAGCGCCGATTCGAGCATGAACAGCAGGGCGATGGAGCCACGGGTGGCGCCCAGACTCCGCCGCAGCCCGATCTCCCCGACCCGCTGCAGCACCGAGACCAGCATGGTGTTGGCGATACCGACCGCGCCGATGGCCAGCGTGACCGCCGCGAGCGCCAGGAACAGCGCCTGGGTGTCGGCAGCGACCTTCGCCCGGGTGGCCTCCGGTTCCGGCGGGCGCTGCGCCACCAGGGCATCCGGCTGCTGCGGTGCCAGCGCGAGCGGGGCCTGGCCGGCGACCAGCGCCGCCGCCCCGACATCGGTCTCCACCACCACGGAGAGCGGCGCGGCCAGCCCGAACCGGGTACGGGCCGTGCCGTCGGGCAGGATCACCGCGTCGAGCAGGCTGGGCACGCGTTCCACGGTGCCCAGCACACCGATCACGGTGAACGCGCGGTCCCCGACGAAGACGGCGGGCGACTGGCTCACGTCGGCCAGGTGCAGCCGAGCCGCCAGCCGGCCGCCGAGCACCACGACCCCGTCCCGACGGTCGCTGTGCCCCTGGTCGTACCAGCGACCGGCGAGCAGCGACCCGCGTACCGCGTTGAGGAGTTCCGGTGAGGCCGCCACCAGCGGCGGCTGGGTGACGTCGCTGGCGAGCGGGTCCACCACCGCGGTCGCCCGCACGGGTGTGCCCGGCAGATCCAGAGTGCTCATCGTCCCGGCCGCCACCACCCCGTTCAGCCGCTCGACACGCTGCGGGGCGTCCCACGGGATGGCGCTCTGCGCTCGCTCCGGGCCGCCGTCGTTGGCCGGCAGCACAGTCACCGAGGTGGCGGCGAGCTCGTCGAAGTGCGACACGATGCGGGCACCGGCGGTGGTGGCCAGGCCGAGGGTCGCCACCAGGGCGGCGATGCCCACCACCACACCCAGCGCGGTCAGCAGCGTGCGGTGCACCCGGGCCCGTATGCCGGCCAACGCCTCCCCGATGAGGTCACGCATCGACCGTCACCTCGCGAACGCTCCCGTCGGTGATCTCGACGCGGCGTCGGGCCCGCGCCGCGACCTGCCCGTCGTGGGTGACCATGAGCACCGTCTGCCCCTCGTCGTTGAGCCGGACGAAGAGCGACAGCACCTCCTCCGCCGTCGCCGAGTCGAGGTTTCCGGTCGGCTCGTCGGCGAGGAGGAGCTGGGGGTGGATGGAGAGCGCGCGGGCCACTGCCACCCGCTGCCGTTCGCCGCCGGACATCGTCGTCGGCATGGCGCCGGCCCGGTCGGCGAGCCCGACGCGGTCCAACGCCTCGGCCGCCCGCGCGACCCGCTGCCGCCGAGGGCAGCCGTGGTAGAGCAGGGCGACCGTGACGTTCTCCAGCGCCGACCGGTGGGCCATCAGGTGGAAGCTCTGGAACACGAAACCGATGCGGGAGGAGCGCAGCCGGGTGCGCGCCCGGTCGGAGAGGCCCGACACGTCCTCTCCGTCGAGCCGGTACGACCCCGACGTCGGGCGGTCGAGCAGACCGAGGATCTGCAACAGCGTCGACTTGCCGGAGCCGGAGCGGCCGGTGATGGCAACCCACTCGCCGGCCCGGATCGTCAGGTCCGTGGGGCGTAGCGCGGTCACCGGCCGGACGGCGGGAAAGACCCGGCTGACGCCACGCAGCTCGACCAGGGGTGTCACGACCGCTCGCCGACGACGACCAGGTCACCCTCGGCCAGCGCCCCGCCCGTGGCCCGCACCTCGGCGAACCCACCCGAGGAGAGGCCCACGGTCACCGGCACGTCGCGTCCGCCCGATGGGTCGGAGACCCGTACCCGGGCCGCGCCGGAGGCGTCGGTGATCAGGGCGGCCAGCGGCACGGCGAGCACCGTGCCGTCGGTGCTGGAGATGGGGATGCGGATCCGCACGTCCCGACCGTGCAGCTCCGCCGGGACGGCGCCGACCGGCCTGATCCGCAGCTCGTACTGCCCGTCGGGGGTGTCGCCCGTGCCCGGCTTGTCCGCGACGTGCGACACCTCCCCGGCGAAGGTGGCGACCCCCTCGCCCTCGTCGAGCTGCGCGCGCTGGCCCACCTTGAGCAGCCCTCGCTCCTCCGCCGAGATGCCGCTGACCACCTCCAGCGCCGCCGCCGTCAGGCTCATCACCGTGCCGCTCGCCTCGCGCCCCAGGGCCGTCTCCACCTTGTCCACCCGCCGGGGCAGCGCCGGAACGAAGGCCACCTCGCCGCGGGGGAGGCGAACCCCCACGGCGGCCTGGAGTCGGCTCAGCGCGCTGCGCGCCTCGGCCTGCCGCCGGACGGCGGCGGTCACCGCGGCCTGCGCGGCGGACACGTCGGCGGACCCGGTCAGCTCGGCCAGGTCGGCCCGGGCCAGCTCCAGCTCCACCCGAGCCGCTTCCACGTCAGCCGTGAGCCGGCCGATGGTGGCCGCCGGGGCGCCGTCGGCGATCGCCGCGTCCCTCGTCCGCACCGCGGCCTCGACGTCGGCCTCGGCGCTGCGCACCCGGGCCCGGGCCACGGTGAGGTCCGACGCCGGTGGCCCCCGCTCGGCGCTGCGCAGCGCCGCCCGGGCGGTGTCAAGGGCGCCGTCGGCCGCGGCGATCCGTTCGCGGGCCGCGGCCACCTGCTGCTCCTGTTCCGCGGACGGCCCGACCGGTTCGTATCCGGCGGCCCGGTAGAGCCGTTCCACAGCGGCCGAGGTCCGGGCGTCGTACCTGTCGTCGGGAAGCCCGGTGAAGTGACCGAGCCGGGCCAGGGCCCGCTCCAGCTGGCGGACGTCCGGGCCGGTACTGCCGGGGGCCAGCGTGCGGTACATCGGGATGGCCCCGTCCATCAGGATCACCGGCCGGCCGGATATCTGGAGCGCCACGTCCCCCTCGTCGAGGCTGCTGCCCGGCTTCGGCACCCGGCCGGTGACCACGAGCTTGCCGAGCCGGCCGTCGCCGAGGTCGGCGTCCACGGTCAGCGCCTGCGGCTCGGCGAACCCGAGCGCGCCACGGACCACGACCGAGGTGGCGATCACCCGGCGCTCCACCGGCACCGTGATCGCGCCCGCCTCAGGCGGCGTGGCGTGCTGGGCGGCCTCCATCGGGGACTGGATGGCTCGGCCCGCCCACCAGCCGACCGCCGCCGCCAGCACCGCCACCGCGACCAGTGTCGACAGCGCACCGGGGCGCCGCGCGGACGCGGAGCGGCCCAGCGCCGCCAGCCGGGCCAGCACCGGGTGCCGAGCCGTTCCGGTCACAGCTCACCGGCCAGTGCCTTGTCCAGGTACTCCCGGTAGACCTGCTTGTAGAGGTCGTCGTACGGCCACTGGCAGGGCTCGGTCTGCCGCGCCTCGGCGATCTCCCGCTCCTGCAGCCGCTTGAGCTCGGCGAGTTCCGTGGCGGTGAAGACGTCCGCGAGGCGCAGCGCCGCGCTGTCCCGGCCGGCCTCCTCGGCCTCGGCGACGGCCCGCTCGAAGCCGTCGCGGAACTTCTCAGCAGCCTTCGCCAGCCGCAGCGACCGGGCGTCCCCGCTGTCGAAGCCCTTCTCCTCCAGGCAGGTGCGCCGCACCTCGCCGGCCCGGACGACCCGGGCATCGGCGTCGACCGCACCGTAGATCCGGTCACTGCGCGCCGACTGCTCGGGGCTGAGCCGGAGGTTGGCGACGTTCGGCGCCGGCCCGAACCGTCCTTCGGTCTCCTTGCGGCAGCGCTCCAGCCGGCCACGCCAGCCGCCGACCTGTTCCCCGGTCATCCCGGCCAGCGCCTTACGGTTCGGGTCGACCCGCCGGGTGCCGGGCGGCAGGTAGTCGATCAGCGTGGTCAGCCCGTACCCGTACTGCCGCACGAACTGCTCGCGGGTGAGCCCCAGCGCGATCCGGCGGTCGACCGCCCACTGGTCGATGAAGGGCTGGTAGTCGTAGCCCTCCGCCTTCATGCACCCGACCAGCGCGCTGTTCACCTGGTCCCAGTAGGCGAGCGTCTCGTCCCGGTTGTCGTCGCCCCGGTCGAGCGCCTCGGCCATCACCTTCTCCACCGGCTTCGCCGGCGCGGTATCGGCGGCCGGCCCGGCGGAGGAGCAGCCGGCGGCGGCGAGGGCGACCACGAGGCCCACGCAGGCGAGCCTGGACGTTCTCATGTCACATCCTGTCAACTCGCTGGTTGCGGGCCGGTCCGCTCGGCGAACCGGCCCACAAGCATCCGGTCAGTAGGCGCCGTTGTAGTAGTTGGTGCTCAGCGCCCCGGTGGCGGTGAGCTGGCCGCGGAAGTCGGCCCAGACGTTGCCGTTCTGGTCCCAGAAGGTGTAGTTGTAGCCAGCCGAGTCGCAGCTGGTGCCCTGCGTCCCGACGTAGGCAGGGTCGTAGTAGCGGACGGCCAGGCAGGAGCCGTCGGTGTAGGTGTCGCTGATCTTGCCGTAGTAGACGCCGTTGCGGTTGCAGGTCTCCGGCGAGCGCAGTTGCTCCACACCGCGCTTGACTCCGCCGACATAGACCTGCACCGGCGAGCCGTAGTTGCTCTCGTAGCAGCCGGCCTGGGCGGGCGCGGCGACGGCTTGGACGGCGACGATCCCGCCGGCCGTCAGCGCGAGCGCCGCGACCGATGCCCGCAGTTTGCTTCCCGGTACACGCTTCACATCGACTCCTCCCGTTGGGGTGACCGAACGGTAGTCAGCCGGATGCGCAGCGCGCTGCCCCGTTCGATCGTCCATCGTGGCGGGACGGTGGGCAGCGTCGCGCGCAGTCACCCTTCTCGATGTCCGGCCGCATGGTCCCGCCCATCGATCCGGACGGCGAGCTGCGCCTACGGAAGAGCCCCCGGTCGGGACGACCGGGGGCTCATGACCAAAAGTTATCGTTGCAGATCGATAACGGGACGCTTCAGCGGTCGATCACGTGATCCCGGGCCTCGGCGTACCGGGCCCGGACGGCGGGTACCGGCTCGGCGTCGTACTCCTCGGTGCCGGCCGGGCTCCACTCCGGCGCCGCCGCGCCGCCCAGGGCGACCCAGGCGGCCTGGCGAGCCGCCCCGTCGGCGACGTATTCGCCGGGCGGTGGGACCACCACGGGGCAGCCGAAGACCTGCGGGGCGATCCGGCGCACCGCGGCCGACCGCGCCCCGCCACCGACCAGGATCACCCGGCGGACCGCCACGCCCTGTGCGATCACGGCGTCCAGCCCGTCGGCGAGCGCGCAGAGCATGCCCTCGACGGCCGCCCGGGCGAGATGCGGCGGGGTGGACGTCCGCAGGGTCAGCCCGTGCACCGCGCCGGTGGCCGACGGCCGGTTCGGGGTCCGCTCGCCCTCCAGGTAGGGGACCATCACCAGCCCCTGCGCGCCGGCCGGCGCGGAGAGGGCCAGCTCGGCCAACTCGTCCAGGCTCACCCCGAGCATCGACGCGGCGGCGTTGAGCACCCGGGCCGCGTTGAGCGTGGCGACCAGCGGCAGGAAGCGGCCGGTGGCGTCGGCGAAGCCGGCCACGGTGCCGGTCGGGTCGGCGGACGGGCCCTCGGCGACGCTGAACACCGTCCCGGAGGTGCCGATCGAGATCACCACGTCGCCGGGGCCGGCGCCGACGCCGAGCGCGGCGGCAGCGTTGTCGCCGGTGCCCGGGCCGAGCAGCGTGCCACCACCGGTGGCGCCGCCCGGCACGCCGTCGGCGGCCAGGGCGCCGACGTGCAGCTCCCCGGCCGGGTCGGCCGGGCCGAGCACGGTCGGCACCTGCAGACGGCGACCGAAGGCCTGCTCCAGCAGGTCGAACCGGTATTCCCCGGTCGTCGGCGACCAGTAGCCCGTGCCACTGGCGTCACCCCGGTCGGTGCGGATCCCGGCCAGGTCGACCGCCCCGGCCAGCCGCCAGGTGAGCCAGTCGTGCGGCAGGCAGACCGCGGCCACCCGGTCGGCGTTCTCCGGCTCGTGCCGGGCCAGCCAGCGCAGCTTGGTGGCGGTGAAGCTGGCCACCGGCACGCTGCCGACCGCCTCGGCCCAGAACCGCCGCCCCGCCTCGCCGCCGCCGGCCTCCTCGATCAGGTCGGCGGCAGCACCGGCGGAGCGGGTGTCGTTCCAGAGCAGGGCGGGCCGGACCACCGTGCCGTCCTGGTCCAGCGCGACCATGCCGTGCTGCTGACCGCCGACCGAGACGGCCGCCACGTCGGCCAGGCCGCCGGCGGCGTCGACCGCCGACCGCAGGGCCGTCCACCAGGCTGCCGGATCGACCTCGGTGCCGTCCGGGTGCGGCGCCCGGCCCTCGCGGACCAGGGCGCCGGTCTCCGCGTCCCGGATCACCACCTTGCTGGACTGGGTGGACGAGTCCACCCCCGCGACGAGCGGCATGGTGACCCGCCTCAGCGCGCGCCGAGCAGGTGCTCGACGGCGAGCTGGTTGAGCCGGACGAAGCCGAAGCCCCGGGCCGCGACCGCGTCCACGTCGAACTCCTCGAAGGCGGACCGGTCGGCCAGCAGCTCGGTGTAGCTCTCCCCGTCGCCGAGCGTCGGCACGGCCAGCTCGCCGACCTTGCTGGCGGCGAGCGCCTCGACCACCTCGGGGTCGGCGCGGAACGCCGCGGCCCGCTCCTTGAGCAGCAGGTAGGTCGCCATGTTCGCCTCGGCCGACGCCCACACGCCCGCGATGTCCTCGGTCCGGGACGGCTTGTAGTCGAAGTGCCGCGGCCCGTCGTACGCCGGCCCGCCCGCCGGGCCGCCGTTCTCCAGCAGGTCGACCAGGGCGAACGCGTTCATCAGGTCACCGTGGCCGAAGACCAGGTCCTGGTCGTACTTGATGCCGCGCTGGCCGTTGAGGTCGAGGTGGAACAGCTTGCCCTGCCAGAGCGCCTGGGCGATGCCGTGGGCGTAGTTCAGCCCGGCCATCTGCTCGTGGCCGACCTCCGGGTTGAGGCCGACCAGCTCGGGGTGCGCCAGGGTGGAGATGAAGGCCAGCGCGTGCCCGACGGTGGGCAGCAGGATGTCGCCGCGCGGCTCGTTCGGCTTGGGCTCGAGCGCGAAGCGCAGGTCGTAGCCGCGATCGATGACGTACTGGGTGAGCAGGTCGACGGACTCGCGGTAGCGCTCCAGCGCGGCGCGCACATCCTTGGCCACGTCGTACTCGGAGCCCTCCCGGCCGCCCCACATCACGAAGGTCTTGGCACCCAGCTCGGCGGCCAGGTCGACGTTGCGCAGCACCTTGCGCAGCGCGTAGCGGCGAACCTCGCGGTCGTTGCTGGTGAAGCCGCCGTCCTTGAAGACCGGGTGGGTGAAGAGGTTGGTGGTGACCATCGGCACCACCAGGCCGGTCTCGTCGAGGGCCTTGCGGAACCGGGCGATGTGCTGGTCGCGGGTGGCGGCGTCGACGCCGAACGGGATCAGGTCGTCGTCGTGGAAGGTGATGCCGTATGCGCCGAGCTCGGCGAGCCGGTGCACCGCCTCGACCGGGTCCAGCTCCGGGCGGGTGGCGTCACCGAACGGATCGCGCGCCTGCCAGCCCACGGTCCAGAGCCCGAAGGAGAACTTGTCGGCGGGGGTGGGACGGGGTGCCATGGCAGCCTCCGGGGTGCGGTCAACTATTTGTTCAGCGATTGAATTATTTGCTTGACCTGTGGCAGTGTCAAGGGGTGACGCCTACCTCCACCCCGGCCGGCGCGGTCCGTCAGGGCAGCCTGCGCGAGCTCAACCTCGCCGTGGTGCTCGGCCGGATCGCGGCCGCCGAACGCCCGCCGTCCCGGGCCGACCTGGCCGCCGAGACCGGCCTCACCCGGGCCACCGTCTCCGCGGTGGTCGAGGACCTGATCACCGGTCGGCTGGTCACCGAGGCCGAACCGGCCCCCCGCGCCGGGGCCGGTCGCCCCGCCCGGGGCCTGGTGCTGGCCGGCGACGGCCCGGCCGGGCTCGGCCTGGAGGTCAACGTCGACTATCTCGCCGTCTGCGTGGTGGACCTGGCCGGCCAGCTCCGGCACCACACCGTGCACCGCGCCGACCTGCGTCCGGTCTCCCCCACCGACGCGCTCGCCCGGCTGGTCGAGCTGGCCGGGCGGGCGCGCGCCGACGCCGCAGCGCAGGGCCTCACCCTGGCCGGCGCGGCGCTCGCCGTGCCCGGCCTGGTCGACGACGCGGGCATGGTGCGGCTGGCGCCGAACCTGGGCTGGCGGGACGTGCCCGTACCGGCCGTGCTCGCCGGGCACCCGCCGTTGACCGAGCAGGTCGACGGCGTACCGCCGCTGGTGGTCGACAACGAGGCCAATCTGGCCGCGCTCGGCGAGCTGCACGCCGGCCCCGCCGGGCCCGCCAGCTTCCTGCACATCTCCGGTGAGGTCGGCATCGGCGCCGGGATCGTGCTCGACGGCGCCCTGTTCCGGGGCGCGCGGGGCTGGAGCGGCGAGATCGGGCACATCCCGATCCGTCCCGAGGGGCGGCCGTGCCGATGCGGCGGGCGGGGCTGCCTCGAGCAGTACGCCGGTCAGGAGGCCATCCTGGCCGCCGCCGGCCTGGCCGGGGCCGACCTGCCGGCGGACACCGCCGCGACCCGGCTCGCCGAGCTGGCCGGCGCCGGTGCCGAGCACGCACTGCGCGCGCTGGACGAGGCCGGCGCCGCGCTCGGCGTCGCGGTCGCCAGCGTGGTGAACCTGCTCGACCTGGACACCGTGGTCCTCGGCGGCGGTTACGCCCCGCTCACCCCGTGGCTGCAGTCACCGGTGCTCGCCGAGATCTCCCGCCGGGTGCTGACCGCGGCCTGGTCGCCGGTCACCGTCCGGCCGGCGACGCTCGGTGCGGACGCCGCCGTGCTGGGCGCCGCCGGTTCGGTGGTCCGCCGGATCATCGCGCGGCCCGCCGGCTGGCTGGCCCGGGTCGGCTGACCCACCCCTCGTCGACCTGCGGTCGATCAGCCGGGCGGACGGGCCGCACGCGTGCGCGTTCGAGCGCCGTCCTCGGTACGCTTGCCGGGAGGCAACGATTCCCAGCCGAGGAGTGCAGGACCAGCATGCGGACAGGTCGACAGACCGGGGCGCCCGGCGACCCGCGGTGACCGCGACCCGCCAGGACGGCGTCACCGGTCCGGTCGGCGACGGTGCCGGGAGGCCTCGCCCACCCGCCCCGCGAGCCCCGCGTGCCGCGCCGCCGGGCGACTCGGGGCTGGCCCGGGAGCTGCTGGACGGATTGGCCGAGGCGGTGCTCACCACCGACGGCGCGGGCGTGGTCACCCTGGTCAACGCGATGGCGGCCGAACTGCTCCCGGAGATCGTGCCGGGCGACCCGCTGGCCGGGTGCCCGGTACCCGACCTGGCCCGGGCGGTTCGCGACCGCACCGCCGAGTTCGACACCGAACACCGTGGCCGCCGGTTGCGCGGCGCCCGGCGCGAGCTGGCGGGTGGCCGGTACGCCTGGTACGTCCGGGACGTCACCGAGGAGCACGCGCGCGACGAGGCCCTGCTGGCCGAGCGGTCCCGCACCGCGTTCCTCGCCCAGGCCGGCAGCCGGCTCGGGCTCTCCCTGGACCGGGATCAGGTACTGCGGACCGCCGTCACACTCGCCATCCCCTACCTGGCCGATGCCGCCGTGGCGCTGCACCATCCGCCCCCGCCAGGCGACGCCCGCCCGCACTGGCACCGGTACGCCGACGGTGAGCCGGCCCCGGTCGCCGGCGTGGCGCCGCCGGAGCTGACCGGCGCGCTACCGGGAGTCGCCGAGGCGCTGGCCGGCGAGCCCGTCGAACCGGATGGGTGGCCGGCTGCCGCGCGCGCCGCGCTGGCCCCGCTGCTGCCCGCCGGCTTCGACACCCTCGGCCCGGTGCTGGTCAGCCCGATGCCCGGGCCCGCGGGCGCCGCCGGCGCCCTGCTGCTGCTCCGCCGGGTCGGGCGGCCGGGCTTCGACCGGCGCGACGTCGAGCTGGGCCGCGAGTTCTCGGCCCGGGTCGGAGCCGCCCTGTCCACCGCCGAGCTCTACGACGCGCAGGCACACCTGGCCCGGGTACTGCACGACAGCCTGCTCCCGCCGGCGCTGCCGGCCCTCGCGGGGCTCACCCTCGCCGGCGGCTACCACGCCGCGGGTGACAGCCTGCGCATCGGCGGCGGTTTCTACGACGTCTTCCCCACCGGGCAGGGGGCGATGTTCGCCATCGGCGACGTCAGCGGCAAGGGCGTCGGGGCGGCCGTGCTCACCGGCCGGGTACGCCAGTCGTTGCAGACCCTGCGTCTGGTCGAACAGCGCCCGCTGGAGCTGATCGGGCTGCTCAACCGGGCGCTGCTGGACGCGCCCGACGCCGCCCGGCGCAGCCAGCTCACCAGCCTGCTGCTCGGCGCCCTGGACCGGCTGCCCGCGGGGGGTCTGCGCGTCCGGGTGGCCGGCGGCGGGCACCCGGCACCACTGCTGCGGCGGGCCGACGGGACGGTGACCCCGGTCGCCGTCGGCGGGATGGCGGTCGGCGCGCTGCCCACCGCCCGGTTCGTCGCGACGCAGGTGCGGCTCGCACCGGGTGAGCTGCTGCTGACCTACACCGACGGGGTCACCGGGGCGTGCGGCGGCCCCGACGGCGGGGAGCCGCTCGGAGAGGCGCGGTTGCGGGCGATGCTCGCCGCGGCGGCCGGGCTGCCCCCGGCCGCGCTGGTCGACCGGCTGCTCGGCTCGGTGGACGAGTGGCGGGCCGGGCAGGGCGACGACGATGTGGCGATGCTCGCCGTGAGCCCGGGCGAGCCGGCCTGATCAGGCCGTGCGGGCCACCGGCGGCTCGTCCGCCGGCCATTCGCGGGGCGCCGGGAGTGCGTGGCCCCGGCCGTCGAGCCGCTCCGGCCGGACCGGCACCGGTTCCGCCGGCGCGGACCGCGCCTCCTGCCGGCGGGCCGTCTCGTCGAACTCCCGCATGCCGTGCAGCAGCGCCGTCCGGCCCTCCGGCGTCATCCCGCCGATGATCCGGGCCAGCTGCTCCCGCCGGTCGTCACGAAGTTCGGCGAGGAGCCGGCGAGCCTCCGGGGTGAGGTGCAGCGAGATCTCCCGGCGGTCGAGCCGGCCGGGCTCGCGTTCCAGCATTCCCGCGGCCACCAGCCGGTCGCAGAGCCGGCTGGCCGAGCTGAGAAGCATGTCGAGGCGGCTGGCGAGCCGGCGGAGGTTGATCCCGTCGTGCTGCTCGACCACCATCACCGCCCGCAACTGGGCGCCGGAGACCCGGCTGGTCGTCCGCTCCCGCGCCGCCTCCCACACGGTCAGCAGGGCACCCGCCGCCACGTCCAACGCGGCGGCCATACTCATTTCGGGGTCCGGAGGACCATGCAGTTCGGCCATGGTGGCCCGAGACTACTCCGAAGATGGTGTGGTTGAGCTTGCGATCAAGGAGCGGGCATGAGCGAACCGGTCAACCGGGCACGAGGCGCCCTAACTGACTCGCCCGCCGATCTGCTCGTGGAGCGGATCAGCGAGGTCGTCGCCCGGTCGTACCGGATCACCGAGTGCGAGCTGCTCCAGGTCGACTACCGGCTCGCGGTGCTGATACCGCTGGGCGAGGGCGAGCCGGTCAGCGGTCCCGGCCATCCGGCGTGGCGGTGCTTCGACCACCAGGAGCCGGTGCTCAGCAACGACGTCGGCTACTTCCCGGTGAGCATGCGCGGCGAGCGTCGCGGCGTCCTCCGGCTGTCGCCGGTGCCGGAGGAGCCGACCGTGCTCGGTGAGCTGGCCGAGATCGCCACCGCGCTCGCCCACGAGATCACCGCCGTCTCGGCGGGCACCGACGTCTACCGGGCTGCCCAGCGCAGCCAACGGCTGACCCTCGCCGCCGAGATGCAGTGGGAGCTGCTTCCCGGGCGCAGCCGCAGCCGGCCCGCGTTCAGCCTGGCCGGGCAGCTGGAGCCGGCGTACGCGGTGCGCGGCGACAGCTTCGACTGGTCCGACGACGGGCATCGGCTGTGGCTCTCCACCATCAACGGGATGGGCGAGGGGGTGGCCGCGTCGATGCTCACCGCGCTGGTCACCAGCGCCCTGCGCAACGCCCGTCGGGGCGGGCTCTCCCTGGCCGACCAGGCCGCCCTCGCCGACCAGGCGATCTACGACCTGCACCGGGGCAGCCAGTACCTCTCCGTCCTGCTGATGGAGCTGGACCTGGCCGGTGGGGAGATGACCGTGGTCGACGCCGGCTCCCCCCGGCTGATGCGGCTGCGCGACGGCGAGGTCACCGAGCAGCCGCTGGAGGCGCAGTTCCCGCTCGGCATGTTCGAGGCGACCGACTACCGGGAGCAGCGGTTCACCCTGCGCCGCGGAGATCGGCTCTTCGTGGTCAGCGACGGGGTCGTCGACGCGACCGGGCACCACAAGCGGTACGGCGAGACGGCACTGGAGCGGTTCCTGCGCCGGACCGGGCCGATGGAGCCGTTGGACGCCGTCCGGTCGCTCCTCGGCGACCTGCGCGCGTTCGTCGCCGGCGACCTGGTCGACGACGCCGTGGTGGTCTGCCTGGACTGGACCGGCCCGCAGCCCTGACCGGCGTCTAGCTCAGTAGGCGCCGCGACCGTTGAGCACCGCGCCGAAGGTCTTCCAGAGGATGGTGAGGTCGGCGGCGAGAGACCAGTTCTCGACGTAGTAGAGGTCGAGCCGGATGCCGTCCTCCCAGCTGAGGTCGGACCGGCCGCTGACCTGCCAGAGCCCGGTCATGCCCGGCTTCACCAACAGCCGCCGGGCCACGTCGCCGTCGTAGCGGGCCACCTCGGACGGCAGCGGCGGGCGGGGGCCCACCAGGCTCATCTGACCGAGCAGGACGTTGACCAGCTGCGGCAGCTCGTCCAGCGACCACTTGCGCAGCAGCCGGCCGACCCGGGTGACCCGCGGGTCGTCGCGCATCTTGAACATCAGGCCGTCGGTCTCGTTGCGGGCGACCAGCTCGGCCAGGAGCTCGTCCGCGTTGACCACCATGGTGCGGAACTTCCAGACGCCGAACTCGCGCCCACCCTGGCCGACCCGGGTCTGGCGGAAGATCACCGGCCCCCGGCTGTCCAGCCGGATGGCCAACGCGACGGCCGCGAGCAGCGGCAGCAGCAGCGTCAGCGCCACCGTGGCGGCGGCGCGGTCGACGAACCCCTTGACGAGCTTGCGGACGCCCCGGAACTCGGGCGCCTCGACGTGGATCAGTGGCAGACCGGCGACCGGCCGGGTGTGGATGCGGGGCCCCGCGACGTCGGTCAGCGCGGGCGCCACCACCAGGTCGATGCCGGTCCCCTCGAGCTGCCAGCCGAGCCGGCGCAGCCGGGTGCCGGTCAGCTCGCCGGACGCGGTGACCGCGACGGTGTCCGCGCCGATCGCGGTGGCCGCCTCCGGGATGCCCCGGAACGAGCCGACCACCGGCACGTCGCCCAGCCGCTGCGCCACCGGCGCCAGCAGCGCGTCCGGGATGCACGCCCCGACCACGTGGTAGCCGGCGTACGGCTCGCGGCGCAGGGTGTGCACCAGCTCCAGCACGTGTGCGGTGTCGCCGACCACCAGCACCTTGCGCGACCAGCCGCTGCCCTTGGACCGGGCCCGGTGCAGCCGCTTACGCGCGGCGAACCGGGCCACCTCGAGACCGACCGTGCCGAGCGCGAAGGAGATGCCCAGGAACCCCCGGGAGACGCCGACGTCGGCGATGTAACCGACGATGGCGATCCCGCCGGCGAGGCGCAGGCTCGCCATGCTGACCCGGCGGTACTCGTCGGCGCCGTAACCGATCACCCGGTCGTCATAGCAGCCGAGCGCCTTGAGCGAGACCAGCCAGGCGAGCACCAGCCCCGGGGCGACCAGCACGTACGGGATCTTCGACCCGCTCGGTTCCTCGTTGCCGAAGCGGGCCAGGTAGCCCACCAGCAGCGCGACGGTCAGGACGGTGGTGTCCAGCACCACGAGGACTCGGACGTAGGCCCGCTCGTCGGCGCGCGCCACGAGGCCGGACGGGGTGCCGTCCAGCTTCGACGGCGTCCTGGCGGGGGTCAACAGCGTAGCCGAGGTCACCAGCCCTCCCACTTCGCTCAGGACGGCCCAGGTCGACGATCGGACCCGATGTGGGCCGAGGACGCCGGGGATACGTCGACATCCTGCACCGACAACTATGGTCGCCGATTGCTTCCGACGTATTGCCGTCACTTTTCCCGAGCCCGGCGCTCACGAGAAGGGCCCGCCGTACCGGATCCAGCGGTACGACGGGCCCCTCTTCGACTGTTCGACCAGTCAGCGCGGCGCCGGTGGCCGCAGCGCGATGGCCTTGAGGAAGATGCCGCCGATCTCGGTCGGGTTCTTGGTGACGAAGCTGCCACCGCCGGTGACGTTCGTGATCGAGTCCAGCTCCGCCTTGCTGACGCCCTCACCGATACCGATGATGATGACCTGCACCGGCCGCTCCGGGTCGGCGACCCGCTTCAACTCGGAGAGCAGCTTCTGCTGGCTGATGCCGTTGTCGTCCTCGTTCTTGCCGTCGGTGAAGAGGACCACCGAGTTCACCCGGCCGGCCTGCCAGTCCCGCTGCACCTCCTGGTAGGCGGCGAGCATGGTGTCGTAGAGGCCGGTGTTGCCGTCCGAGGGCCGGATGGTGCTGAGCGCCGCCTCGAGCTTGTCGCGCTGGCCGGAGAGCGGTGCGATGGGGACGAGTTGCTTGTAGTCCCGGTTGCCGACCAGCTTGGTGGAGAACGTCCAGAGCCCGATCGACCAGGAGTCGTCGAAGAGGCTGAGGCCGCGCCGGGCCGCCTCGACCGTGACCTCCTCGCGGGTCCGGTTGTTCGCGGTCGGCACCTCGTCCTTCATCGAGCCGGAGACGTCGATGACGGCGAGCATCCGGCCGGTCTGGGTGGCGATCGACCAGCTGGAGACGACCCGGTCGATCGCGACCGGGTCGAGCCCGCCCGCGGCGGCGCCGCCGTTGGCCGGCGCGGTGGACGGACCGCCGGCCGGGCTCGGCGCGCCCTGCGGCGCCTTGAACCCGTCGCCCCAGTTGCCGTCCGGGGCGCGCAGCGACTGGGCGGCGAGCCGGTCCCGGAAGCCGGGAGTGGTGAGCACCTCGTAGAGCACCCGCGCCGCCGAGGCCTTGGCCGGCTCGATTCCGGGCAGCACCGCGTACGGGTAGTCCAGCGGCGCCGGCGCCGGCTCGAGGTAGAGCGCGGCCAGCTCGACCGGCGGCTTCTTGCTGTTGTACGCGATGACGTCCTCTTCGGAGAGCGCCGCCGCGCCCAACCCGTTCGCGATCGCCGTCGGGTCGGCGGCGGTCGGGAACCGGGCCAGCAGGTCGTTGCGCAGCGCCGAGCGCCCGGTCGCCAACGCGCGCAGCGCGCCGATGGTGGACCGCTGGGAGTCGCCACCGGCCGCGCTGGCCGCCGCGGTCAGCGACATCAGGCCGGAGAGGCCGGCCGCGTCACGGGTGGGTTCGACGATCCCGGTACGCAGGGGCTTGCTGCTGTTGACCTGCTTGAGCAGGTCGCTCCAGCCCAGCTTCGCGCCCGGCCAGCCGATCCGGACGGCGATCGGCTCGGGCATCGCGACGACCACCGGGCTGCGCGCGATCGAGGCGCCGTTGGTCGGGGCGAACGCGGTCGCTTCCTTCTTCAGCCGCAGCAGCCAGGTCGAGGAGTCCGGGATCCAGACGTCCGGGGTGACCGCGGTGCCGCTGGCCTGACCCACGCCGGCCAGGATCGCGCCGTGCTTGGCGGCGACCACGGCGGCGACGTCGACCGGGTCCGAGGCCGAGACATTGACCTTGATGCAGGTGCCGCCGACCGCGGCGCCGTCCTCGGCCCACCGCCCCGCGGCGGCGTCCACCGCGGGTGCCAGTTCGGAGGCCACCGCGACGGAGAGCTGGATCTCGCCGGAACAGGATGGTTGAACGAGCTCCCGATATCCGAACCAGGCTCCCGCCGTCACGGCGACGAGCGCCGTCGCCGAAGCGGCGGCGGCGACTCCACGGAGCTTTGAATGCATGCGATGGCGGCCTGCTGACACGGTGACCATCTTGCGTATCAAGTCGCGTAACTGCCACAACCGTTCGGGTTAAAGTTACGGAGGAGATACAGTTGATCGCTATTTGGATACGGCCAGTGACGGCTTGGCCTCATCGCGTGGCGACGAAGATCCATCAGCCGTGCGGCGCGGCGACTCAGGGCAGGACGCAGGTCGGGCTCGGCACCGGCACCGGCTCGCCGACGGCCGCGGGCACGCCACTGTCGGGATCGACCCGGAACACCCGGATCATGTCGGCCCGCTCGTCGGCGACGTAGAGGTGCTCGCCGATCAGCGCGAAGTGCCGCGGCCACTCTCCGTCGGTGTCCACCTCGGCCGTCAGCTCCGGCTGCTCCCCGCGCAGGTCGAAGACCGCGATCGTGCCGACCCCCCGATTGGCGACGTAGAGGAAGCGGCCGTCCGGCCGCACCGCGACCTCCGACGGCTGCACGTGCCCCGGCCGCCCGCTCGCGTCGACCCGGCCGCGCTGGTGCAGCGACCCGTCGACGGTCAGTTCGTACTCGGTGACCGTCGCGTCCAGCTCGCCGACCAGATAGCAGCGCCGGCCGTCGGGATGCCGGGCCAGGTGCCGCGGCCCCGCGCCGGCGACAGTCCGCACCCGGGGGGCGCGGGGCACCAGCCGGCCGGTCGCCGCGTCCAGGTCGTACCGGTAGACCGAGTCCGTGCCCAGGTCGACCGCGAGCAACGGACCGCCACCCGGGTCCGGGCTGACCATGTGCGCGTGGGCCCGTTCCTGGCGGTCCGGGTCGGGCCCGTGCCCCTCGTGCACCACCAGGTCGCTGCGCTCGCCGGGCACACCCTGCCGGTCCAGCGGAAAGACCGCCACGCTGCCCCCGCCGTAGTTGGCCGCGACGAGATGACCGCCGGTCGGCACGACGGCGAGGTGGCAGGGCTCGGCGCCACCGGTCGGCCGGCTGCCCAGCGGCGTCAGCTCACCGTCGGAACCGACCCGCCAGGCGCTCACCTCGCCGTCGGGGAGTTCGTTCACCGCGTACAGCACGGGCAGGGTGGGGTGGCGGGCGAGGAACGACGGCGAGGCGGTCAGCGCGACGGTGCCCAGCGGGGTCAGTGCGCCGGACGTCGGGTCGCGCCGGGCGGCCAGCACACCGGTCCCCCGCCCACCGCTCTGTGCCGTGTAGCACCCGATGTGGACGACCTCGCCCCGACCGCTCACCGCTACCGCCCTCCGCCGACTCCTGCGTCAGATCCAACCAGAGGGTTGCCCACGAACCCGCCCGGTTAGCCCTCCCGGTACGGCTGACTTCCGCGTCGCCCGGTGCGGCCCGCCCTCGGGGCGAGCCGCGGCCCAGGTCGCGCGGGTGAGGCGCGCGGTGAGCCGGTCAGGCCGCCGGCACCGGCTCGCCCCGCTGCCGGGCCACATGCTCGACCAGCGAGATCAGCACCAGCTTGCCGGACTGCCGCTCCCGCGCGTCGCAGAGCACCAGTGGCACGTGCGGGTCGAGGTCCAGCGCCTGGCGTACGGTCTCCAGGTCGAACCGGCGGGCGTCGTCGAAGCAGTTCACCCCCACCACGAACGGGATGCCCCGCTGCTCGAAGTAGTCGATCGAGGGGAAGCAGTCGGCCAGCCGGCGGGTGTCGGCGAGCACCACCGCACCGAGCGCGCCGAAGGCCAACTCGTCCCAGAGGAACCAGAACCGGTCCTGCCCCGGCGTGCCGAAGAGGTAGAGCTGGAGGTCGTCGTTGATGGTGATCCGCCCGAAGTCCATCGCCACCGTGGTGGTGGACTTCCCCTCCACCCCGGAGAGATCGTCGGTGCCGACCCCGGCGCCGGTCAGGATCTCCTCGGTCTGCAACGGCCGGACCTCGCTCAACGCGCTCACCAGCGTCGTCTTGCCGGCGCCGAAGCCGCCGGCGACGAGGATCTTCAGGGCCAGCGGGATCTGGGGGCCGGCACCCGTCCGGTCATAGCGCACGGAGTCCACTGACCACCGCCTTGAGGATGTCGTCGTGCGGAAGGTGAGCTGCGGTCGGCGGCTCGTGCACCGCGACCAGCCCACGAGCCAGCAGGTCGCCGAGGAGCACCCGGACCACGCCGACCGCGAGGTCCAGCTCGGCCGCCAGCTCCGCCAAGGGAACCGGCCGGTGGGCGAGCTCGACCAGGCGCCGGTGCTCGGGCGGCAGCTGCGGGTCTGCGGCGTCCGGAGGCGACCCGGCCAGCACGAACGCGACCAAATCGAAGCTGTCGGCGGCGGAGCGGACCCGGCCGCCGGTGAGGGTGTAGGGACGGACGACCGGGCCGGCGGCGCCGTCCAGCCACTCGTGCTGCGGCCCGGGCGGCTCAGTCCGCATCGACGGCACCCGCCGTCGACCGGGCCGGCGCACTGAGGTTCTCGCCCACCCGGATGACCAGCATCGCCATCTCGTACGCCACCAGGCCGATGTCCGCGTCGGCATCGCTCACCACGGCCAGGCAGGCGCCCTGCCCGGCGGCCGTGACGAAGAGGTACGCCGACTCCATCTCCACCACCGTCTGCCGCACCGGACCGCCGTCGACGTGCCGGCTCGCGCCCCGGGCCAGGCTGGCGAAGCCGGAGGCCAGGGCGCAGAGGTGCTCGGCGTCGGCGCGGTCCAGCTCGGCGGAGGCACCGAGCAGCAGTCCGTCGCCGGAGAGCACCACCGCCTCGCGGGCGGCCGGTACCCGTTGCACCAGGTCGTCGAGCAGCCAGTCGAGATCGGCGCTCTGCTTCGTCGATTGCCGCACTAGGCGTCCCTCTCTGTCTCGGTCGGGGGTTCGGGTGCCACCGCGGCGTCGGACGGCGCGGGCGGGGCGTCCTCGGGTGGCACCGGGCCGGCCACGTCGGGCGCGGGACCCGGGCGGGCCTCCTCGGCGGCCTGACGCCCCCGGATGGTGCCGGACTGCAACGCCGACATCATCCGGCGCACCTCCTCGGGCGGCCTTGGGGTCGGCGTGTCGCTGGCCGGATGCCGGGGTCGGGCGGCCGGCGGACGCCGGCGGACCCGACGCGGCAGGCCGTCGATCTCGCCCGCGGTCTCCGGGGTGGGCGGGGCGGAGGCTTCCACCGGATCGTCCGGGGCCACCGCACCCGTCGGCCCGACAGCGCCATCGCGCGGCGGCACCGGCGCGGACCGGCCGATGGCCGGCGAGCCGTCGCCCGCGCCGCGGCGCGCGGTGCGGGGCCGGGGCGCGGTGGCGCGCCGCGCGCCGCGCGTCAACCGCCGGTCCGGTCGCCCCGGTCCGCGACCGGGGGTGTCCAGGCCGGCCAGCGCCGGCTCCTCGGTGATCAGGTCGGTGGGCAGCAGCACCACCGCGATCACCCCACCCGCCTCGGACCGGCGCAGGCTCACCCGCACCGCATGCCGGGCCGCCAACCGGGCCACCACGAACAGACCGAGCCGGGCGCTCTCGGCGGGGTCGAACTCGGGCGAGCGGGTCAGCCGGCGGTTGGCGTCGGCCAGCGCCGCGTCCGACATGCCCAGGCCGCGATCGGTGATCTCCAGCGCGTAGCCGTTGGCCACCCGCTCGCCGGAGACCACGACCCGCGTGCCCGGCGGCGAGAACGCGGTGGCGTTCTCGATCAGCTCGGCGAGCAGGTGGATCAGGTCGCCGACCGCGCGCCCGAGCACGCCCGCGGGCTGCGCGGCGGTGATGTCCACCCGGTCGTACGCCTCGACCTCCGAGATCGCCCCGCGGACCAGGTCGACCATCGCGACCGGATTGCGCCACCCCCGGCCGGGCGCGGCACCGGCCAGGATGACCAGGTCCTCGGCGTGCCGGCGGAGCCGGGTGGCCAGGTGGTCCACCTGGAACAGCTCGGCCAGCTCGTCCGGGTCCTCGGTGCCCCGCTCCATCCGGTCCAGCAGGGCGAGCTGCCGGTGCACCAGGCCCTGGCTGCGCCGGGCGATGTTGAGGAAGACCTCGTTGAGCCCCCGTCGCAGGGTGACCTCGTCCACCGCCGCCCGGACCGCGGTCCGCTGCACCTCGGTGAACGCCCGGCCCACCTGGCCGATCTCGTCGTCGCCGTACTCCAGCGCGGGCGCCTCCCGGGCCACGTCGACGTGCTCGCCCCGGCGCAGCCGGGTCACCACGTCGGGCAGCCGGTGCTCGGCCAGCTCCAGGGCGGCGCCGCGTACCCCGGTGAGCCGGCGGGCCAGCGATCGGCCGACCTTCACCGCGACCAGCACCGACACCACGACGGCGACCAGCCCGAGCACCCCCGCGGCGGCGAGCCGGACGAGGATGCGTACCGCGGTCGGCACCGAGCGGTCGGTCAGCCCGTCGGCCGCGGCCAGCTCGAACTCGCGCAACTGTTGCTGGACCGCGTCGTAGCTGGCCTGCCAGGCGGCCGGGTCGACCGGTGGCGCCGCCGAGCGGTCGGCGGCGACCAGGCTGTCCTGCATCGCCTGGAGCCGGACGAAGGCCTCCCCCTCGGTCAGCCGCTGGTACGCCGCCCGGTCCGTCGCCGGCAGGTCGGCCACCGCGTCCCCGGCGAGGAACCGCTGGTTGCCGATGATCTGCACCAGTTGGGCATGCTCGCCCGCGGCGAACCGGCCGGCGGTCAACGCGCCGGCCAGCAGGGCGTCGGCCTGCCCGAGCAGCTCCCGGGAGCGACCGAGCGCGGTCACCGCCAGGGCTTCCCGGTTGAGGTCCGGCTCGGGCAGCGCGGCCATCCCGGCGAACGTCTGGAACGCCGAGGAGATCATTCCGTTGTAGAGGCCAAAGGCGCCGGCACGGTCCAGTTTCCGCTGGTCGATGAAGTCGCGGCCGGAGGGCAGCGCGTCCAGGCCGGTCACCAGCCGGTCGATCCGGGCCTCCAGCGGCCCGTCGGCGGCCTCCCGCAACGCCTCACCCGCGACCCGGCGGCGCAGCTCGTCGATCGCCTGGTCGGTACGCTGCCGCTGCTCGGCCAGGGCGGGCAGCGGCTCGTCGCCGGCGAGCTGCACGACGGTGAGCCGGCGTTCCCGTTGCAGCTCGGCGACGACCGCCTCGCCGGGACGGCCCAGGTCGTAGAGGAAGGTCCGCGCGGCGAGCAGGTCGAGGGCCGGCCCGAAGGTGAGCGTGGTGGCGAAGATCCAGAGCGCCAGCAGCGCGGTGACCGGCACCACGACCAGCGCCGTCAGCTTCGAGCGGATCGGCCAGTCGCGCGTTTTCATCGGACCTCGCCCGGACGTGTGGCAGGAGGGGCTCCGGCGACGGCCGGGCAGCGCTCCCACCGGGGCAGTCTCCCGGCATCGGGCGCCGGGCACCGGCACGGGCGCCTTGGGAAGGATACGTAATCCCGGGCGGATGCACTACCGCCCGTTGCGACTACCACGACGCTCCGGTGTGGACCCCCCGCCAAGCCAGGCGCCCCACCGGTGGTGACCGACGGGACGCCCAGGGCTGGGTCGATCAGGCGTTGACAGGGATGCCGAGCCCGTCGGCGATCCGCCGGCCGTACTGCTCGTCGCACTGGCTGAAGTGCCAGACCATCTTCTCCTGGATGTGCTTGTCACACTGGCCCAGCAGGTTGATCAGGTTCTTCACCAGGTCGTCCCGCTCCCACGCGGGCATGGTGCGGAACCGCTCGCCCGCCTGGGCGTAGTTGTTCTGCCGCTCGAGCGGCGCGCGCATGACCTGCCCGGAGACGAACGGACGGTACTCCCGGTACGACTCGTCGGCCTGCTCCAGGCCGGCCACCGACGACGGCTCGAAGTTGATGTGCGGGTTGGCGCCCCGTTTGTCCACCCGGTACGACATCTGGCCACCGTCCTGGTTCGTGTTGACCTGGACGTCCTCCCGCGGAGCGTTGATCGGCAGCTGGAGGTAGTTCGGGCCGACCCGGTAGCGCTGCGTGTCCGAGTAGGAGAAGGTCCGCCCGACCAGCATCTTGTCGTCGGAGAAGTCGAGGCCGTCGACCAGCACGCCGGTGCCGAACGCGAGCTGCTCGTTCTCGTTGTGGAAGTTGGTGACGTTGCGGTTGAGCGTCATCACGCCGACCGGGCGGAGCGGGAAGGCGTCCTCCGGCCAGGTCTTGGTGTCGTCGAGCGGGTCGAAGTCCAGCTCCGGGTGCTCGTCGTCGCTCATGATCTGGACGTTGAGCTCCCACTGCGGGTACTCGCCGCGCTCGATCGCCTCGTAGAGGTCCTTCGAGGCGTGGCCCAGCTCGGTGGCCTGAATCGTCGCGGCCTGCTCCTCGGTCAGCGACTTGACGCCCTGCCGCGACTTCCAGTGGTACTTGACCAGGACGCCCACGCCGGCGGCGTCGACCAGCCGGTAGGTGTTCACCCCGAAGCCGTCCTGGGTGCGGTAGTTCGCCGGAATGCCGCGCGGGCTGAACAGCCAGGTCAGCATGTGCATCGACTCGGGCGTGTTCGCCATGAAGTCGAAGATCCGGTTCGGCTCCTGGCGGAAGGTGACCGGGTCCGGCTTCAGCGAGTGGATCACGTCCGGGAACTTGATCGCATCGCGGATGAAGAAGACCGGCAGGTTGTTGCCGACCAGGTCCCAGTTGCCGTCCTCGGTGCGGAACTTCACCGCGAAGCCACGCGGGTCACGGGTGGCCTCGGAGGAGTCCCGGCCGCCGATGACCGTGGAGAACCGGACGGTCACCGGGGTCTTCCCGCCCCTGGTCTGGAAGAGCTTGGCCCGGGTGTACGCCGAGGCCGGCTCGTCACCGATCGTCCCGTACGCCTCGAACTCGCCGTGCGCGACGAAGCCGCGGGCGTGCACCACCCGCTCCGGGATGCGCTCCCGGTCGAAGTGGCTGATCTTTTCGAGGAAGTGGTAGTTCTCCAGCGTCGCCGGACCACGCGAGCCGACCGTCCGCTGCTGCTGGTTGTTGTGCACCGGGTGACCCTGACGGGTCGTGAGGACCGGCTTGCCGGCCTGCGGGTCGCTCATCGCTCTCCTCCTGATGGTTTCGCCTGCTGAGGCCCGGGTCGCGGTGGGTGTCGACAGATCGCCCCGGGTCGGGCCCGGCCGGCACCGTCCCAGCCAAGCGCGTTTTCTGGAATGAGTCAAGTTTTCGCGGCCGATGATGCTGGGCGCCGACGCACCCACTCGGACCGCTCCCGGCCGGATCGCGCAGGAAAGTGCCCCGGATCGGGATTGGCGATCAGTGACCCGAGGGAATACCGGTGGCGAAGGAGGAGCCATGTCGCCCACGCAGATAATCGTCATCGTCATCGTCGTACTGGTGATCGCCGCGTTGGCCGCCGCCGGTTGGACGCTGGCCCGGCGCCGGTCGCTGCGCAGCCGGTTCGGGCCGGAGTACGACCGGGTGGTCGCCGAGCAGGACAGCCGCGGCGCCGCCGAGCGCGAGCTGCGGGACCGGGAGCGTCGGCACGCCGAGCTCACGCTCACCCCGCTCGACCCGGAGTCCCGGGCCCGCTACGCCGCCGCCTGGGAGGAACTCCAGGTCCGCTTCATCGACTCCCCGGCCGAAACCGTGGGCGACGCGGACGAACTGGTCACCCGGCTGATCGCGGAGCGGGGCTACCCCACCGGTGACTTCTCGGACCAGATCGCCCACCTCTCCGTCGAGCACGCCCGCACGCTGACCCACTACCGGGACGCGCACGAGATCCACCTGCGCAACACCCGCGGCGAGGCGAGCACCGAGGAGCTGCGGCAGGCCGTCGTGCACTACCGGGCCCTCTTCGCGGACCTGCTCGGCGAGGAGCCGGTGGGACACCAGCCGCCGGAGCAGCGCCACCCGGACACGGACACGCCGCACGACGTCACGAGCCGCTGAGGAGGCCACCGCATGCGCCAGGAGAAGCAGCAGGTGAACGACCACCCCGAGGCCGTCCGATCCCATCCGGTGCCGGTGCCGGGCGCCGACGACCGGAGCGGGCCGGCGGAGGTGCCGGAGGACGCGCTGGACGACCGCGGCACCTTCGACGACCCGGCGGTCGCCGGTGACGCCGACCGGACCGGATACGCCGAACGCGCCGACGCGTCCGGCCGGCGACCGGGCCCGGACGACGACGAACGGGTCGTCCGGGCGGCCGAGCGGGACGCCGACGAGGGCGGCTTCCACGACCCCGGCCCGGTGCCAACCACCTTCGGCGCCCCCACCGTGGGCGGGGCGGTCGCCGCGTCCGCCCTGGCCAGCCCTCGCCCCGAGGACGAACCGGATCCCCGGGACGAGCGCACCGCCTGGCCGGGCGACGGCGCCGAGGAGGGCGAGCGGGAGGGGTTGCGCGCCGACCCGACCGCGGAGCTGCACCGGCGCGACGGCCAGCCGGAGGTCGGGCCCCGCGACAGTGCGGACCTCAACGAGTCGGCGGAGGGTGCCGCCGTGCCGGCCGGCGTCGGTGACGGCGACGCCGAGCGCCGGGGCGACCTGACCCCGCTGGGCGGCGACCCGGGCGCGGGCGCCGCCGGCGCGGCCGGCTACGGCAGCGCGGCGCCCCGGATGGTCGACCCGGACGCGGTCTCCCCGGACGCCGATCCGGCCGCCGCCGGGGCGGGCACCACCGCGACCGGCGACCTCGCGGCCGCCGGGACCTCCCGCCCGGCCGGTTCGACCGTGGCCGCCGAGCCGGCGACCCTCTTCGACGCGGAGATCGCGCAGGGCTTCCGGGACCGCTGGCGGGACGTCCAGCTCCGTTTCGTGGACGACCCACGGGCGGCAGCCGGCGAGGCCCAGGCGCTGGTCGAGGAGGCCATCCAGGCCCTCTCCTCGGCGTTGGCGGCGCAGCGGACCAGCCTCGGCGGTTGGCAGCAGGCCGGCTCCGCGGACACCGAGGAGCTGCGGATGGCGGTCCGCGGCTACCGGGACTTCCTGGACCGGGTGCTCGGCCGCTGACCGATCACGACGGGCGCCCCGGCCGACCGGCCGGGGCGCCCACGTGTGTCCGCGTCACCCGATCGGGTGACGCCGTCCGGGGCGTCCGCGGCGGAGCCGACCCGTATGCACGGTCAGGCGTGGGATTTCGCATTCCGGGTAATAGGGCGCGCGCGGCACATACAGCGGACGTCCGGGCGAAGGGTGACGGCAATGGACGGCGGCGGACTTCGACTCGAGATGAACGCGCTGGACTACCTCCTGCTGGGGCTCTACTTCGTGACCGTCCTCGGCGTCGGCTTCGCCGCCCGCCGCGCGATCCGCACCAGCGTCGACTTCTTCCTCTCCGGCCGCTCGCTGCCGGCCTGGGTGACCGGGCTGGCGTTCGTGTCGGCCAACCTGGGGGCGCTGGAGATCATCGGCATGGCCGCCAACGGCGCCCAGTACGGCGTGATGACGCTGCACTACTACTGGATCGGCGCCGTGCCGGCGATGGTCTTCCTCGGCATCGTGATGATGCCCTTCTACTACGGCTCGAAGGTCCGCAGCGTCCCCGAGTACCTGCGGCTGCGGTTCAACCGGCCGACGCACCTGCTGAACGCGATCAGCTTCGCGGTCGCCCAGGTGCTGATCGCCGGGGTCAACCTCTACGCGCTGGCCCTGGTGATGCAGGCGCTGCTCGGCTGGCCGCTCTGGGTCGCGATCGTGATCGGCGCGGCGATCGTGCTGGCGTACATCACCATCGGCGGTCTCTCCGGCGCGATCTACAACGAGGTGCTCCAGTTCTTCGTGATCCTGGCCGGCCTGATCCCGGTCACCGTGATCGGCCTGGTCAAGGTCGGCGGCGTCTCCGGCCTGATGGACGCGGTCCGCGACTCGAAGCTCGGCGAGGCGGGACTGCACGCCTGGCAGGACACGACCAGCACGGCCAACCCGCTCGGCGCGCACTGGATCGGCATCGTCTTCGGCCTCGGCTTCGTGCTCTCGTTCGGCTACTGGACGACCAACTTCGCCGAGGTGCAGCGGGCGCTGTCGGCGAAGAACATGAGCGCGGCCCGGCGTACGCCGATCATCGCCGCGTACCCGAAGCTGTTCATCCCCCTGGTCACCGTGATCCCCGGCCTGGTGGCCCTGGTCACCGTGCAGGGCCTCGGCGCGGAGAGCGGCGAACTGCAGTACAACAACGCCATCCCGCTGCTGATGCGCGACCTGCTCCCGAACGGTGTGCTCGGCGTCGCGGTCACCGGCCTGCTCGCCTCGTTCATGGCCGGCATGGCGGCCAACGTCAGCGGCTTCAACACCGTGTTCACCTACGACATCTGGCAGGCGTACGTCCGCCGTGACCGGCCCGACGACTACTACCTGCGGATCGGCCGGTACGCCACCATCGCGGCGGTGGTGATCGGCATCGGCACCGCCTTCATCGCGGCCGGGTTCAGCAACATCATGAACTACATCCAGGCCCTCTTCTCCCTCTTCAACGCGCCGCTCTTCGCCACCTTCATCATCGGCATGTTCTGGAAGCGGATGACCGCGCTGGCCGGCTTCTGGTCCCTGCTGCTCGGCACCCTCGCCGCGCTCGCCACCTACCTGCTCTACAAGGGCGGAGTGATCCATTTCAACTCCGACCTGGAGGAGAGCTTCTGGGGCGCCGGCATCGCGTTCGTCACGGTGGCCGTGGTCGCCGCGATCATCACCCCGCTGACCGCCCCGAAGCCCGACGCGGACCTGCGTGGCCTGGTCTACGGCACGGGCGGCATCGACCTGAAGAGCGACGTGCTGGCCGGGGACACCGCCTGGTACCGCTCCCCGGTGCTGCTGGGCGTGATCGCCGTGGCGCTCGCCATCGTGTTCTACATCCCGGTCTTCTAGAAAGGGTGATCGCCAGATGGACAACCGCAGCGAGCCGGCCCGCGATCCACTGATCACCGGGGCCGAGGAGGAACAGCGGCGGTCTGCGGCCGCGCGGCTGTTCGACATCCGCCGGGTGATCGGCGGCCTGTTCGTCGCGTACGGGGTCATCGTCGCCCTGATGGGCGTGTTCGACAGCCCGGCCGAGATCGACAAGGCGCAGGGCGTACGGATCAACCTCTGGGCCGGACTGGCGATGCTCGGTTTCGGCCTGCTGATGCTGCTCTGGCAGTGGCTCCGCCCGGCCGAGCCGCCGGCCACCCCCGAGGAGCGCGGCGTGATCGGCCCTCCGGACCGCCCGACCGGCGCCGACGGGCACTGAACCCGGGCCGGCCGGGCCGCCCGGATGGGAGTCGAACCCGCCGGGGCATGAGGAGCACCGGACGGGGTAGGCGAGGGGGATCAGGGACCGCGCTGGGGACAGGAGGGCAGCAGCATGAGCGATCGCGACCGCCAACCGCCGCTGGAGGAGAGCCCGGAGATGGCCGCCGCGGTGGACGACGACAGCACCGTCCCGCAGCTCATCACCGGGGGCGGCGCCGACCGGGACAATCCGTCCTTCGGCGAACCGGGGGCCCGCGTCGACCGGGACGCCCCGACGGACGACATCCTCGGCGACCCGTACGCGGCCGGTACCGGCGCCACCGGGACCGGGACCGGCGCCGGCGGCGACAACATCCGCACCGGCGCCGAGCAGCCCTGGGATCCGGAGGACCTGGTCATGGCGCGGGGTCAGGACCTCACGCCGGAGAACATCGAGCGGGCCCGCCAGGACCTGGCCGAGCTGGGTCGGGCGGCGGTGGAGCGGACGGTGCCCTGACCGGTGGCGCGAGAGGCCCCTGACCCGACCGGGGGACGGTCGGGTCAGGGGCCTGGGGGCCTGCCGCCGGCAGTGCCTCACCTACTGCCGGCGGCAGGCGGGCGGCACCCTCACAGTGCCGGGTAGGCGTTCCGCATCAGCTCCTGGAACTGGGCGGAGAACCACGCGCCGGAGATCGGCGCGTTCGGCAGGGCACCGGTCGGGTTGTTCCCGTTGCGCGGGTTGCCGGTGTACGTCGGGTCGCACATCCGGTCGAAGCCCTTGCCCTCGTCGTTCTCGATCAGCGTGCTGGAGCCATCCGACTCACCCGGGGGCTTCACCCAGACGTACGCGTCGATGCCCGTCTCCGGGGCGGCCTTCGGCCGCTCCCCCAGGCCCGCGCCGGACTGGTTGCACCAGTTGCCGGCGTGGATCCGGCGGTCGATCCGACCACCGTTGACGTAGGTGTCCACGTTGGTCGTCGCGCCCGGGCCGGTGGGCCGGGCGGTGCCGCCCCAGCCGTTGCGGGAGGTGTCGATCAGCATGCCGATGCCGGACTCGAAGCCGACCGAGACCAGCTTCTGCCGGAACGCCTGCGCGAACGAGAGCTCGTCGACGTACTGGTTCCAGTCGATCCACTTGGACTGCCGGACGGTCTGGCCGTTCACCGAGTCGGTGACCTTGACGTACGGCTCGCGCAGCGCCGAGTAGTTGGCCGTGTTGACGATGAAGCCGTGCACGTTGCGCACCGTGCTGCCGGAGGCGACGGCGGCGGACTTCAGCATGTCGGCGGTCGGGCCGAAGTTGCTGTCCCAGCCGATCCAGCCGTGGTGCGCGGCGTCGATGTAGTTGTAGACGTTGCCGATCGCGCCCAGCTTGGCCAGGGCGTAGCCGACGCCGTTGACGTAGGCGCCGTTCGCCTTGACCGTGTCGCACATCGTCGTGCCGCCCGGCTGGCCGGAGGTGTTGGTGACCAGATTCGGCAGTGAGTCGATCTCGATGATGTTGATGATCCGCAGGCTGGCGTACTTCGGGTCGGCCTGGATGGCGGCGATCGGGTCGATGTACTGGGCCTTGTACCTCGGCAGCTCGTCGGGGCCGAGCTCACCGTTGCTGGCGAGCGCGGCGCAGTCCCGGCCCGGCAGGTTGTAGATCACGAACTGGATGTAGCCGGCACCCTGCCGCAGCGCCTCGTCCAGGTGGTCGCGGACCCCGAACGCTCCGTTGGAGCTGCTGTCCGGAGTGCCGTTGATGGCGGCGATCCGGTCCAGCCAGACCGCGGTCGGGTTGCTGGAGATCCGGCTGCCGCCGGGCTCCGCGTCCGCCTTGGCCTTCCACTCCGGGTTCACGTAGCCCCGCGCCCCGGCGTACGGGTTGTCGACCTTGGTGCCCGGCGGCGGGTTCGTGGGTGGCGGGTCGGTGGGCGGCGGGTCGGTGGGCGGCGTGCCGCCGTTGCACGTCACCCCGTTGAGCGTGAACGAGGTGGGCTTCGGGTTGCTGCCGCTCCAGGCGCCGTTGAACCCGAGGCTGGTCGAGGCGCCGGTGGCCAGGCTGCCGTTGTACGACAGGCTACGGGCGGTGACCTGGCTGCCGGTCTGGGTGAACTCGGCGGACCAGCCCTGCTGCACCCGCTGGCCGGAGTTCGGGAACGTCCAGCCCAGCGTCCAGCCGTTGATCGGATCGCCGATGTTCTTGATGGTGATGCTCGCGGTGAAGCCACCCGGCCAGTCGTTCGTCGAGTAGGCGACGTCGCACTGGGTCGCCGCGTGCGCCACGGTGACCGGAATGGTCACCAACCCGCCGGCGACCAGGGCGCCCGCGCCGGCGAGCGCGAGTGCCCGGCGGGGGCCGGACAGTCTTCTCCACACATTCATGCCACTGATCTCCTTGGGCGAGACCGGGCCCGCGAACGGCCCGGCGGGTGGCCCGGTGGACGCCCTGGGGGCGGCCGCCGGTGCCAACGGGATGTTTCGGGGGGTGCCCGACCCGGACGGGCTGTGGTGGTGGTGCGAGCGACCGCCGGAGACAGCGCCGGTCGGTCGGTGGCGGGATGTCGTCCGGCGGGACCGGATGCCCTCGACACCTGCCTGCGCGGTGTGGCTCCCCGAACCGCGTGCAGCGATTCTCGCATGGGAGCGCTTCCATGGCAATGCCTCGATGCCTTGCGGTCGGCCGGCCGCCCTGGATCCGCGGGGCCGCCGGGGCGTCGCGGGACCGGGGTGACCGCTGGGACGGCCGCTACCCGGACGATGCCGGCCGACCGGTCCGAGTACGGCAGCGACTTACCGAGCCGGCGGCAACCCGGCGTCCGGGCGGGAACGCCACGGCCAGCAGTTAAAGACGCGTACCAGGTCTAACGGGCTTAATACCGATGAACGTAGAAACACGAATCTTTCCCTGCATAGGTCGTGAAACGGTCTAACGTCGGCCTTAGCTCGGGTGTCGCCGAGTAGAGGACAACAGGGATGGAGTGACGCAGGTCATGGCTAAGAAGATGCTCGGAAAGGTTGTCGCGGGCGCCGCCCTCGGTGGCGCGTCCCTCCTGGTGTTCGCGCCGGGGATCGCGTTCGCGGACGGCCACCACGACGGCAAGGACCGCGACGGCAAGGTCCTGGCCAAGCCGCACGTCGTGAAGGCCGGCGAGAAGGTCAAGATCCTGGAGATCTGCTCCGAGGAGCAGGAGCACGCCTTCGTCTGGTCGAAGGTCACCGGCAAGGTCAAGCTCAAGCCGGTGGACGACCGCGGCGACGACCGCAAGGACTGGCGGGGCGAGGAAGACTCCCACGACCGTGACGGCAAGGACGAGCACGGCAAGGACGACAAGGGCAAGGACGAGCACGGCAAGGACGACAAGGGCCGTGACCACGAGGGCAAGGACGAGCACGGCAAGGACGAGCACGGCAAGGACGACAAGGGCAAGGACGAGCACGGCAAGGACGACAAGGGCCGCGACCACGAGGGCAAGGACAACAACGGCAAGGACGAGAACGGCGAGAACGGCGAGAACGGCGAGAACGGCCAGCCCCCGGCCTACGACGGACAGCCGAACGGCCAGGGCGGCGGCCTGCTCGCCGACGGCGGCAAGGACGAGGACCGCAAGGACTGGAAGGGCGAGGAGCACGACCAGGCCGGCGACCGTGGCGACAAGGGCCACAAGGACGACGAGAAGGGCCACGACGAGAACGGCTCGTGGGACTCCAAGGACCGCGAGAACGGCCGCGAGGACGAGAACGGCTCCGACGAGTACGGCTCGGACTCGAAGAAGGACGAGAAGGGCCACGACGAGTACGGCTCGGACGAGAACGGCTCGTGGGAGTCGAAGGACCACGAGAACGGCTACGGCTCGGACTCGAAGGACGAGTACGGCTCGGACGAGAACGGCTCGTGGGACTCCAAGGACCGCGAGAACGGCCGCGAGGACGAGAAGTCCCGCGACCACGGCAAGGACGAAGACCGCTGGGAGCACAAGCGTGACTTCGTCTACCTCGGCGAGGCCAAGGTCGACAAGGACGCCAAGCCGGGCCGCTACGAGCTCAAGGGCTCGTGCGGCGAGGGCGAACTGGTCGTCCTGCCCCGGGGTGGGGTCGACGGTGGTGACGGTGGCGCCAGCACCGGCGCCGACCGGAACCTGGCCGCCGGTGGGGCCAGCCTGCTGGGCGCCGCGGCGCTGGGCGGGATCGTGCTGATGCGTCGCCGGCGGACCAATGAGTCCCTCGTCTGACGAGACGGCGACACGGGCCGGCGGCCGTCACGGGAAACCGTGGCGCGCCGCCGGCGCCGCCGTCGTCGTACTCCTCGCCCTGGCCGGCGCCGGGATGATCGGCGTATCCCTGCAGACCGACCCCGCTCCCCGCCCCCCGCAGCCCCTGGCCCAGGCCGGCCCCGAGGGCACCGGGCCCGCCGAGGCGGACCAGCCGGCCGAGGACGCGCCGGCCCCGGCCGCGCTCCCCCGGTCCGTACCCAGCACCATCACGATCCCCCGGATCGGGGTCGAGGCGAAGATCATGTCTCTCGGCACGAACCCGGACGGCACGGTCCAGGTGCCCCCGCTGGACCAGGCCCAGCTGGCCGGCTGGTACGAACCGGGACCCAGCCCCGGCGAGGTCGGCAACGCCGTCATCGTCGGGCACGTGGACTCGGCCAAGCTCGGCCCGGCGGTCTTCTTCGACCTCGGAGCGATGCAACCGGGAGACACTGTGACGGTGAACCGGGCGGACGGCCGGGCGGCGACCTTCCGGGTCGACTCGGTGAAGTCGTACCCGAAGGACTCGTTCCCCACCGAGCTGGTGTACGGCCCGAGTGACCGGCCGAGCCTGCGGGTGGTCACCTGCGGGGGCCAATTCGACGAGGCCGCGCGCAGCTACCTGAACAACGTCATCGTCTTCGCCAGCCTGGTCGGCTGAGCAGACCGACGCGGTCCGGCCGATCGGGGTCTCCCGATCGGCCGGACCGCGTCCGGCGTCGTCGATCAGGCCGCGGCGGAGGTCCGCACCAGGGTGCGGATCTGGCGCAGCAGCACCGACAGCGCGGCGAGGTCCGCCCGGGACTCGTCGAACTCGCCCATCGCCCGTTGTGCGCGGTGGATCGAGGTCTCGTTCGACTGCTCCCACTGCTGCACCCGCTCCTGCGGCCGCAGGCTGTCCGGCGTGGAGCCCAACACCTCCGCGGTGAGCGCGGCCAGCGCGGCGTACAGGTCGTAGCGCAGCGCCATCCGGGCCAGCGTCTGCCACCGGTCCTCGCGGGGCAGCAGGGAGATCTTCGACAGCAGCGAGTCCACCCGGAACAGGTCGGAGAGCACGAAGTAGACCGAAGCCACCTCGCCTACGTCCCGACCCGTGCTCGTCGCGGTCTCCACCACGTCCATCAGACCGAAGCTGTACATCAGCCGGGTCGCCTGCTCGGCCAGCTCGCGCGGCAGCCCCCGCTCGGTCATCGAGTCGATGTGCGCCGTGATGGACTCCCGTTCGCTGCCGTAGAAGAGGCTCTCCAGCCCCGGCAGCAGCCGCGCCACCCCGTCGCGCAGGCGGGTGATCTCCGCCGGCACGTCGATCGGCGAGCGGCGGTTCGTCACCAGCCACCGCACGGCCCGGTCGAGCAGCCGGCGAGTGTCCAGGTAGACGGTGGTCTGCAGCTCCGGCGAGACCTTGTTGTCCAGGGCCTCCACCGCGTCCCACAGCTCGCGCAGCCCGAAGACCTCGCGGACCACCACGTACGCTCGGATCACGTCCGCCGCGGAGGCGGCCGTCTCCTCCATCACCCGGAACACGAACGAGATGCCGCCCCGGTTGATCGCCTCGTTCACCAGCACCGTGGTGACGATGTCCCGGCGCAGCCGGTGCCGCGACATCCGGTCGGCGAAGCGCTCGCGCATCGGCGTCGGGAAGTAGTTGACCAGCACGTCGCTGGTCCACTCCTCGTCGGCCAGCCCCTCGGCGAGGATGTCCCGCTCCAGGACGATCTTGACGTACGCGAGCAGCACCGCGAATTCCGGCGCGGTGAGGCCGGACTCGATCCGGACCGCCAACTCCTCGTCCGGCGGCAGCGCCTCCAGCGACCGGTCCAGCGCGCCGGACCGCTCCAGGTCGTTGATCATCCGTCGGTGCACCGGGAGCAACGAGGCGGCCTGCGCCTGGGCGTTGTTGATCGCGCGGGCCTGGTCGTAGTTGTCCCGCAGCACCAGCTCGGCGACCTCGTCGGTCATCTCAGCCAGCAGCTCGTCCCGCGCCTCGGTCGTCAGCTCCCCGTCGCCGACCGCGGTGTTCAGCAGGATCTTGATGTTCACCTCGTGGTCGGAGGTGTCCACCCCGGCCGCGTTGTCGATGAAGTCGGTGTAGATCCGGCCGCCGGTCAGCGCGTACTCGATCCGGCCCAGCTGGGTGAAGCCCAGGTTGCCGCCCTCGCCGACCACCCGGCACCGCAGGCTCTTGCCGTCCACCCGGATCGCGTCGTTGGACTTGTCGCCCACCTCCGCGTTGGTCTGGCTGGACGCCTTGACGTAGGTGCCGATGCCGCCGTTCCAGAACAGGTCCACCGGCGCGGTCAGGATCGCCCGCATCAGCTCCTGCGGAGAGAGCTGGGTGGCGTCGTCGTCCAGGCCGAGCGCCGCCCGGACCTGCGGCGTGATCGGGATGGACTTGGCGGTACGCGGGAACACGCCGCCGCCGGCCGAGATCAGCTCGGTGTTGTAGTCCTCCCACGACGAGCGCGGCAGGTCGAAGAGCCGCTTCCGCTCGGCGTACGAGGTGGCGGCGTCCGGGTCCGGGTCGAGGATGATGTGCCGGTGGTCGAAGGCGGCCACCAGCCGGATGTGCTCGGAGAGCAGCATGCCGTTACCGAAGACGTCGCCGGACATGTCGCCGACGCCGACCACGGTGAAGTCCTCGCTCTGGGTGTCGTGCCCCAGCTCGCGGAAGTGCCGCTTGACCGACTCCCAGGCGCCCCGGGCGGTGATCCCCATCTTCTTGTGGTCGTAGCCGGCCGAGCCGCCGGAGGCGAACGCGTCGCCGAGCCAGAAGCCGTGCGCCGTGGAGATCTCGTTGGCGATGTCGGAGAAGGTGGCGGTGCCCTTGTCCGCCGCGACCACCATGTACGGGTCGTCGGTGTCGTGCCGGACCACGTCGTCCGGCGGCACGATCTGACCGCTGACGATGTTGTCCGTGACGTCGAGCAGCGCCGAGACGAACTCCTTGTAGCAGGCGACCGCCTCGTCCCGGTCCCCCGGCTTCTGCTTGAGCACGAAGCCGCCCTTGGCGCCCACCGGCACGATGACGGTGTTCTTCACCATCTGTGCCTTGACCAGGCCGAGCACCTCGGTACGGAAATCCTCCCGCCGGTCGGACCAGCGCAGCCCACCCCGGGCCACCGGCCCGAACCGCAGGTGCACACCCTCGAACCGCGGCGAGTAGACGAAGATCTCGAACTTCGGCCGCGGCGCCGGCAGGTCCGGGATGGCCTGCGGGTCGAGCTTGAACGCCACGTACGACTTCGGCCGCCCGTCGGAACGCCGCTGGTAGAAGCTGGTCCGCAGGGTGGCCTGCATCAGCGTCAGGTACGAGCGCAGGATCCGGTCCTGGTCGAGGCTGGCCACGTCGTCCAACTGATCGCGGATGGTCTCCACCAGCTCGGCGCTGCGCCGCTGCCGCTGCTCGGCGTCGGCCGAGCCCGGCGCGAACCGGGTCTCGAAGAGCTGCACCAGCAGCTCGGCGATCCGCGGGTAGGCGATGAAGGTCTGCTCCATGTAGTCCTGCGAGAAGACCGTGCCGGCCTGCCGCAGGTACTTCGCGTAGGCGCGGAGCACCACCACCTGCCGCCAGGTCAGCCCGGCGCGCAACACCAGCTCGTTGAAGCCGTCCACCTCGGCCTCGCCCCGCCACGCCGCCGCGAAGGCGTTCTCCACGTGCGGGCGCACCTCGGCCAGCTCCTGGTGCGCCTCGGGCAGTCGCAGCCCGAAGTCGTAGAGGAAGACCCGACCGTCGATCCGGTCCACCTCGTACGGGTGCTCGTCGACCACCCGGACGCCGAGCGAGTGCAGCACCGGCAGCACCGCCGAGAGCATCATCGGCTCGCCGTACCGGTAGACCTTGAACCGGACGTCCATCGTCTCGTCCAGGTCGGCGCCCGGCATCCGCGCCCCCGCCCGGGGGGCGAGCTGCTTGCGGAACAGGTGCATCTCCAGCTGGCCGGGCTCCTCGAGCAGCTCCAGCTTGGCCAGGTCCTTCATCGCCTCGTACGGCGTGTGCCCGTCCTTGTAGCCCTCCGGGAACGCGTCGGCGTACCGGGCGAAGAGATGCTTGGCCTGCTCGTCGCCGAGCTTGCGCTCCAGCACCAGCCGGTAGTCGTCGTCCCAGAGCCGGGTCGCGTCGGCCAGCTCCTCGGCGAGCAGGTCGGCGTCGATGTCACCCGGCGGCTTGGTCGGGTCGGTCCGGACGATGAAGTGCACCCGGGCGAGCATCGACTCGGTGACCCGGGTCGTGTAGTCCACCCCGACCCCGTTCAGCTCGCGCAGCAGGATGTCCTGCATGCGCAGCCGGTTCTGAGTGGTGAACCGGTCCCGGGGCAGGTAGATCAGGCAGGAGATGAACCGCCCGTACGCGTCCTTGCGCAGGAAGACCCGCAGCTGCCGGCGGCCCGCCATGCGCAGCACGCCGATCACCGCGTGGTAGAGGTCGTCTGTCTTGATCTGGAAGAGCTCGTCGCGCGGGTAGGTCTCCAGGATCTGCAGCAGGTCCTTGCCGGAGTGGCTGCGCTGGCTCAGCCCGGAGCGGTCCAGCACCTCGGCGACCTTGCGGCGGACCACCGGCAGTTCCCGAACACTGGTGCGGTACGCGGCGGTCGAGAAGAGACCCAGGAACCGCCGCTCGCCGATCACCTCGCCGGCCTCGTTGAAGATCTTGAACCCGATGTAGTCCAGGTAGGCCGAGCGGTGCACGGTGGCCCGCGAGTTGGCCTTCGTGATGATCAACAGGCGCTTCTCCAGCACCTTCTCGTGCGCCTCGGGGGGCATCGACGACAGCGCCCGCGCCTCCGGCGCGTCCTGCCGCAGGATGCCCAGCCCGGTGCCGAGCACCGCCTCCAGCGCCTGGCCGCCCTCGGGCGCCCCGACCAGCCGGTACTCCCGGTAGCCGAGGAAGGTGAAGTGGTCGTGGGCGAGCCAGCGCAGCAGTTCGACCGAGTCGGTGATGTCCTTCTCCGGCACCGGCGGACGGTTGTCGCTGGTGCGGGCGGCGGCCAGCTCGTCGGCGAGCGACAGGGCACGCTGGCGCATCTTCGGCCAGTCCTCCACCGCCTCCCGCACGTCGGTGAGGACCCGCTGGAGTTCGCGGCGCAGGCGGTCCCGTTCGGCGGCGTCGCGGACCGGATCGATCTCGATCCGCATCCAACTCTCCACCAGGTCACCGGAGATGGCGTCGTCCGGCTCCACATCGGCGGCCACCTCGGTCAACCGCCCCAACGGCTCCCGCCGGACCACCACCAGCGGGTGCACCAGCAGGTGCACGTCGAGGTGGTGCGAGTTGAGCAACGCGGTCACCGAGTCGACCAGGAAGGGCATGTCGTCGACGACGATCTCGATCACGCTGTGGTGCTGCTCGGCGTCCGGCTCGTGGATGCGCAGCTTCAGCTCGCCCGGCACCCGCTGTTGGGCCAGATCCCGGTGCGCCCGGGCCGCCTCGATCATCTCCTCGGCGGTGAAGCCGATCAGCTCCTCGTCCGGCGCGAATCGCCAGAAGCGGCTGACCAGGGTCGCCGCGTCGTGGTCCTCCCCGGCGAGCGCGACCGCCTGAGCCACCAGGCGCTCCGCGTTGGGTACCGGCTCGTCGAGCTCGGCGTCCTCCGCGTCGTCAGCCAACGCCTCGGTCGGAAGACCGAGATCGTAGATGGTGTCGATACTCGACCCGGTCAATCCGGTGACCCCGGTGTCGAGTCGGCCGTAGCCGTCACCGTCGGTCACCGAATCGAAGCTGTCATCGTCCCGGCCGGTGTCATCCTGCCGGAGGTCGGGTTCCGGTTTGATCGCCGGACGCCGGTCCATCGGTGCCACTCCCCTCGACCCACCGCGTTGTGGGTCACTCTGCCGCCCAGCCTAGGCCTGCCGCCCTGCGCCGTTCTCGGCGGACCACCGGCCGGACGTCCGGATCGGGACTCTGTCCTTTCACCCGTTGCGGGTCCGAGGTTGGCCGCTTGCCGAGTACCCCGCCCCGCGATGTTCATCACACTGTCGCGGGTCCGTCTTTACGCACGTCGGCTCCCGTTCGGGGACGATAGGGACGGCGTTCGCGTACTACCGTGCAGGGCAGCCCGAAATCGGAGGGAACTCGCTCCATGCACCTGTCGTACCCACCGCGCCGCCACCGCTACTCATTCCGGCGTCCGCTCGCCGCCCTCGCCGCCACCGTCCTCGCCGCCGGCGCGCTCGCCGGCTGCTCGGGCGAGGACGGCCCGGAGCGCAGCGTCGACACCTTCCTGGCCGGCTGGCGGACGGGAGACCTCCAAGCCGTGGGCTTCGTCGACGCGACCGGCGCCAAGATCCCGGCCGCCGACGTGGCCCAGCAGCTCAAGGAGCTCTCCGGCGAGCTGGCGGCCACCCCGCCCAAGCTGACCCGGCAGGGCGACCCGAAGATCACCGCCAACACCGCCACCGCAGCCATCCGGGTGGAGTGGGCCCTGCCCGGCGACACCCGCTGGGCGTACGACCGGCAGGTGCGGCTGAGCCGGGGCGGCGACGACCAGTGGCAGGTGATCTGGGAGCCGCGGCTGGTGCAGGAGAATCTCACCAAGGGTGACCGGCTGGGTCTGCGCCGGGACGCCGGCCCTCGGGCGGCGGTGCTCGACGGCGCCGGCCAGCCGATCGTGGCGCCCCGGCCGGTGGTCCGGGTGGGCATCCAGCCCAACCAGGTGCCTGACGTCAGGGGGCTGGTCGAGAAGCTCGACGCGGCGTTCCGGGCGATCCGGCCGGCGCTGGTGCCCGCCGTCGACCTCGCCGACCTGCCCAAGCGGCTCGCCGAGGCCGACCCGGGCGCGTTCGTCGAGGTGGTGACGTTGCGCGAGGAGGCCTACCGGCAGATCAAGCCGCGCATCTACGACCTGCCGGGCACGAAGTTCCAATCCGAGAAGCTGGACCTGGCGCCCACCCGCGAGTTCGCCCGGGCGCTGCTCGGCTCGGTCGACCCCGCGCAGGCCGACGACCTGGCCGCGCACCCGGACCGGTACGCCGCCGGTGACCTGGTCGGCCACGGCGGCCTGCAGGGCCGCTACGACGACCGGCTACGCGGAAAGCCCGGGCTGACCGTGCTCATCGAGCGGCCGGGCGAGGACGGCAAGCTGGTGCCGACCGGCACCGAGGTGTTCCACCACGCCCCCGAGCCCGGGCAGGCGGTGAAGACCACCCTCGACGTGGCCGTCCAGAACGCGGCCGACTCGGCGCTGCGTGCCGAGAAGCGGCGGGCCGCACTGGTGGCGGTGCGGATCAGCGACGGCGCCGTGCTCGCCGCCGCGAACGGCCCCGGCCCGGCCGGCGAGAACCTGGCCTTCACCGCCCAGGTCCCGCCCGGCTCGACGTTCAAGATGGTGAGCGCGCTCGGCCTGCTGGACAAGGGCGCGGTGACGCCGGACGCGACCGTTGACTGCCCGAAGACCTTCACGGTGGAGGGTCGGTCGTTCAAGAATTCCGACAACTTCGCACTCGGTCGGGTGCCGTTCCGCACCGACTTCGCCAAGTCCTGCAACACCGCCTTCGCCGCCCTCGCGCCGAAGCTGGGCGGCGACGGGCTGGCCGTCGCCGGCCGCTCGCTGGGCCTGGAGGCGAAGTGGGACGTCGGCGTCGACGCGTTCAGCGGCAAGGTCTCGGTGAACGGGTCCGCGGCCGAACAGGCCGCCGCGGCGTTCGGGCAGGGCACCACCGTGGTCAGCCCGCTGGCCATGGCCGGCGCCACCGCGGCCGTCGCCCGGGGGCGCTTCGAGCAGCCGAAGCTGCTGCTGGACCCGGCCCCGGCCGCGCCGGCCGCCGCCGGACCGGACCTCAAGCCGGAGTCGGTCGAGGCGGTACGGGCGATGATGCGCGAGGTGGTCACGGCCGGCACCGGCAGCGCGTTGAAGGACGTCCCCGGCGACCCCGTCCACGGCAAGACCGGCACCGCCGAGTACGACAACAACCCGGCGCACACCCACGCCTGGTTCGTCGGCTGGCGGGGCGACGTGGCCTTTGCCGTCTTCGTCGAGCAGGGCGGCTCCAGCACCGCCTCCGCTGTCCCGATCAGCGAGCGCTTCCTCCGCGCCCTGCCCCGCTGAAGGCTCGGGAGCTGAGTCGTTGGTGACATCAGCTCCAGACGGACCGACGATCCACCGCAGGGCCGCCGGCCACGACTCGCCGCACTGTCGAACTGCCCCACTTATGGGACACGGCAGTCCGGGAAACAGCTGGCCGAGGTACCGGAGATGGTGGTGGGCGCGAGCGCCGTGCTCACCCCGGAGCAGGCCGCCGAGGCGGGTGAGGCCGGGGCCGGCGGCACGGCGCTACGGCTCCGCGTCCAGCGGCGGTCTCAAATATGGGGCAGTTCGACAGGGTTCGGCGGCACCCATCGGTTCGGGCCACCCGGCCGGAGGTGGTCAGGCGATGCCGGCGGCGGTGCGGGGAGTGTCGTCGTCGTCATCCGCCGGCGGAAGCGGCGCTTCCGACTCGCTTCCCTGAGCGGGAACCGGGCCGGGCGTGGCGGCCGCGGCGGCGGCGGCCGGAGCCCGACGCAGCAGGCCCGGACCGGCCGCGGCCGGCGGGCCGACCGGCTCCAGCCCGACCGGCTCCCCGGTCAGCACGCCGAGGGCACCGCGCGGAACCGCCGGCGCCACGGCTCCGGGGCTGTCCGCGTCCCGCTCGTCCGCCTCAACGGTGGGGCGCACGGTGGCCGGAACCGGCGGGATCGCGGCGGGAACGGCCGGGCGGCCGTTGCCACGACGCGGTCCGGGCGCGGCCGACGGGCCCGGGAGCAGCCGGGGCGGCACCGCCTCCGGGGCGGTCACCGGGGCCAGGCCGGCCACGACGGTGTTGACGATCTCGGCGGCGTAGGTGCCGTCGGGGTCGTAATCGGGGTCGAAGACGGTCAGCTCCACGCCGAGGCAGTGCGGGGTGTCCACCAGCCCGGCGAGCAGGATCTCCAGCTCGGCGAAGGCGATGCCGCCCGGGTCGGGGGCGTCCACCGCCGGCATCACCGCCGGGTCCAGCACGTCCACGTCGATGTGCACCCAGTAGCCGGCGCAGTCGGCGAGCTGCTCGTGCGCCCACTGAGCGGTGCGCGCGGCGCCCTCGGCGCGCAGCGCCGGCACCGGCCGGGTGGTGATCCCGGCGGCCTGCAGGTCGAGGCGGTACTCGTCCTGTGCGCGGATGCCGAGCACCACCACGTCGATGTCCCGGAAGTATGGCCGGCGCCCCTCGATCGCGGCCAGGTCGGCCTGCCCCCGGCCGGTGACCAGGGCGAGGTCCTCGCCGGCGGCCGCACCCACGTACGAGGCGTTGCCCGGGTGCCGGAAGTCGGAGTGTCCGTCGACGAAGACCAGCCCGATCCGGCCGCCGACCGCCTCACCGAGCCGGTGCATGGCCAGCGCCGAACCGATCAGGACGGAGCAGTCGCCCCCGAGCACCAGCGGAAACTCGCCACGGTCGATGATCGATCCGATCCGCTCGGCGAGCGCCGCGGAGTAGTCCGCGATCTCCCGGGCGTGGCAGACGCCGTCGCCGGGTCGCCAGTCGCCCGGGTCGTACCGTGGCGCGGTGACGCAGCCCGCGTCGCGGGCCCGCAACCGGGCCAGCAGGTCCTGGTCACGCAGCGCGCCGGGCGCCTTGGCGCAGCCGGGCACGGAGCTGGGCGTGGGTGGGCGCAGACCAAGGTTTGTCGGCGCGTCGAGGACGGCGATCCGGCGCATCATGGGCTCCCGTCCTCGGTGGTCGGGCGGGCCGGCCGGAACGCCGGCCCGCGCTGGCGTGCTACGTGCTCGGAACCGTGTCGTTGCTCAGAACAGGGCGCTGGCGAGGGCCCGCCGGGCCGAGGCGACCGCCGGGTCGTCCGGACCGGCCATGGTGAAGAGGCCGACGAGGTGCTGACGTACCTTCTCGCGCTCGTCGCCGGCGGTGCGGCGGACCACGCCGACCAGGCGCTTGTAGGCCTGCTCGGCAAGGCCGCTGAGCACCTCGATGTCGGCGGCCAGCAGCTGGGCGTCGACGTCGTCGGGGTTGGCCTCGGCGGCGGCCAGCGCCGCCCGCGGGTCGGCGCCGGAGACCCGGCGGGCCAGGCCGACCTGGGCCAGGCCGGCCTCGGCCGCGGCGTCCGCCGGGGCGTCGGCCAGGATCTTCCGGTACGCCCGCTCGGCGGCGTCCAGGTCGCCGCTCATCAGGGCGTCGTCGGCCTCGTCGAGACGCGGGTCGACCGGCTCGGCGACGCTGACGCCGCCGGCCTTCAGCACCGCCTGGATCCACTGCCGCAGCTGCGCCTCGGGCACCACCCCGGAGAAGGCGTCGACCGGCTGGCCGCCGACCACCGCGTAGACCATCGGGATGCCCTGCACCCGGAACATCTGAGCGATTCGCGGGTTGGCGTCCACGTCGATCTTGGCGAGCACCCAGGCCCCGCCGCCCTCGACCGCCAGCCGCTCCAGCACCGGGGAGAGCTGCTTGCACGGCTCGCACCACTCGGCCCAGAAGTCGATCACGACCGGTGTCGTCAGCGACCGTTCCAGCACCTCGGACTGGAAGGTCGCCTCGGTCACGTCGATGACCGTGGCGCCGCCGCCGACGGCGCCCCCCGGCGCGCCGGCGGGCGGACCGGCCTGGGCCGGGGTGGAGGACGGGGCAGGGGTGCGCAGCGCGCTGAGGTCGACCGCGCCGCGGGTGAAGATCGACGAGGTGATCCGTGGGTCGCTCATGGTTACCTAGTCTCGCACGGACCCCGCCGAACTCAGATCAACCGCGACGGCGACAGTTGCAGTTCTCACCCTGCTCACCGGCCCCCTCCGGCCCCGCCCCGATCAGAAGCGGGCGGGCTCGCGGTAGGTGCCCCACTCGGCACGCAGCGCGTCGCAGATCTCGCCCAGGGTCGCCTCGGCCCGGACGGCGTCGAGCATCGCCGGGATCATGTTCCCGTCGGTGCGGCTGACCTCGACCATCCGGGCGACAGCGGCCTTGACCGCGGCGTCGTCCCGGCCGGCCTTCCGCTCGGCCAGCACCCGCCGCTGCTCCAGCTCCACCTCGTGCGAGATGCGCAGGATCTCCAGGTCCTTGGCGACCGTGCCGGTGTGACAGTTCACCCCGACGATCTTCTTGTCGCCCTTCTCCAGCGCCTGCTGGTAGACGAACGCGGACTCGGCGATGTGGCCGGTGAACCAGCCGTCCTCGATGCCGCGCAGGATGCCGGAGGTCATCGGGCCGATCTGGTGCGGGCCCTCGCCGCCGAGCTGGCGGATCCGGGCGAAGATCTCCTCGGCCTCGGCCTCGATCTTGTCGGTGAGCGCCTCGACGTACCAGGAGCCGCCGAGCGGGTCGGCCACGTTGACCACCCCGGTCTCCTCCATCAGCACCTGCTGGGTACGCAGGGCGATCTCGGCGGACTCGTCGGTCGGCAGCGCGAGGGTCTCGTCCAGCGCGTTGGTGTGCAGCGAGTTGGTGCCGCCGAGCACGGCCGCCAGGGCCTCGACGGCGGTCCGCACCACGTTGTTGACCGGCTGCTGGGCGGTCAGCGACACCCCGGCGGTCTGGGTGTGGAACCGCAGCCAGAGTGCCTTCTCGCTGGTGGCGCCGTAGACGTCGCGCAGCCAGCGGGCCCAGATCCGGCGGGCGGCCCGGAACTTGGCGATCTCCTCGAAGAAGTCGACGTGCGAGTCGAAGAAGAAGCTGAGGCCCGGGGCGAAGACGTTGACGTCCAGCCCGCGCGAGAGGCCCAGCTCGACGTAGCCGAAGCCGTCCGCGAGGGTGTACGCCAGCTCCTGCGCGGCGGTCGAGCCGGCCTCGCGGATGTGGTAGCCGGAGACCGACAGCGGCTTGTAGCGCGGGATCTCCCCGGCGCAGTACTCCATCAGGTCGCCGATCAGGCGCAGGTGCGGCTCGGGGTCGAAGAGCCACTCCTTCTGCGCGATGTACTCCTTGAAGATGTCGGTCTGCAGCGTCCCGTCCAGGGTGGACAGGTCGGCGCCCTGCCGCTCGGCGGCGACGAGGTACATGCAGAAGACCGGCACCGCCGGACCGGAGATGGTCATGGAGGTGGTGACGCCGGCCAGGTCGATGCCGTCGAAGAGTGCCTCCATGTCGGCGGCGGTGTCGATGGCGACGCCGCAGTGCCCCACCTCGCCGAGCGCCTGCGGGTCGTCCGAGTCGCGGCCCATCAGGGTCGGCATGTCGAACGCCACGGAGAGACCGCCGCCGCCGGCGCCCAGGATCATCTTGTAGCGCTCGTTGGTCTGCTGGGCGTTGCCGAAGCCGGCGAACTGCCGGATGGTCCAGGTCCGGCCCCGGTAGCCGGTCGGGTACAGCCCCCGGGTGTACGGGTACTCGCCCGGCCAGCCGATCCGCTCGAAGCCCGGGTAGGCGACCCCCTCGGGCGGCCCGTAGACCGGGTCCACGCTCATCCCCGAGAGGGTGGTGAAGTCCGCGTCCCGCTTGCGCGCGGCGTCGTACCGGGCCTGCCAGCGGGCCCGTCCGGCGGCGATCTCGTCGGCGTTCATAGCGGGGCTCCTCCTCGAGTCCTCGACTGCACGTCGAGTGTAGAGCCCCTGCCTGAACGATCGCTAAGTAAGCTGGTACCGGCGGGTAACCTGATCAGGCCGTCGGCGCGGCCGGGCCACCCAGCGCCACGTCGTCGACCCGCAGGTTGACCTCGTCCACCCGCAGCCCGTACGCCTCGACCGCCGCGGTCACCGCCACCCGGACCGCCTCGGTCACCTCGGGCACCGTCCGGCCGGCCTCGATCACGATGACCAGGTTGATCACCGCGGCGCCGTTGGTGACGTGCGCCGAGCAGCCGCGCCGGGCGTCGCCGACCTGGTCCAGGCCGACCTTGTCGAGGACCGCGTTGAAGAACCGCGCCACGTCGCCACCCAGCTCGGTCACCCCGGGCACCGACCGGGCGGCGGCGACCGCGATCTTCTCCACCACCTCGTCGGAGACGGACGTCGTACCGCCCGCCACCGCCTGCGGCGTCACCGACAGCTCCTGCGTCGCCTCGTCAGCCATGGTCTCCCCAAAACCGTCGCACCGCCCCACGGGTCCGTGGCGCGGTGCGAGCGTACTAGGCGGGCGGGTCCGCAGTGGACCGGTCAGGCGCCGAGCTGGGCGAGCAGTTCGTCGGCCGCCGCGTACGGGTCGATCGCCCCCTCGGCCACCTTGGCGGCGAGCGACGGCAGCTCCGTACCGTCGCGCAACGAGCCGATCCGGTCGCGGAGCACGCCGAGCGCGATCGCCTCGATCTCGGCGGCGGCCCGCGCCTCCTGGCGGCGGCGCAGCTCGCCGTGCTCGACCAGCCAACCGCGGTGCTTGTCGATGGCCGCGGCGATGTCGTCGATCCCCTCGCCGCGGGCCGCGACCGACCGCACCACCTGCGGTCGCCACTGCCCCGGCGCGCGCTCGCCAAGGGCGATCATGCCCTGGATGTCGCGGACGGTGGCGTCGGCGCCGTCCCGGTCGGCCTTGTTGATCACGAAGACGTCCGCGATCTCCAGGATGCCGGCCTTGACCGCCTGGATGGCGTCGCCCATGCCCGGGGCGAGCAGCACCAGCGTGGTGTCCGCCAGCGAGGCCACCTCGACCTCGGCCTGACCGACCCCGACGGTCTCCACCAGCACCACGTCGCAGCCGGCGCCCTCCAGCACCCGTACCGCCTGCGGGGTGGTCGCGGCCAGCCCGCCGAGGTGGCCCCGGCTGGACATCGAGCGGATGTAGACGCCCGGGTCGGTGGCGTGGTCCTGCATCCGCACCCGGTCGCCGAGGATCGCGCCGCCGGTGAACGGGCTGGACGGGTCGACCGCCAGCACGCCGACCCGGTGCCCGCGCGCCCGCAGCGCCCGGACCAGCTCGTTGGTGGTCGTGGACTTGCCCACCCCGGGTGAGCCGGTCAGCCCGACCACCTGGGCCTGACCGGCGTACGGCGCCAGCGCCGCGGCGACGTCACGTAGCACCTCGTCGCCGTTCTCCACCAGGGTGATCAGCCGGGCCACCGCGCGGGGATCCCCCGCGCGGGCCCGCTCGACCAGCATGGGTACGTCCCGGCTGCGCCGCACCGAGCCGGTGGCCGCAACCGGGGCGTTCGCCACGACTTCGCTCACTCGCCGGCTGCCGGAACGTGGATGACCAGCGCGTCGCCCTGCCCGCCGCCGCCGCAGAGCGCGGCCGCGCCGGTGCCGCCGCCGCGGCGCTTGAGCTCCAGCGCGAGGGTGAGCACCAGCCGCGCGCCGGACATGCCGATCGGGTGGCCCAGCGCGATGGCCCCACCGTTGACGTTGACCTTCTCCGGACTGATCCCCAGCTCCCGGGTGGACTGGATGCCGACCTGGGCGAACGCCTCGTTGATCTCGATGAGGTCGAGGTCGGCGACACCCAGCCCGGCCTTGCGCAGGGCGTGCAGGATCGCGTTCGACGGCTGCGAGTGCAGGGAGTTGTCCGGGCCCGCGACGTTGCCGTGCGCGCCGACCTCGGCCAGCCAGGTCAGCCCCAGCTCCTTCGCCTTGGCCTTGCTCATCACCACCACGGCGGCGGCGCCGTCCGAGATCGGCGAGGAGCTGCCGGCGGTGATGGTGCCGTCCTTGGTGAACGCCGGGCGCAGCTTGGCCAGCGACTCGGCGGTGGTGTCCGGCCGGATCCCCTCGTCCTCGCTGATCACCAGCGGGTCGCCCTTGCGCTGCGGAATGACCACCGGGGTGATCTCGTCGGCGAAGTGGCCGTTCTTCTGCGCGGCGGCGGCGCGCTGGTGGCTGGCCGCGGCGAAGGCGTCCTGCTCCTCGCGGCTGATGCCGTGCTTCGCGCCGAGCCGCTCGGTGGACTCGCCCATCGAGCAGCAGTCCCAGGCGTCGGTGAGCCCGTCCAGCGCCATGTGGTCCTTGATCACCACGTCGCCGTACTTGTAGCCGGCGCGCTGGCCGAGCAGCAGGTGCGGGGCGTTGGTCATCGACTCCATGCCGCCGGCCACGACGATGTCGAACTCGCCGGCCCGGATCAACTGGTCGGCGAGGGCGATCGCGTCCAGGCCGGAGAGGCAGACCTTGTTGATGGTCAACGCCGGCACGGACATCGGCACGCCCGCCTCGACGGCCGCCTGGCGGGCCGGGATCTGGCCGGCGCCGGCCTGCAGCACCTGTCCCATGATCACGTACTGCACCTGGTCGGGGCTGACGCCGGCCCGCTCCAGCGCCGCCTTGATGGCGATGCCGCCGAGCTTCGTGGCCGGGAGGTCCTTGAGGTTGCCCAGCAGCCGCCCCATCGGGGTCCGTGCGCCGCTGACGATCACCGAAGCCATACCTGCCTCCGAGGGGGGTGCCGACCTGTACGCCTTAACGATTATTCGGCCAGACTAGCGCCATGACCGAGAACTCCCCCGCCGAGCCCGCTGCGGAACACGTCACAGACATCGGGTTGCGCCGAATCGACCACGTCGGCATCGCCGTGGCCGACCTGGACGCCGCGATCGACTTCTACCAGCGGACGTTCGGCATGCGCTGCGTGCACACCGAGACGAACACCGAACAGGGCGTCCGGGAGGCGATGCTGGCCGTCGGCCCGAGCACCGACGGCGGCTGCCTGCAACTGCTCGCCCCGCTCACCCCGGAGAGCACCATCGCGAAGTTCCTGGACCGCAACGGCCCCGGCGTGCAGCAGGTCGCGTACACCGTCGTGGACATCGACGCGGCCTGCGCGGCGCTGCGGGAGCGCGGGATGCGGCTGCTCTACGAGACGCCACGGCGCGGCACCGCGAACTCCCGGATCAACTTCGTGCACCCGAAGGACGCCGGCGGCGTCCTGGTCGAGTTGGTCGAGCCGGCCGCCGGGCACTGAGACATCGGCCGGTGCGCACGTCGGTGCGCGGTTCAACGTTCACCCGGGCACCTTCACGCATCGGCCGATGCAGTTTTTCACAGAGGACTTCCCGCCCTAGCTACCGTTCAGTAACGTCCGCGCAACAGGAGCCCGACCGGCGCCCGATGTGTCGGTTGCCGACATGGCGGCCGGTCGCACCGGCACCGACGATGGCAGCACCCAGACCCGTACGCGCGGGTGCCGACGAACGGGAGGTCACCGTGCAGGACATCCTCGAAGCGATCATGGCGGCGGACGAGTCGAGCGACCCCGACCGCGAACTCGCCCGGCTCGCCGACCTGCCGGTTCCGGAGAGCTACCGGGGCGTGGTCGTGCGCGCCGAGGAGGCCCGGATGTTCGACGGGATGGCGACCCGGGACAAGGACCCGCGCAAGGCGCTGCACGTCCAGGAGGTCCCGACGCCGGAACTCGGCCCGGGCGAGGCGCTGGTCGCGGTGATGGCCAGCGCGATCAACTACAACACCGTCTGGACCAGCATCTTCGAGCCGCTGCCCACCTTCAAGTTCCTCCAGCGTTACGGCCGGCTCTCCGAGCTGACCCGCCGGCACGACCTGCCGTACCACGTGGTCGGCTCGGACGCGGCCGGCGTGGTGCTGCGTACCGGCCCCGGGGTGACCCGGTGGCAGGCCGGCGACGAGGTAGTCGCGCACTGCCTCTCGGTGGAGCTGGAGGACGCGGCCGGGCACGACGACACGATGCTCGACCCGCAACAGCGGATCTGGGGCTTCGAGACCAACTTCGGCGGCCTCGCCGAGCTGGCCGTGGTCAAGGCCAACCAGCTGATGCCGAAGCCGCGGCACCTCAGCTGGGAGGAGGCGGCCAGTCCCGGGTTGGTCAACTCGACCGCGTACCGGCAGCTCGTGTCGCACCACGGGGCGAACATGAAGCAGGGCGACGTGGTGCTGATCTGGGGCGCCTCCGGTGGGCTGGGCGGCTACGCCACCCAGATGGCGCTGAACGGCGGGGCCATCCCGGTCTGTGTGGTCTCCTCGCCCGAGAAGGCCGAGCTGTGCCGCCAGATGGGGGCCGAGCTGGTCATCGACCGGGCGGCCGAGGGGTTCCGCTTCTGGTCCGACGAGCAGACCCAGGATCAGGACGAGTGGCGGCGCTTCGGTGAGCGGATCCGCGAGCTGACCGGCGGCGAGGACCCGGACATCGTCTTCGAGCACCCCGGGCGGGAGACCTTCGGTGCCAGCGTCTACGTCGCCCGGCGCGGCGGCACCATCGTCACCTGCGCCTCCACCAGCGGCTTCCAGCACCAGTACGACAACCGCTACCTCTGGATGCACCTGAAGCGGATCGTCGGCAGCCACTTCGCCAACTACCACGAGGCGTGGCAGGCCAACCGGCTAGTGGCGCTGGGCAAGGTGCACCCGACCGTGTCCCGGACGTATCCGCTGGAGCAGACCGGCCAGGCCGCGTACGAGGTGCACCGCAACGCCCACCAGGGCAAGGTGGGCGTCCGCTGCCTCGCGCCGCGCGACGGCCTGGGGGTACGCGACCCGGAGCTGCGGGCCCGGCACGAGACGGCGATCAACCGGTTCCGCGGTCACTGACCACCGTCCGCCCCGGCGCCGGCGAACGTCCGGGCTGGACAGCCCGCCGGGGTGGCGGGCTGTCCACGCCGGGGCGCGCTCAGGCGGCCGGCGCCGGGCGGGCCGTCCGGAGGAGCGCCGGATGACCAATCCGGTGAACCCGATTGCCTTTCGCACGGGTCGCCGAAGGCCCATTCGAGTGATCTCCACCGGAGCCGGACAAAGGGCCGCGAGCTGCTCTCGCGGCCCTTTTTCGTGCCGCACTCGGCACCGTCCGGCCTGCACCGGGAGCTGCCAAGATCGGCGTTTGGTCCGGCGAACCGACCCGACGAAGTTGACCATGTAAAGAGGACCCGAAAGCTGCGCACCGCTCTTGCGAAGCACCCTGGGGCGTCTGCCAGTATGTCCCAATGCCCCAGCAGCAGTCCTCCCCTCTCGCGTTCTTCGATAACGCGAACTCGCAACCCGACTTCACCGTTGGCCTGCGCGGCTACAACGTCGGGCAGGTCGATGACTTCATCGGTCGGCTGACCGCCGCGCTGACCCAGTCCGAGCAGGCCCGTGCCGAGGCCGAACAGCGGATGAACGACGCACAGCGTCGGCTCCGCCAGGCCGAGCAGCGCATGAGCGCGCTGGAGCAGAAGCTCGCCGAGACCAACAAGCAGCTCGAGGAGAACAGCCGGCCGACCCTCTCCGGCCTCGGCACCCGCGTCGAGCAGATCCTCCGGCTGGCCGAGGAGCAGGCCAACGACCACCGCAACGAGGCGAAGCGCGAGTCGGAGGGCATCCTCTCCGCCGCCCGCCTCGAGGCGCGTGAGATCACCGACAAGGCCCGCGCCGAGGCCGCCGCGATGAAGGCCACCGCCGAGCGGGAGGCGGGCAACCTGCGCACCGCCGCCGAGCGGGAGGCGGCCGAGGTCCGGGTCCAGGCCCGACGGGAGGCCGACACGCTGCGCGCCGACGCTGACCGCGAGACCAAGCAGCTGCGTACGGTCACCGCGCACGAGGTGGCCGAGCTGAAGTCCACCGTCGAGCGGGAGGTGGCCACCCTCCGGGCCACCGCCGAGCGTGAGATCACCCAGCAGCGGGCCAAGGCCGCTCGCGAGGCCGAGGAGAAGCGCGCCGAGGCGACGAAGCTGCTCACCGACGCCCGCGACAAGCGCGACAAGGACCTCCAGGCCCTGGAGCTGCAGCTCGCCGAGCGCCGCGAGAAGGCCGAGCGCGAGGAGTCCGAGCGGCACGCCGCGCAGGTGTCGCAGACCCAGAAGCTGGTCAGCGAGGCCGAGCAGCGGGCCCGGGCCGCCCAGGAGCGGGCGAAGGAGATCGAGCAGCGCGCCGAGGCCCGCCGGGTCGAGTCGGAGCGCACCGCCGCCGAGACGGTGGAGAAGGCCAAGGCGCTCTCGGAGAAGACCCTCAACGAGGCGAAGAGCGAGTCGCAGCGCCTGCTCAACGAGGCGCGCACCGAGGCGGAGCTGACCACGCAGGCGGCCCGCCGCGAGGTCGAGGACCTCACCCGGCAGAAGGACGCCGTCACCTCGCAGCTCGGCCAGATGCTCTCCGGGCTCGCCGGCATCGTGCCGGGCGTGCCGCCCGCGCAGGCCGCCACCGCCGCGGCCGCCAAGCCGGCGGCCGACAAGGCCGACGGCGGCAAGGTGGCCGCGGAGACGGCCAGCTGACCCATCGCCAGGCCGGGGCATGACACGGCGCGGGGCGGCACCGGGCGACCGGTGCCGCCCCGCGCTGTACGCGTTTCCCGACAGTCCGTAGCCGTCGGCGCGACCGGAGTGAAGTAGCTCCCAAGAGGGGCGTCCGTATCGCCCCAGCAGAGGCCGATGCGTGTGAGGATGGGGGCATGTCGCACGGCGAGGAACTGTTCGCACTCGGCGGGGACGTGGCAACGGAGCCCAGCTTCGAGTCCGCTCTGCGGGGATACGAGAAGAAGCAGGTTGACCGCTACGTCGCCCGCGCGGAGCACGAGATCACAACCCTCGCGGCGGAACGGGAACAGGCGTACACACAGATCCACAAGCTGGCCGGCCAGGTCGAGGTGCTCCAGCGGGATCTCGCCCAGGTGCGCAAGCAGATCGGGGTGGTGGACCGCGCCTCGTTCCGGCACCTCGGCCCCCGCGTCGAGCAGATCCTCACCATGGCCGAGGAGCAGGCCGACGAGATCGTCAGCGCCGCCAACCAGGAGATCGAGTCTCGCCGGGCCGCCGCCGAGCACATCATCGAGGATGCTCGCGAGCAGGCCGCGAAGGCGCTGAAGGACTTCGAGATCGCCCTCGCCGCCCGACGCGCGGAGGAGGAGCGGCAGAGCGCCGCCCGCCGGGCCGAGTCGGAGGCCACGCTGCGGTCGGCCAAGGAGGAGGCCGCGAAGCTGCGCCGGACCGCGCAGGACGAGTTGGCTCGGGCCCAGCAGGAGGCCACTCAGCTGCGGGAGACCGCCAAGGAGATCCACACTCGCGCCCAGCAGGAGTCCACGAAGCTGCGCGAGGCCGCCCGGGAGGCGCTGGCCAAGGCGCAGCAGGAGGCGACCCAGCTGCGCGACGCCGCCAAGGAGGTGCACGCCAACGCCCAGCAGGAAGCCAAGCGACTCGTCGACCAGGCGACCGAGGCCGGGCGGGCCACCCACGCCAAGGCGCAGCGGGAGGCCAAGCAGATCATCGACGACGCGTCGATGGCCGGCCGGGCCACCCGGGCGAAGGCGCAGCAGGAAGCGGAGCGGCTCACCACCCAGGCGGCCGAGTCGGCCAAGCGCAACCGCACCGAGACCGAGGCGTACGTCCAGCGGATGCGCACCGAGACCGAGGCGTACGTGCAGCAGGCGCGGGCGCAGACCCAGCAGGAGCTGGGCGCCTGGCGGGCCGGGGTGGAGCAGGAGGTGAACTCCCGCCGGGAGGCCGCCGACCGCGAGCTGGCTCAGCGCCGCGCTGCCGCCGAGCAGGAGTTCGCCAAGCGCCGCGACGAGTTGGAGAAGAAGTACACCGCCCGCCAGCAGGAGTTGGAGACCAGCTTCACCGGCCGGCAGAAGGAGCTGGAGACGGGTTACGCCAGCCGGAAGCAGGAGCTGGAGTCCAGCTTCACCTCCCGGCGGGACCAGCTGGAGGCCGAGTACACGGCCCGCAAGAACGAGATCGAGCAGGGCGCCGACCAGATCCGGCAGACCGCCGAGCGGGACGCCGCCACGCTGCGGCAGCAGGCCGAGGAGCAGTCCACCGAGCTGCTGCGCCAGGCCGAGACGGAGTCGGCCGAGAAGCGCCGCACGGCCGACGAGCACGTCGCCACCTCCCGGCGGCAGTTCGAGGAGTACGCGGCGACGACCCAGCAGCACCTGGCCACCACCCAGCAGCACCTCGCCGCGACCCAGCAGGAGGCCGCGGCCGGCCGGCAGCAGCTCGCCCAGGTGATGCTGGAGATCGCCCAGGCCCAGCAGCAGCTCGCCGACCTGCGGCAGGAGACCTGGAAGTCCCGGCAGGAGTTCGACGACGTCCAGCGGCAGCTCACCGAGGTGCGGATGCAGGCCGCCACCGGGCCGGGCGGCACCGACGGGCCGACGTCACCCGCCCCGGCGGGAACCGTCGGCCCCGCGTCGGCCGCCGGACCGGCCGTGGCGGCCCGGCCGGTCGAACCCGGGCGGGGTAAGAGCGCCGACCCGACGGCCAAGCCGGCCGGCACCCGACCGGGCGACCCGAAGGCGGAGCCGGGCGCCGGCCAGCCGGTCGGCGCGACGGCGAAGTCCGCCGACAGCAAGGCCCAGCCGGTCGGCGCGACGGCGAAGTCCCCCGACAGCAAGGCCCAGCCGGTCGGGGCGAAGGTTCAGTCCACCGACAGCAAGGCCCAGCCGGGCGCCACGACGGCGCAGCCCGGCGGCGCCAGCACCGCCGGCGCGACGGCGGAGCCGGCCACCGCCGAGAGCGAACCGGCACCGGAGGCAGCCGGCGAGTCGAAGGCCCGGCCGGTGGCGGAGCCGGTGACCACGGTGGACGACGGCGCCTCCGGCGCGGCCGTGGACGGCGAGCCGACGGTGGCCGCGGTGCCCGGCGAGGGCGGTCGGGGCGCCACCCCCACGAAGATCACCAGCACCGGCGAGAACGGTAAGCGGCCGAGCAAGCCGACCACCGACGAACGCGCCGCCAAGCCCAGCACGGTCACCGTCGAGAAGGACTGACCGCGCGCGGCCCGCTCCGGTAAGAGCAGCTTCGTTGTCTCCGAGCGTGATACCGCTGAGTCATATTGATGCCTCAGCGGTATCACGCTCAAGATGACATCCGGTGCCCCGCCGAAACTCCAGGTTCGGCGTGCGGCGAGGCGAAAGCGGGTCGGCTGGCTGGGCGGGCGGCCAGTAGTCTCCCGGGCAGGGCCGGAAGGCCGGCCAGGGCCGGCTGGACGGGATGGGGCGGCCAGGCCGCCGGACTCGCCGGAGGACGTGGTGACGCAGGACGGGCCGACGACCGACGGACCGGGCCCGGAGCACGCTGGCCCACCGGACCCCGCCGACGCGGAGCCGGCCGGGACGCATCGGCACACCCCCGACCCGCGCACCCAGGACCCACCGCACCCGGTGGCGACGACGCCCGCCGGCGGGTCGGCGGACGATCCGGTCGACCCGCCACCGGCCACCGGTTCAGGCCGGTTCGGGCCACCGGGGCGACCCCTGCGCCGCAGCAGCTTCCTGGTCGGCTTCACCGGGGCGCTCGGCGTGCTGCTGGCGTACACCCTCTATCTCGGCGTGCGCAACGCCGCCGGCATCCTGGTCCTGGTGGTGATCGCGCTCTTCCTCGCGGTCGGCCTCTACCCGGCGGTGGCCCGGCTGCGCTCCTGGGGCCTGCCGCACGGGCTGGCCGTGGCGCTGGTCACCACCGCCGTGGTGCTGCTGCTCTGCGGCGGGGTGGTGGCGCTGGTGCCGCCGATCGTCACCCAGTCCGGTCAGTTCGTCGAGCAACTCCCGAGCTACGTCGAGGACCTGCGCCGCAGCGAGACGGTCAACGACCTGGTCGAGCGGTACGACCTGGTGCAACGGGTGCAGGGCGCGGTGAACGCGGACACCCTGAGCCGGGCCCTCGGTGGGGTGCTCGGCGGGGCGCAACTGATCTTCGGCACCATCTTCCGGATCCTGACCGTGCTGGTGCTGACCATCTACTTCCTGGCCTACTTCAACCGGCTGCGGTCCCTGGGCTACGCCCTGGTGCCCCAGTCCCGGCGGGAGCGGGTGCAGCTGATCGGCGACGAGATCCTGGCCAAGGTCGGCGCCTACATGGTCGGCGCGCTGAGCATCGCGGTGCTGGCCGGCGTGAGCACGTTCATCTTCGCGCTGATCGTCGGGCTGGCGTACCCGATCGCGCTGGCCGTGGTGGTCGCGGTGACCGACCTGATCCCGCAGATCGGTGCCACCCTCGGCGCGGTGATCGTGAGCCTGGTCGGCTTCGCCACCGACCTCCCGGCCGGCATCGCCTGCGTGGTCTTCTTCCTGATCTACCAGCAGGTGGAGAACTACCTCATCTACCCGAAGGTGATGCGCCGCTCGGTCGAGGTCAACGAGGTGGCCGCCCTGCTCGCGGCGCTGCTCGGGGTGGCGCTGATCGGCGTGGTGGGCGCGCTCATCGCCATTCCCACGGTGGCCGCCATCCAGCTCATCCTGCGCGAGGTGGTGCTGCCCCGGCAGCAGGCGCGGTGACGTCGGTCAGCCGGCCTGCGCCTGCGGCGGGCCGGGCACCGGCCGGTCCGCGAACGACGCGACCGTCCGGTCCGCGTACGCGCTGACGTCGCCGGTCTCCATCGGGCCGTCCCAGGTGGTGGGCAGCGGCACCGCTGCGGCCGGGTTCACCCGGCGGACCACCTCGTCGAGCACCCGCTCGGCGTCACCGACCCAGAGGTGCTTCGCCCCCGGCACGCCCACCACCTCGGCCTGCGGCACCGCCGCGAACCGCTCCCGGGCCTCGTCCGGGCGCAGGTAGTCGTCGAACTCGGGCACCAGCGCCACCAGCGGGCGACCGGAGTTCGCCCAGCTCGTCAGGTCCTCGGGGGCCGAGTAGCGCAGCGGCGGCGAGAGCAGGATCGCGCCGGAGATGGCCGGGTCACAGCCGTACTTCAGGGCCAGATCGGTGCCGAACGACCAGCCGAGCAGCCAGATGTTCGGCAGCTCGTGGAACTCGGCGTACTCGATCGCGGCGGCCACGTCGTAGCGCTCGCCGACCGCGTTGTCGAACGCGCCCTCGCTGGTCCCACGCATGCTGCTGGTGCCCCGGGTGTTGAACCGGAGCACCGCGAGGTCGGCCAGCGCGGGCAGCCGCCAGGCCGCCTTGCGGAAGACGTGGCTGTCCATCATCCCGCCGTGCGTGGGCAGCGGGTGCAGGCAGACCAGGGTGGCCACCGGCGCCCGGTCGACCGGGCGGGCCAGCTCGCCGACGAGCCGGAGCCCGTCCGCGGTGTGCAGCTCGATGTCCTCCCGGTGCCCGGGCAGGATGGACGACGCGCGGATCGGTGTACTCACCGCTCAAGTCTGGCGCGAAGTCGCCGCTGCCGCCCCGCCGGGGAGCGAACAGGGTGATCCAGATCGCTCAGCCGTAGCGCGGGGCGCTACGCCCGCGCTGGATCGCCGGGCCACGCCGGTCCCGGGCCCGCCAGCAGCCGCTGTGCCAGTGCCGGCGGTCGGTCAGGTCACCCCGACCGTCCGCCGGCCAGGCGACCAGGTGCGCCACCCCGGGACGGATCTCCTGCTCACAGCCGGGGCAGCGGTACGTCTTCACCGACGCACCGCCGCTGATCCCGCGTACCTGCCACTCGCCGTCGCGCCACTGCTGGACCGACTCGACGCCCTGGCGGGCCCGGTCGGCGTCCAGGTGGGCGGCGTCGTCCCGGCGGGGACGGTTACGACGAGGACTCACGTAGCCAAGGTTACGGTCACTGCCAGGTGGTCGGCTCGCCAAGGTCGTCGGCCACCCGGAGCCCCCCGATCAGCGTCTCGACCTCCGCGTCGGTGGGGGGTCGCTGCCAGCGGTTCTCGTGCCCCAACGACAGGTCGGTGTGCGGTATGCCGAGCACAGACCAGAAGTCGCCCATGTCGAACACCGGCCGGCCGGCGATGGTGCGATTGGCCTTCTGCCGATCGTCGACCGGACGCGGCGAGTACCGCAGGCGCACCGGCATGCTGGCCTTGGCGTCGAGCGCGACCGTCAGCGTCGCCGTGGTCTGGTCCACGGCCCGGGCGGGCATCGGCGTCGGAGTCGGTGACTGCGCCCTGGTCAGGACCCCGGGCCAGGCCAGCTCCCGCGTCGCCACCTCGCACCCGGTGATCCGGGCGCCCTGGGGCAGGGCGGTCAGCCGGATCGGCGCGACGCAGCGGCGCGTCTCGTCGAACCGCAACGCGGCCGCCGCCCGGCGTACCTCGGCGTCGGTGTCGCCCAACGTGGCGACCCGGGCGTAGAGGCCGGGGACCGGCTGCCAACGGAGCACCCAGCCGTTCGTGACCCGGTCGAGCCGGTGCGCCAGCCCGTTGAACGCCGAGGCTTTCGCCAGACCGCCACCGATTTCGAACAGCTGGCTGGAGTCGCCGATCTCGGCCACCTCCGGGTCGGCAGCGAGAACGACCATGGCCTGGCGGCCGCCGCCGAGGTCCAGCCGCATGCTCTCGACGCGGGCCGCGGAGCGCCAGGCCACCACCTCGGCCGCCGCCGGGTCGACCCCGAAGTGCAGCAGCCCCGGATCGGTGCCGACCAGGTCGGGCCGGGCGGCCGCCCCCGGCACCCCCGGCGCCCGGGGCGGGGTGACCACGGTCGGGCTGGGCGTCACGGCCGGCGTCGGCGGGGCCGGCGAGGGCGTGCGCAGGGCCACACCGGCGCCCAGCGCGACCGCGACACCGAGCGCGGCGCCCAGCACCGTCCGCCGACGGCGCCGACGGGCCCGTCCCCCGTTCACCGCGGCCGACATCAGCCGATTGGTGTCCACGGGCCCGTCGGCGTGGTCCCGCAGCACCCGGGCGATCCGCTCGTCGAGGTCGGTCACGACCGGCTCCCGTTCGTCATCGGGAGGCCGTGGCGCTCCCGCAGCTGGCTGAGCGCCCGCATTGCGTGGGTGCGGACGGTGACCGGGGAGCAGCCCAGGATCTGGGCGATGGTGGCGTCGTCGAGGTCCTCGTAGTAGCGGAGCACGAGCACCGCCCGCTGGCGGTCGGGCAGGCCGAGGATCAGCCGCCACATCTCGTCCCGGTCGGCGGTCTCGCCGCCCAGGTCGCCCCGGCCGGGCCGTTCGGCGAACTCGGCGGTGGCCAGTTCTCGACTGGACCGGCGGCGCCACCAGGAGGTGTTGGCGTTGACCAGCATCCGGCGCACGTACACGTCCGGCCGGTCGGCCCGGCCGATCCGCCGCCAGTGCACGTAGGCACGCGCCAGCACGTCCTGGGTGAGGTCCTCGGCCCGGTGCTCGTCACCGGTCAGCAGCCGGGCCAGCCGGACGAGCGCCGGCCCGCGGCTGCTGACGTACTCCTCGAAGGTCACACCAGTCAGACGCCGTCACCGGTGCCGGCTGTTGACACCGGTCAGCGGTGGGTGTGGTCCCGGAAGCCGCGGCCGGTCTTGCGGCCCAGGTAGCCGGCGGTGACCAGGTGCTCCAGTAGCGGCGCGGGGGCGAAGCCGGGCTCGCGCAGCTCCAGGTAGAGCTCCCGCTGGATGGCCAGCGAGACGTCCAGGCCGACCACGTCCAGCAGCTCGAACGGGCCCATCGGGTAGCCGCAGCCGAGCTTCATCGCGTGGTCGATGTCGTCCGCGGTCGAGTAGCTCGCCTCCAGCATCTTCACCGCGTCGTTCAGGTACGGGAAGAGCAGGGCGTTGACGATGAACCCGGAGCGGTCCCCGCAGACCACGGCGGTCTTGCCGAGCGCGGCGCAGACCGCGCGGGCGGTGGCGGTGGCCTCCGGCGAGGTACGGATGGTCCGCACCACCTCGACCAGCGGCATGATCGGGGCCGGGTTGAAGAAGTGCAGCCCGACCACGTCGGCCGGCCGCTGGGTGGCCATCGCCACGTCGATCACGGGCAGCGAGGACGTCGTGGTGGCGAGCACGACACCCGGCTTGCAGATCTCGTCCAGGCTGGCGAAGAGCGCCTTCTTCACGCTCAGCTCCTCGACCACCGCCTCGACCACCAGGTCGACGTCGGCGAGGTGGTCGAGCGTCGCCGACCAGGTGATCCGGCCGAGCGCGGCGTCCCGGTCGTCCTCGCTGAGCTTGCCGCGCACCACACCCTTGTTGAGCGAGGTCTTCACCGCCTCACAGACCCGCCCGGACTTCTCCGCGCCCCGGGTCACCGAGACCACCTCGTAGCCGGCCTTGGCGAAGACCTCGATGATGCCGGTGGCCATCGTTCCGGAGCCGACCACACCCACCTTCGCGATGGCGCGGGCGCCGTCGGCGAGTGCGGCCCCGGTGGCGACCGGCGTGGCCTCGTCCGGCACGACCACCGGGGAGCCGGGCCGCTCGTAGGTGTAGAAGCCCCGGCCGGACTTACGGCCGAGCAGCCCGGCGGTGACCATCTGCTTGATCAGCGGCACCGGTGCGTGCCGGCGGTCCCGCCCGCCGCGCCGGTACATGGTGTCCAGGATCTCGTACGCGGTGTCCAGGCCGATCAGGTCCATCAGCGCCAGCGGGCCCATCGGCAGGCCGCAGCCGAGCTTCATCGCGGCGTCGATGTCCTCCCGGCTGGCGTAGTGCGACTCGAACATGCCGACCGCGTGGTTGAGATAGCCGAAGAGCAGCGCGTTGGCGATGAAGCCGGCGCGGTCGTTGATGGTGACGTCGACCTTGCCGAGCCGGGCGCAGAGCGCCTCCACGTCGGCGACCACCTCGGCCGAGGTGACCACGGTCCGGACCACCTCGACCAGCTTCATCACCGGCGCCGGGTTGAAGAAGTGGATGCCGATGACCTGGTTGGGCCGGTGCGTGGCGACGGAGATCTCGGTGACGCTCAACGAGGAGGTGTTGGTGGCCAGGATCGCCTCGGGCTTGCAGACCCGGTCCAGCTCGGCGAAGATCCGCTGCTTCAGGTCGAGGTGCTCGGGCACCGCCTCGATCACCAGGTCGACCGAGTGCAGGGCGTCCAGCCCGACCGCGAAGTGCACCCGGCTGAGCAGCGCGTCGCGGTCCGCCGGGTCGAGCTTGCCCTTGGCGACCGCCCGGTCGGTGGAGCCGGTCAGGGTGACCCGGCCGCGCTCCACGGCCGGCTCGGAGATCTCCACCGCGACGACGTCGATGCCGTTGCGGGCGAAGACCTCGACGATGCCGGCACCCATGGTGCCCAGTCCCACCACACCGATGGTGTTGAACTCGCGCGCCACGACCGGCCTCCCCAAAGGCTCCGCACGGCCACATGAACGGCCGCTAAGGTTATGCGCGCGAGTCTGCCACGTGACGCTCGGTTGTCGAGACGCCGTGGCATATTTCACCCACCGCGCCCGCGCCCGGCCATGCCACCCGGCCACGGCCCCTCCGGGGTCGGGCCGCCCGGCTTCGGGTGGGCTCGGGCGGCCCGGGTCCGGGGGCGGTCAGACGGCCGGGACGGCGGTCAGCGCCAGCAGCTCGGCCACGAACTCGGCGGGCCGCTCCAGGTGCGGGCTGTGCCCACAGCCCGGGAGCACCACCTCGCGGTACGCGCCACCGGCGGCCGCGTACCGGTCCAGCACCGCCCGGGTCTGGCCGATCATCGGCTGCGGCGGGCACTGGGCCTCGCCGGGCCAGCCGGGCAGCACGCCCAGCGAGCCGAGGTAGGCCAGGTCGAAGAGCGAGGTGTCCGAGACGATCACGTCGGAGTCGCCGCGTACCCAGGTGACCGGCGGCTTCCCGACGACCTCGACCAGCTCGTCGGCGACCCGGAAGTACGTCGGCGCGAGAGCGTTGAGCACCCCGCGCTCGCCGGGCGCGGTGCCCGGCCAGTTCGCCGAGGCGACCGCGGTGCCGGGGTAGTTGTCGTCCCCGGTCGCCGTGGACAGCACGGTGTCCAGCAGCAGCTCCTCGTCCGCACCGAGCGAGGCCGGGTCCGCGACATAGGTGGCCCGAAGCACGTTGCGGGGGCTGGCCTGGGCGTCGTCGCCGCGGTCCTGGGCGGCCAGCCGGGCGACGAAGTCGGGGTTGGCGGTGCCCGCCCCGGTACCGGCGAAGTCCGGTGTGGTCGGGGTGCCGGTCACGTCGCGGGTGCCGCCGAAGCCGTACGGGGAGACCGGGGCGGCGAGCAGCAGCCCGGCCACCCGGTGCGGGTGGTCGACGAGCAGCTGCATCGCCACTCCACCGCCGAGCGAGTGCCCGACCACCACCGGGCGGGCGTCGGCGGCGAAGAGGCCCGGTTCGTCGAGCAGGGCGGCGACGTCGTCGGCGAAGTCGCGCAGGCCCCGGGTGGCGTCCACCGGGGCGGTCTGCGTGTCGCCGTAACCGCGCAGGTCGGGAGCGACCACCCGGAGCGTGTGCGGCAGCCGCCGTACCAGCGGCTCCCAGAAGGCGGCCGACGAGCAGTTGCCGTGCACCAGCAGCACCGGCACGCCGTCCGGCGGCCCGGCCACCCGTACCGCCTGGGTGATGCCGTTCGCCGTGACGATCCGCTGCTCGGTCTCCATCGGGCGCATGCTGCCAGCTCGCCGGAGGCTGGTCCATGTGGCCCGCCCCCACCCCGCGGCGACCCCTGGTGTGGCGGGCCGCCGGGTCGGTGCCCGGCTCAGCGCAGCCTGGTCGGCGGCGTCGCCAGCGGCAGCGGCAACGTGGGCCGGTGGTCCCGGCGGGGCGGGCCGAAGCTGATCCCGACCGGGTCGGTACGCGCCACACCCGGGTCGAAGAAGCGCAGCTCGGTGCGGCCGAGGCGGATCACGTCGCCGTCGGCGAGCCGGGTCACCTCGCTGATCCGCTGGTCGTTCAGCCAGGTGCCGTTGGTCGAGTCGAGGTCGCGCAGTGCGGCGCCGTCGGGCGCCAGCCAGACCTCGGCGTGCCGCCGGCTCAGATGCGGGTCGTGGACGACCACGTCGACCGTCGGGGCCCGGCCGATCACCTGTGGATGGAGGCCCAGCCGGAAGCTCGCCCCGCGCATCGGGCCGCCGGCGACCGTCAGCAACGGCAACAGTTCGGAACGCTCCTCCATGGACCCCTCAGCCCTCCACCCGGCACCGTCACTCCGCGCGTCAGCCTGCCATCAGACGGTAGTCGCCATCCACCGCCGCGCGGCCACCTCCGCGTCGCCGGCCGGACACCTTCCGTTCCCCGATTCGGGCGGCCGGGCTGGTCACCTCCATCCTGTCGCCGCCGCGGCCCCGCGCCCGTCGGACGCGCCGCGGGATGCCACATTTCGGCCGTTCGTCGCCCTACCAGCGAGTAATCTTCGGGTCTAGACTTCCGCCATGACGGCTGTGCATGTCCCGGGCGCCCCGGTCATCTCCGACGGCATGCTGGTCTCCACCAGCCCGGCCACCGGCGCCGAGGCCGGGCGGTTCCCGGTCGCCACCGCCGCCGAGGTTGCGGCGACGGTCGAGCGGGCCCGCGTCGCCGGGCAGTGGTGGGCCGGGCTCGGCTTCGCCGGCCGCCGGACGCGGCTGCTGCGTTGGCGGGCTCTGCTCGCCCAGCGGATCGAGCAGCTCGCCGAACTGGTGCACGTCGAGGGTGGCAAGCCGGTCGCCGACGCCATCGTCGAGATCGTCACCGCGATCGAGCACATCGACTGGGCCGCCCGCAACGCCCGCCGGGTGCTCGGCCCGCGTCGGGTCCGCTCCCGGCTGATCCTCGCCGAGTTCTCCGGCCACCTGGAATACCAGCCGCACGGGGTGGTCGGCGTGATCGGCCCGTGGAACTATCCGGTCTTCACCCCGATCGGCTCGACCGCCTACGCGCTGGCGGCCGGCAACGCGGTGGTCTTCAAACCCAGCGAGTACACGCCGACCGTCGGCCAGTGGCTGGTGGACAGCTTCGCCGAGGTGGTGCCGGAGCAGCCGGTCCTCGTCGCGGTGCACGGTCTCGGCGACGTCGGGGCGGCGCTCTGCCGCTCCGGGGTCGGCAAGGTGGCCTTCACCGGCTCCACGGCCACCGCGAAGAAGGTGATGGCCGCCTGCGCCGAGTCGCTGACGCCGGTGCTGCTGGAGGCGGGCGGCAAGGACGCGATGATCGTCGACGCGGACGCCGACCTGGACGCCGCCGCCGAGGCCTGCGTCTGGGGCGGGTTGACCAACGCCGGGCAGACCTGCATCGGCATCGAGCGGGTCTACGCGGTCGAGCCGGTCTTCGACGCCTTCGTCGAGAAGGTGGTCGCCCGGGCCGGCCGGCTGACCGTCGGCCCGGACGGCGCCGACCTCGGCCCGATCACCATGCCCGACCAGCTCGCGGTGATCCGCCGGCACATCGACGACGCGCTGGCCCGGGGTGGGCGGGCGGTGCTGGGCGGCGCGGACGCGGTGCAGCCGCCCTACGTACGGCCGACGGTGCTCGTCGACGTTCCGGAGGATTCGGCCGCCGTCCGGGAGGAGACGTTCGGCCCGACGCTGACCATCAACCGGGTCCGCGACGCCGACGAGGCCGTCGCCAAGGCCAACGCCCTGCCGTACGGCCTGGGCGGCTCGGTCTTCGGCCGGCGGCAGGCGGTGGCGATCGCCCGGCGGCTGCGCTCGGGGATGGCCTCGGTCAACTCGACCCTCACCTTCGCCGGAATGTCCACGCTGCCGTTCGGCGGGGTGGGCGACTCGGGCTTCGGCCGGATCCACGGCGAGGACGGGCTGCGCGAGTTCGGCCGGGCCAAGGCGATCACCCGGCGGCGGGCCCGTTCGCTGCTGCCCTCGATGACCTTCGAACGCACCCCGGCCGACGTGGCCCGACTCGTCAAGGCGATCAAGGTGATGTACGGCAGGTGAGCGCCGGACCGCCGATCAGAACAGCGTCAGCTCGTCGCGCTCGATGCCGCGCAGCTTGTCGTAGTCGACGACCACGCAGCGGATCCCCCGGTCGGTGGCGAGCACCCGCGCCTGTGGCTTGATCTCCTGCGCGGCGAAGACCCCGGCGACCGGGGCGAGCAGCGGATCACGGTTCATCAGTTCGAGGTAGCGGGTGAGCTGCTCCACCCCGTCGATCTCGCCGCGCCGCTTCACCTCGACGGCGACCGCCCGGGAGTCGCCGTCCCGGCAGAGCAGGTCCACCGGGCCGATCGCGGTCATGTACTCGCGACGCACCAGCGTGAACCCCTCGCCGAGGGTGCCCGGGTTGGCGGCCAGCAGTTCCTGGAGGTGCGCCTCCACGCCGTCCTTGCGCAGCCCCGGGTCGATGCCCAACTCGTACGAGGTGTCCTGGAAGATCTCCTCGAGGGTGATCCGCAGCTCCTCGCCGGCCTTGTTGACCACCCGCCACACTCCCGGCGCCTCTTCCAGCCGGCAGGGCGGACTCATCCAGTTGAGCGGCTTGTACGCACGGTCGTCGGCGTGGATGGAGACCGACCCGTCGGCCTTCACCATGAGCAACCGGGTCGCCGGCGGCAGGTGCGCCGAGAGTCGTCCGACATAGTCCACCGAGCACTTCGCAATGACCAACCGCACCCGACGAGGGTAGCGGAGGGACCGGCGATCGCCACCGAGCGGCACTGGCGCGCCGATGGGATGCTGAGACCGTGCTCGAACTCCTCACCGGAACCGGCCTCGCCGCCTCGGCGGGACTGAACGCCTACATCCCGCTGCTCATCATGGGTCTGCTCGCCCGGTACACCGATCTGGTCGACCTGCCGGGCGGCTGGTCCTGGCTCGGGAACGGCTGGGTCATCGCCATCCTGGCGGTGCTGCTCGCCGTCGAGGTGGTCGCCGACAAGGTGCCGGTGGTCGACCACGTCAACGACGTGGTGCAGACCGTGGTCCGGCCGACCGCGGGAGGCCTGGCCTTCGGCGCGGGCTCGACCGCGGAGACGGTCACGGTGAGCGACCCGGGCAGCTTCTTCTCCTCGCACCAGTGGGTGCCGGTGGCGACCGGCGTGCTCATCGCCTTCGGCGTGCACCTGCTCAAGTCGGCAGCCCGGCCGGTCATCAACGCGACCACCGCCGGGGTCGGCGCCCCGGTGGCCAGCACCGCCGAGGACGCGACCAGCGCGCTGATGTCGGTCGTCGCGATCCTGCTGCCGGTGCTGGTGCTGCTCTTCCTGGCCGGACTGGTGGTCTTCGTCTTCTGGTTCCGGCGCCGCCGGGGCGACCGCCGCCGGGAACGGCAGGCGGCCCGGGCTGCCGGTTTCCGCGTCTGACTCGGACGGCCGCCGTCGACCCGTCGCCTGGTCGGCCACGACACGCGAAGACGCCGCTGGCCGGCACCCCGGGTGGGGTGCCGGCCAGCGATCAGATCGCTTTGCGGTTGTCAGCTGTTCCAGTACTGCGCGACCAGGTCAGCGGCCTGCTGCTCCCACTGGGCGTAGGCGTCCGGGTAGGCCGACACCTGCACCGTCTGCGCGGCCTCGGTCAGCGGCATGTCCTGCCAACCATCAACCTGCTTCAGACCCTTCTGGAACGCCATCGTCGAGTACTCAGGATCCGTGATCTGCTCCGGCGTACCCCAACCACTGGACGGGCGCTGCTGGAACAGACCCAGCGAATCATGGTCGTTCATGTCGCCGAGGTGGCCCAGGTTCTCCAGCTTCGACTCCTGCAGCGACGTGGCGATCGAGATGACCGCGGCCCGCTCGTCCAGACCCGACTTCTTCGTCGCCGCGATGATCGCCTTCACATTCTTGGTCTGCTCGTCGTTCAGGTCGATGTGGGACTGCTCGCCCTGCACGCCGTGCGGGATCAGCTTGGCCTTGTCCACACCCGGCTTGTCGACCTGCAGCACCGCGACGGGCTTGCTGTCGACCGGCTGCGCGTCGTGCGCCGCGATCGGACCACCGATCACACCACCGGCGAAAGCCAGACCAGCAAGACCGATAACACTCTTACGCATGATCGTGTTCATCGGGAAAGCTCCAATTCGGGGGTAGACACCCACACCACCGACGGGGGTCGGGGTTCACGCGCGGGTGTGAAGCACCTCGACAGGGCGCTCATGAATCAAAGGGGGAAAAGTCTTCCGGCCGGGCCACACCAGCAGGGCGGCTCATCGGCCATCCGGCGTGCGAGGCCGGGGGGCCTCACGGTGCCGGGTCCAGATGTAACGACCGGGGGCCCGCCATCATTCCGGGGGGCCGGGCCACCGGCCGGGACCAGATGTAACGACCGGCAGCCCGCCATCATTCCGGGGGGCCGGGCCCGCGCCGCCGACCGGCTGACGGGGCTGCTACCTCGGCCGTCGCGGATATTCAACGACGCCCGGCCACCCATCATTCCGGCCCCCGGATGCCCCCGGTCACACCGCAGACGTGCGCAATCCGCCCAGGTCACACCGGATGGCACAGCGACCCGCGCCGCGGAACCGGACAGTCACCCCAGACGTGTCGCCCGCCGACTCGGCCAAGAGCCAGACTTGCTCGATCTTCTCGGGTTCAAGGAGGTCGGCGTATCCCGGCGACCCGGACACCCCGACATTCATCGGACCCGGGTCGGATCGGGGCCGGCGCGGACATCGGGGCCACCACGGGACGGGCGGCGCTGCGATCATCTCCCGGTGCCCGTGAAGAAACTCCGCGTTCCGCTCACCGCGATGCTGGCCGCTCTGGCCGGCGTGGCGGCCCTGCTGACCGGCCCACTCCCCCGCCACGAGCCGGTGAACGCAAGCCTGGCCCGACTGCCCGGCACCGACCGGGCCGAACACGGCGCACCCGGCACGGGTTACCTCCCGGACGGCCCGGGCCCGACCGGGACAGTTGGGGCGGGCGGCCCGGGTACGCCGGCGTCACCCGAGCCGGCCACCGCCTCGCCGCCGGCAGCCGGGGCGAGCTTCGGAGCACCGCCCGGCGCGACCCGACCCGGCATCCGGCCGCCCGTGGTCGACCACGGGCCGCGTACCGGCAACAAGGTGGCACTCACCTTCGACGCCGACATGACCGACGCGATGCGGCGGCAACTGCGCAGCGGCGCGGTGCGGTCGTACGCGAACCTGGCGATCATCGACCTGCTGGAGCGGGAGCAGGTGCCCGCGACGTTCTTTCTCACCGGCAAGTGGGTCGAGCAGTACCCGCAGGTGACCCGGCGATTGGCCGGCAACCCGCGCTTCGAACTGGCCAACCACACCTACGGACACCTGGCCTTCACCCCGGACTGCTATCAACTGCCCCGGATCCGGGAGCGGGAGATGACCGCCGACGTGGCCCGGACGTTCGACGTGATCGCGCCGTACGGGGGCCGGCAGACCCGGTACTTCCGCTTCCCCGGCCTCTGCCACGACCGCACCGCACTGGCCGCCCTGGCACCACTCGGCGTCACCGTGGTGGACGGCGACGTGGTGAGCGGCGACCCGTTCGCGACCTCGTGGCGGCCACTCGTCCGGGCGGTCCTGTCGCAGGCGCGTCCCGGTTCGGTGATCATCATGCACGTCACCGAGGCGAACGCGCCGATGACCGACGAGGCGCTGCCGCACATCCTGGCCGGCCTGGCCGAGCGGGGGCTGCAACCGGCGCCGCTCTCCGAGGTGCTCGCCGACCCGCTGCGGTGACGGCGGTCGGGCAGCCCGGCGGGGCGGGCGATCCACAGCCAGCGGCCTGGCAAAAGCCTAAAATTTAGGCAAAAGCCCGAGGAGGCCGGCATGACCACAGCGATGCAGATGCCCCGCGTCGAGGAGTGCGTCGTAGCGGCGTGCGCGTACAACCAGACCGGCGACTGGCACGCCTTCGCCATCACCATCGGCAGCGCCGACCACGCGCACTGCCACACCTTCGTGGAGCTGCCGGTGCGCGCGGGTGTGGCCGACCTGATCGCCCAGGTCGGAGCCTGCCAGCGGGCCGACTGCCGGCACAACGCGCAGTTGGAGTGCCGGGCTCCGGCGATCCGGGTCGGCCCGGACAACGACCTCGCCGACTGCATGACCTACGACGAGCGCTGACCCCGGCGCGGGCCGGTGCGATCTCGGTCGGCTCAGGCCAGGCCGTTGGCCTCGCGGATCACCGTGACCAGCTCGTCGATGATGCCGGTGAGGGCGAAGTCCTTCGGGGTGAAGACCCGGGCCACGCCGGCGGCGCGGAGCTGGTCGGCGTCCCCGGCCGGGATGATGCCGCCGACCACCACCGGCAGGTCGCTCCGGCCGGCGGCGCGCAGCCCGTCCAGCACCGCCGGCACCGCCGCCAGGTGCGAACCGGAGAGCACGGAGAGCCCGACCAGGTCGACGTCCTCCTCGACGGCGGCCGCGACGATCTGCCCGGCGGTCAGCCGGATGCCCTGATAAACCACCTCGAAGCCGGCGTCCCGGGCCCGCACCGCGATCTGCTCGGCGCCGTTGGAGTGCCCGTCCAGGCCAGGCTTGCCGACCAGCAACCGCAGCCGGCCGCTGCCCAGCTCCCGGGCGGTGGCGGTGACCCGGTCCCGCACGTCGACGAGCCCCGCGTCGGCGCCGGCGCCGGCACCCCCGGTCAGCCCGGTAGGCGCCCGGTACTCGCCGAAGATCTGGCGCAGCGCGCCCGCCCACTCGCCGGTGGTCACCCCGGCCCGTACACATTCCAGCGTCGCCGGCATCAGGTTCGCGCTGGTCGCCGCGTCGGCGCGGAGCCGGGCCAGCGCCGCGTCGACCGCCGCGCCGTCGCGCCCGGCCCGCCACCGGCGTACGCCGTCCGAGGCGGCGGCCTCCACCGCCGGGTCCACCTGCTCGACCGCCTCCGCGCCGGCCGCGGTCAGCGGTGACTCCTCGGTCTCGGTGAACCGGTTGACCCCGACCACCACGTCCGAGCCGGCCTCCATCCGGCGCCGCCGGTCGGCCAGCGAGGCGACCAACGCGCTCTTCAGGTAGCCGGTCTCCACCGCGGCGACCACGCCGCCCATCTCCAGCACCGCGTCCAGCTCGGTCCGGGCCCCGGTGACGATCTCGTCCACCAGCGCGGTCATCACGTGTGAGCCGGCGAAGAGGTCGGGGTATTCGAGCAGGTCCGACTCGTACGCGAGCACCTGCTGCATCCGCAGCGACCACTGCTGGTCCCAGGGCCGGGGCAGGCCGAGCGCCTCGTTCCAGGCGGGCAGTTGCACCGCGCGGGCCCGGGCGTCGCGGGAGAGGGTGACCCCGAGCATCTCCAGCACGATGCGCTGGATGTTGTTCTCCGGCTGGGCCTCGGTCAGCCCCAGCGAGTTGACCTGCACCCCGTAGCGGAACCGGCGCTGCTTGGACTCGGTCACGCCGTACCGGTCCCGGGTGATCTCGTCCCAGAGCGCGCCGAAGGCGCGCATCTTGGCGATCTCCTCGACGAAGCGCACCCCGGCGTTGACGAAGAACGAGATCCGCTGCACCACCTCGCCCATTCGCTCGGCGGGCACCTGGCCGGAGTCGCGGACCGTGTCGAGCACGGCGACCGCGGTGGCCAGCGCGAAGCCGACCTCCTGCACCGGGGTCGCGCCCGCCTCCTGCAGGTGGTACGAGCAAATGTTGACCGGGTTCCACCGCGGCATCTCGCGCAGCGTGTAGGCGATGACGTCGGCGGTCAGCCGCAGCGACGCCGCCGGCGGAAAGATGTGCGTCCCCCGGGACAGGTACTCCTTGATGATGTCGTTCTGGGTCGTCCCGGCGAAGCGGGTCGGCTCGGCGCCCTGTTCCTGGCCGACCGTGGCGTAGAGGGCGAGAAGCCACATCGCCGGCGCGTTGATGGTCATCGAGGTGTTCATCTCGCCGAGCGGGATGCCGTCGAAGAGGGCCCGCATGTCGCCGAGATGGGCGACCGGCACACCGACCCGGCCCACCTCGCCGGCGGCCAGCTCGTGGTCCGGGTCGTACCCGGTCTGGGTGGGCAGATCGAAGGCGACCGACAGGCCGGTCTGCCCCTTGGCGAGATTGCGACGGAAGAGGGCGTTGGTCGCGGCGGCCGAGCTGTGCCCGGCGTAGGTGCGCATCACCCAGGGGCGGTCGCGCTCCGGCAGCCGCCCCGGGAGGGCCTTCTCGTCCATGGCCGGAGTCTAAGTTACCGTTCAGTCACCTGGGCTGTGGAAAACCACACAGGTCCATGGAGGGGACGTCCGGGCGCGAAGGGCGCGACATGGCGGCGACCACCACACCCCGCCCAGCTCACCGCCGTGGTCAGGCCGCACACTTGACCCATGGATGACGAGCTCGCGATCTCGGTGCGAGGGCTGCGCAAGGCGTACGGCGACAACGTCGCGGTGGCCGGCCTGGACCTCGACGTCCGTCGCGGTGAGGTGTTCGCCCTGCTCGGCCCGAACGGCGCAGGCAAGACCACCACGGTGGAGATCCTGGAGGGTTATCGCCGCCGGGACGCCGGCGAGGTCACCGTGCTGGGCAGCGATCCGGCGGCGCCGGCTGCCGACTGGCGGTCCCGGGTGGGCATCGTGCTCCAGGGCACCGGCGAGTTCGACGAGCTGACCGTCGCCGAGGTGGTCCGGCACTTCGCCGGCTTCTATCCCGACGCCGACGACCCGGACAAGGTGATCGAGCGCGTCGGGCTGGCGGCCAAGGCCCGGGCCCGTACGCACACCCTCTCCGGCGGGCAGAAGCGCCGCCTCGACGTGGCGCTGGGCATCGTCGGCCGGCCCGAACTGCTCTTCCTGGACGAGCCGACCACCGGCTTCGACCCGGAGGCGCGCCGGGAGTTCTGGGAGCTGATCCGCGACCTGGCCGCCGCCGGCACCACCATCGTGCTCACCACCCACTACCTCGACGAGGCGGAGGCGCTGGCCGACCGGGTCGGCGTGATCGCCGGTGGCCGGCTGGTCGAGGTGGCCGCGCCGGACCAGCTCGGCAACCGTCGGGAGGCGCTGGCGACCGTCTCCTGGCGTACCCCGGAGGGTGCGGTGCAGAGCACGCAGAGCGCGACGCCGACGGCGCTGGTGGCGGAGCTGGCCGCGCGCCACGGCGGCGAGGTGCCCGGGCTGACCGTGACCCGGCCGACCCTGGAAGACATCTATCTCACGATGATCGGACACCGATGACCACCACCACGAAGCCGGCGGCTCCGGTCGCCGCCAGCCCGGGCCGGCGGCCCGGTCCGGTCGCTCTCGGGCTGCGGCAGGGCCGGCTGGAGATCACCCAGTTCCTGCGCAGCCGGGAATCCGTCGTCTTCACGATGGGCTTCCCGGTCATCATGATCCTGATCTTCGCGGCGATCTTCAGCGACGAGATCGCCCCCGGGGTCAGCTACACGCAGTACTTCATCACCGGCATGATCGCCACCGGCCTGATGACGGTGAGCTTCCAGAACCTCGGCATCTGGATCCCGATCGAGCGGGATCGCGGGGTGTTGAAGCGCTACCGGGGCACGCCGATGCCGAAGTGGGTCTACTTCGCCGGCAAGGTGCTCATGGTGGTGGCGATCGGCGTCGCGGAGACGCTGCTGCTGCTCGCCGTCTCGGTGGCGTTCTTCGACCTGGACCTGCCGGGCAGCTCCGGGCGGTGGCTCACCTTCGGCTGGGTCTCCCTGCTCGGGGTGACGGCCTGCACGCTCTGCGGCATCGCCATCTCCTCGCTGGCCCGCACCGCGCGCAGCGGCTCCGCGGTGGTCACCCCGGTCGCGTTGGTGCTCCAGTTCATCTCCGGGGTGTTCTTCGTCTTCACCGAGCTGCCGAGCTGGATGCAGCAGGTGGCCGCGCTCTTCCCACTCAAGTGGATGTGCCAGGGGCTGCGCTCGGTCTTCCTGCCGGAGAGCTTCGGCGGCCAGGAGCCCGGCGGCTCGTTCGAGCTGGGCCGGGTCGCCCTGGTCCTCGGCGCCTGGTGCGTGATCGGCCTGGTGCTCTGCCTGACCACGTTCCGCTGGACCACCAAGCGGGACGGCTGATCCACCGCAGCGGTTCCGGCGCCGCCGGTCGAGCCTCCCCGCTCACCCGCCGGCGGCGAGCGCGGCACCGAGCGGCGTACGCCAGTAGAGCACCTCGCGCCCGGACCGCCGTTTGCTGACGGCGCCCGCGTCGAGCAGCACCCGCAGGTGGTCACTCACCGTCCCGAGGGACAGCCCGGTCACCACCACCAGTTGCGAGGTGCTCAGCGGCGCGTCCAGCCGGGCCAGGATGTTGGCCCGGTTCGCGCCGATCAGCCGGGCGAGCCCGTCGGGCGCCGGTGAGACGGGATCCACCAGGATGCCGCGCACCGGATAGACCATCCCGAACCGGGCGGGCAGGTCCCACACCACCCAGCCGCGCCGGCAGTGCGCCGGCAGAAAGACCAGCTGCTCGGCCCGCTCCAGCGACAGGGGCGGCTCCGGATAGTCGTTGATCTGGAGCCGACCGTCGCCCAGCCAGCGCATGTCGCGGTTGAGGCCGGCGACCACCCCCGCCCAGCCGCCCGTGCTCAACGCGCTGGTGCGGGCGACGATGTCCGCCCGCAACCGGCGTTCCCGCTCCGGCCACTCCGGCTCGACGGTGTGCGTCCAGACCCAGTCGAGCAGCTCCACCACCTGACCGGTGAGGCCGGCCGCCAGCAGCTCGGTGGCGAGCGGATCCGGGCGGGTGGCCCGCAGGTCGGCCCGGATCTCGTCGTCGGACAACCGGCCGACGGCCGACAACTCGGCCGGGAAGGTCGGTTCCGGCTGGGCGGGCGCGATGGTGAAGAAGTCGGCGATCCAGCGGGGATTGAACGACGCGGACAGCACCGCGCGGGCCACCGGCCGGGCGGCCAGCATCCCCCGGAACGCCTCGGCGTGCGGCCCTGCCCAGGCCCGCTGCCAGGGCGTACGCGGGTTGTACAGCGCGCGCAGCGCGGCGACCGTCTCGACCATGGGCGAGACCGTGAAGCGGCTGCGCGCGAGCAGATCCGACGGCACCTGCCAGACGCCCATGTTTCGCCTCCAGACGTAACTCTAGGAGACGCGCCCGGCACCCCGGACGATCGTCCCGTGAGGACGTACGCAGACCTGTTCGCCGCCCGCGAGTTCCGCAACCTGTTCCTGGCCAACTGCGCGGGGATCGCCGCGCACACCACCTCGGCGCTGGCGCTGGGCGCGTTGACCTACGCGTCGACCGGCTCGGCGCTGCTCACCGCCCTGAGCATGTTCGGCGCACCGCTGGCCGGCGTGCTCGGCAGCCTGACACTGCTGTCGGCCGCGGACAGCCTGCCGCCCCGCCGGGCGCTGACCCTCACCGCGCTGCTGGTCGCCGCCGGGGCGGCGGTGCAGGCGATACCCGGGCTGCCGCTGTGGGCCCGCTTCGCGATCATCTTCGTCAGCGCGTACCTCGGCTCGATCACCGGTGGGGCCCGGTGGGCGCTGCTCACCGACATCGTCCCCGCCAACGCCTACGTACTGGCCCGGGCCACCATGAACACGAGCGTCGGGGTGATGCAGATCGCCGGGTTCGGGTTGGCCGGCGCCCTGCTCGTCTGGCTGAGCCCGTACCAGGTGTTCCTGCTCGCCGCTGCGCTGCGGGCGGTGTCCGCCGCGGTGGGCTGGTTCGGGCTGGCCGAACGCCCGGTCCGGGTCACCGAGCGGACGACGATCACGCGCACCCTCCGGGTGAACCGGGAGCTGTGGGCACACCCGGGCCGTCGGTCGCTGCTGTTGAACCTCTGGGTGCCCAACGGTCTGATCGTCGGGTGCGAGGCGCTCTTCGTGCCGTACGCCGGCGACCGCGCCGGCTTCCTCTTCGCCGCCGCCGCCCTCGGCATGCTGACCGGGGACGTGGTGGTCGGGCGGTTCCTGACCGCGACCCGCCGGGAGCGGTGGATTCCCGGCCTGCGGTTGCTGCTCGCCGTCCCCTACCTGGTGTTCCTGCTGTCGCCACCGCTACCGGTGGCCATGCTCGTCGCGCTGGTCGCCTCGGTCGGCTTCGCCGCCGCGCTGCCGCTGCAGGAGCGGCTGATCGCCCACTCGCCACCGGAGGCCCGAGGTCAGGTGCTCGGCCTGCACCAGAACGGCATGATGGCCGGGCAGGCGGTGTGCGCCGCGCTCGCCGGCACGGTCGCGGACCTGGTCCCGACGTACTGGGCCGTCGCGCTGCTGGCCGGGGCATCGCTGGCCGCCACCGTCGCGCTCACCTCGGGGCTGCGGCGGACCACCCCCGAACCCGTCCCGGCGATACCGGCACCGTCGGCCTGAGCACGGCGCCGGGCGCCGGCGACCACCCGCCCCACCCGGGGCGAGCGCCGCCGGCGCCGCCGGCGATGTCGGCTCAGTACGTGTAGAAGCCCTTGCCGGTCTTGCGGCCGAGGTCGCCCGCGGTCGCCATCCGCTGGAGCAGCTCCGGCGGGAAGAACTTCTCGTCCGCCGTGTCGGTGTAGATGTTCTTCGCCGCGTGCAGCAGCACGTCGACCCCGGTCAGGTCGGTGGTGGCCAGCGGGCCCATGGCGTGGCCGAAGCCGAGCCGGCAGGCGGTGTCCAGGTCCTCGGCCGACACCACGCCGGACTCGACCAGCTTGACCGCCTCGACCACCAGCGCGGCGATCAGCCGGGTGGTGACGAACCCGGCGATGTCCCGGTTGACCACCACCACCGTCTTGCCGATCTCCTCGGCGAACGCCTTGGCGGTGGCCAGCGTGGCGTCGCTGGTCTTGTAGCCCCGGACCAGCTCGCAGAGCTGCATCATCGGCACCGGCGAGAAGAAGTGAGTGCCGACCACGGACTCGGGGCGCTCGGTCACCGCGGCGATCTGGGTCACCGGGATGGCCGACGTGTTGGTCGCGAGGATCGCGTCTGACTTGCAGATCTTGTCCAGCGCCCGGAACACCTCGTGCTTGATCTCCAACCGTTCGAAGACCGCCTCCACCACGATGTCCGCGTCAGCGGCGGCCTCCAGATCGGTGGTCGGGGTGATCCGGCCCAGCACCGTCTCGACCTCGGAAGCCTCGATCTTGCCCTTCTCGGCGAACTTCTCCAGCGACTTCCGGATGCCGGCGACGCCCCGGCCGGTGGCCGTGTCATCCAGGTCCCGCAGCGTCACCTGCCAGCCCGCCTGCGCCGCCACCTGGGCGATCCCGGAGCCCATCAGCCCCGCCCCGACGACTGCGAGTCGACCCGCCATCTGCTTCTCCCTCGCCTGATTGAGTGTCTGCCAGCACCCTAGTCGGCGAGCCTGAACGACCGCTAAGCCGTCTCCGAGGTCAGATGGTCAGCTCGGGCTCCTCCGGGGCGGTGCCGCGCTCGACCTCCACGCCCAGCGCCCGCAGATCGGCGACGAAGTCCGGGTAGCCGCGGTCGACGTGGTGCACGTGCGAGACCTCGGTGACCCCGTCCGCGCAGAGGCCCGCGATGATCAGCCCCGCTCCGGCCCGGATGTCGGTGGCCCGCACCGGCGCCCCGGAGAGGCTGTCCCGGCCCCGTACCACCGCGTGGTGCCCGTCGGTCTTGATGTCGGCGCCGAGGCGCATCATCTCGTTGGCGAACATGAACCGGCCGTCGAAGATGTTCTCCGTGATCAGCGACGCGCCGTCGCTCACCGCGGCCAGCCCGATCGCCATCGGCAGCAGGTCGGTGGCGAAGCCGGGGAACGGAAGGGTCACCACGTCCACCGCGACCGGCCGCTCGTCCATCCGGATCCGGAAGGCGTCCCCCCGGGTCTCCACCAGCCCGCCGGCGGCGACCAGCTTGTCCAGCGCGACCTCCAGGAAAGCCGGGTCGGCCCCGGTCACCGTCACGTCGCCCCGGGTCATCGCCGCGCCGAACGCCCAGGTGCCGGCGACGATCCGGTCCCCCACCGTGGCGTGCCGCACCGGCCGCAGCGCGGGCACCCCCTCGATGTGCAGGGTGGACGTGCCGGCGCCGGAGATCTGCGCGCCCATCTGCTGGAGCATCGTGCAGATGTCCACGATCTCCGGTTCCCGGGCCGCGTTGTCGATCACCGTGGCGCCGCGCGCCAGCACCGCCGCCATCACCAGGTTCTCGGTGGCACCCACGCTCGGGAAGTCCAGCATGATCTCGGCGCCGTGCAGGCCGTGCGGCGCGGAGGCGATGACGAAGCCGTGCTCGCCGGAGATCTCGGCGCCCATCCGGGTCAGACCGGAGATGTGCATGTCCAGGCCGCGCGAGCCGATGGCGTCGCCGCCCGGGTGGGCCACCCGCACGTACCCCCGACGGGCCAGCAGCGGGCCGAGCACACAGATCGAGGCCCGCAGCCGGCGGACCAGGTCGTAGTCGGCGTCCGCGCCCGGTTGCTCGGGCACGTCGATGGAGACCGACCGGGAACGGGCCACCCCGCCCCGGGCCACCATCGGGTCCACCGGGTCGTCCGCGTCGAACCGGACGTCACAGCCGAGCCGGCGCAGTACCTCGCCCATGATCGCGATGTCGGTGATCCGGGGGACGTTGGTGATCACGCTGCGTCCGGGCGCGAGCAGCGCGGCGGCCATCAGCTTCAAAGCCGAGTTCTTGGCCCCGACGACGTGCACCGTGCCGGCCAGCCGGGCGCCGCCGGCGACCCGGATGACGTCGATGTCGTTGACCGCGGTATCACCGGCGTCACCCGGACCGACCGTTGCCGGCCAGCCGGCGACGGCATCCGGCCGCGCCGGGATGGTCAGGTCCGGTATCCGTAGGCTGTGCGTCATGGCCGTCCACCTCACGCGCATCTACACCAAGGCCGGCGATGCCGGCATGACAAGGCTGAGCAACAACGAGCAGGTGCCGAAGACCGATCCACGGATCGCCGCGTACGCCGACGTCGACGAGTGCAACGCGGCGATCGGCGTCGCGCTCGCCCTGGGGCAGCTCGACGACGAGCTGCGGGTGGTCCTCGGGTCGATCCAGAACGACATGTTCGACGTGGGCGCCGACCTGTCCACGCCCGTCGAACCGGAGCCGAAGTATCCGCCGCTGCGCGTCACCGAGGAGTACGTCGAGCGCCTCGAGGGCTGGTGCGACGAGTACAACGCGCGCCTGAGCAAGCTCGACTCCTTCATCCTCCCCGGCGGCACCGCGGGTGCGGCACTGCTGCACGTGGCGCGGACCACCGCCCGGCGTGCCGAGCGTGCGGCATGGGCGCTGGTCAGCCACGACCCGGAGCGGACCAGCACTCTCCCGGCAAAGTATCTCAACCGACTCTCTGATCTGCTCTTTATCCTGGCAAGAACGGCAAATCCGGCCGGAGATGTGCTATGGGTCCCGGGCGGGACGCGCTGACGGTCGGCGCGCTGCACCACGTCGAGCTCTGGATCCCCGACCTGGCCGCCGCCACACGCAGTTGGGGCTGGCTCCTCGGCGAGCTGGGCTGGACGCCGTTCCAGGAGTGGCCGGCCGGGCGGTCCTGGCGGCTCGGCCCGACGTACCTGGTGCTGGAGCAGTCGCCGGCGATGCGGGACAGGCGGCACGACCGGCTCGCGCCGGGGCTCAACCACCTCGCCTTCCACGCAGGCCCGCCGGCCGCCGTGGACCGGCTGGTCGAGGCGGCCCCGGGGTACGGCTGGACGCTGCTCTTCCCGGACCGGCACCCGCACGCCGGAGGCCCGCAGACCTACGCCGGCTACCTCAGCGACGGTCAGGGCTACGAGGTGGAGCTGGTCGCCGGGTGATCCCGGGACCAGCGTCGGCTCGGTGCTCGGTGTTCAGTGCTCGTTGCCGTCCAGCGCGCCGCGCCGGCCGCACGCCCCTCGGGCGGGCGGTTCGGCGGGGCCGGGCGGCTCAGGCCGCCGGCCAGTCCTGGGAGGCCAGACGCGGCGAGACCGCCCCGGGTGGGGCGGCCTCGAGCCAGGAGAGGAAGCCGGTGACCGTGGATCGCGCCATGGCGATCTCCACCGGTGCGTGGTGACTGGTACAGCGGAGGATCACCCAGTCGGCCGGCATGGAGAGCCGTTCCTGCCCCTCGGGCAGCCGCCGTCGCTCGACCGCCAACCCCTTGCGGGAGAGCACCCGCTTGGGCCGCAGCGCGAAGCTGAACATCCGGTACCAGCGAAGCTCGTCGCCGGCGAACCGGCCGAAGCCGGGCGACCAGCCCCGGCCGTCGAGCATCGTGGAGACCCGGACGCTGAGCCGGATGATGCCACCGCTACGGGTGACCAGGGCTCGCCGGACGAAGAGGAACAGGATCGCGCCGAGAAGGACAGCGAAGCCGATTCCGATCCCTTCGACGATCTCCATCGACGGTGGGGCTCAGCGACTCTGCGCGGAGTCGACCGGGGTGGCGCTCTCGGCGAGGACGGTGACACCCTCGGCGCTCACCGAAAGGAAGCCACCGGCCACCTCGTAGGAGACCTGCTGACCGCCGGCGAGCTTGATCCGGACCTGACCGGGCTCGGCGAGCTGGCCGAGCAGAGGCGCGTGCCCGGGCAGCACGCCCAGCTCACCCTCGGTCGTCCGGGCAACCACCATCTCGGCGTCGCCGGACCAGACCTTCTCCTCGACGGCTACCAGCTCGACGTGAAGCTGCTGTGCCACGCTGTCTCCTTGCTGCGGCGGCGGATTGGGCAAAGTCTAGTCCGGCCGCCGCGGCGTCCCCAACGCGGGTGGCGAGAGCTGGGCCACGACTCACTTGGTCTTGTTCTGAAACTCCGGGTGCTCCAGCAGGAACGGGTCGAGCTGCTCGTTGTGCAGGGCGGTGAAGAAGTCGTCCACACCGGCTTGGAACTGCTCACCCTTGTACTTCTTGCCCTCGTAGACCCCACCGCCGGGCAGCTTGACCATCTGGATGGTGTTGGGGCGGATGTTCTTCAGCGCGATGGCGAAGTCGACCACGCTGCTCCCCCGACCGTTGAAGATCAGCGACTGGCCGGCGGCGCGGAGCACCCGGTCCAGCTTGATCGGGTTGGTCACCACGTCCGCGCTGAACGCCTGGCCCACCATCGCCTTGACGAACTGCTGCTGGTGGCGCTGCCGCCCGTAGTCGGCGTCCGGGACGCCGTTCACCGGGTAGCGCTGCCGGACGTAGTCCAGCGCCTGCCAGCCGCTGAGGTGACGGTTGCCCTTCTTGTACACCGCCTGCGGCCCGATGTAGCCCCCACCGCCCGGCTTGCCTTCCCGATGTTTGCCGCTCGGCTCGCGGTGCTCGGACCTCACGTCCCGCTCGATGTACATGTCGACGCCACCCATCGCGTCGACGATCTTCTGGAAACCGGTGAAGTTGATGATGGCGCCGGCGTCGAAGCGCTTGATGCCGGTGACCTTCTGCACGGTCATGGCCAGCAGCTCGAAGCCGCGGGCCGCGTCCGGGTTCTCCCCGGGGACCCGGCTGCCGAAGGCCATCGCGGCGTTCAGCTTGGTGGTCTCGCCACTGAAGTTCGCCTTGCTGAACTTGGGGATGTCGACGACGAGGTCCCGGGGCAGCGAGAAGAGGTAGGCCCGGTCCATCTCGGCGGGCACGTGCAGCACCATGATCGAGTCGGCCAGCGGCGGAGTCTCCGGGTTGCGCGGGTCGATACCGACCAGCAGGATGTTGAGCGGGCCCTTGATGTCGCTCTTGCGCTCCTGGGCACCGGCGGCCTGGTCGCCGAAGAGGTCCGCCTTGCCGACCGCGCCCTCGTAGCGGGCCATCAGCACCTCGGTGCCGACCAGCACCGCGCCGCTGAGCACCATCAGCACGGTGCCGAAGACGGTGCAGATCCGGGCCCACCGCGGCACACCCCGCCAGATGGACTTCCTGCGGCCGTTCTTGCCGGCCTTACCCACGAGCATCTCCGATCGTCACGCCTATAAAGACGGCGCGCGTAGCCGAAACAGTTGCACGAATCAGCGCCCGATCCCGGCGAGCGCGCGTTGAACCGTACCGTGACGGCCACGCCGCTGCCGACCGCGACGAGTCGGGCAGCGGCGATGATAGGTCCCGAAGATGAACAAAAGGCCGCCCCGGCATTGCCGGGGCGGCCTTTTTCCGGGCATGGTCAGCCCTTCATCAGCTCCTGCGCCTTGCGCTCCAGGTCCTCGAGACCGCCGCACATGAAGAACGCCTGCTCGGGGAAGTGATCGTACTCACCCTCGCTGATCTTCCGGAACGCCTCGATGGTCTCCTTGATCGGGACCGTCGAACCCGGCACGCCGGTGAACTGCTCCGCCGCGTAGGTGTTCTGGGACAGGAAGCGCTCGATCCGGCGGGCCCGGCCGACCGTGACCTTGTCCTCCTCGGAGAGCTCCTCGATGCCGAGGATGGCGATGATGTCCTGCAGGTCCTTGTAGCGCTGCAGGATCCGCTTCACCTCGGTGGCCACCTGGAAGTGCTCGGCGCCGACGAACTCCGGGGCGAGGATCCGGGACGAGGACGCCAGCGGGTCCACGGCCGGGTAGATGCCCTTGTCGGAGATCGACCGCTCCAGGTTGGTGGTCGCGTCCAGGTGGGCGAACGTGGTGGCCGGGGCGGGGTCGGTGTAGTCGTCCGCCGGCACGTAGATCGCCTGCATCGAGGTGATGGCCTGGCCCCGGACGGAGGTGATCCGCTCCTGGAGCTCGCCCATCTCGTCGGCCAGGGTCGGCTGGTAACCCACCGCGCTCGGCATCCGGCCGAGCAGGGTGGAGACCTCGGAACCGGCCTGGGTGAAGCGGAAGATGTTGTCGATGAAGAGCAGCACCTCCTGCTTCTTCACGTCGCGGAAGTACTCGGCCATGGTCAGCGCCGAGAGCGCCACCCGCAGCCGGGTGCCCGGCGGCTCGTCCATCTGGCCGTAGACCAGCGCGGTCTTGTCGATGACGCCGGACTCGGTCATCTCGGCGATGAGGTCGTTGCCCTCGCGGGTGCGCTCACCCACGCCGGCGAAGACCGAGGTACCACCGAAGTTGCGGGCCACTCGGGTGATCATCTCCTGGATGAGCACCGTCTTGCCCACGCCCGCGCCGCCGAACAGGCCGATCTTGCCGCCCTTGACGTACGGGGCGAGCAGGTCGATCACCTTGATGCCGGTCTCCAGCATCTCGGTCTTCGGCTCCAGGTCCGCGAAGGCCGGGGCCTTGCGGTGGATACCCCAGTGGTCGTCCGGGGTGAGCGTCTCGCCCTCGGTGAGGTTGAGGACCTCGCCGATCGCGTTGAACACGTGACCCTTGACCGCGTCGCCCACCGGCACGGTGATCGGCGAGCCGGAGTCGCGCACCTCCGCGCCGCGGACGAGGCCGTCCGTCGGCTGCATCGAGATGGCGCGGACCATGTTGTCACCCAGGTGCTGGGCGACCTCCAGGGTCAGCGTCTTCTCACCGCCGGACAGGTTCACGTCGACGTTCAGGGCGTTGAACAGGGCCGGCATGGCGTCGCGCGGGAACTCGGCGTCGACGACCGGGCCGATGACCCGGACCACGCGACCCGTGGCCGTCTTGGTCTCTACTGGGGCAGTCATCACACTTCACTTCCCGACGCGGCAAGCGCGTTCGCGCCGCCGACGATCTCGCTGATCTCCTGGGTGATCCCGGCCTGGCGGGCCGTGTTCATCTCACGCGTGTACTTCTCGATCATCTCTTCGGCGTTGTCGGTGGCGCTCTTCATCGCCCGCCGCCGGGCCGCCGACTCGCTCGCCGCCGACTCGATCAACGCCGCGTAGATCCGCGTGTTGATGTACTTCGGCAGCAGCGCGTCGAGCAGCGCCTCCGCCTCCGGCTCGAACTCGTACGCCGGCAGCAGCCCCTCGGAGCGCGGCCGGTCCTCGACCTGCATCGGACCGATGATCTTGGCGACCGGGGTCTGGGTCATCAGCGAGTGGAACTCGGTGTAGACGATGTGCAGCTCGTCGATGCCGAGCACCCCGTCCACCCCGGAGCCGCCGTCGACGTCGTCCGCACCGGCCGTGAACGCCTTGATCAGCGTCTCGCCCACCGTGCGGGCGTCGGCGAACGCCGGCTGCTCGCTGAACCCGGTCCAGCTCTCCTCGATCGGCCGTTCGCGGAACCGGTAGAACCCGACACCCTTGCGCCCGACGACGTAGAGCACCGGCTCCTTGCCGTCGGCCCGGAGCCGGGCGATCAGCGACTCGGCCGTCTTGATCGCGTTGGAGCTGTAGCCGCCGGCCAGCCCACGGTCGCTGGTGACCAGCAGGACGCCCGCCCGCCGCACCCGCTCGCGCGGAGTGAGCAGCGGGTGGTCGATCCGTGCGTTGGACGCCAGCGCCGTGAGCACACCGGTGATGGCCTGGGCGTACGGCAGGGACGCCTCCACCCGGGCCTGGGCCTTGGCGATCCGGCTCGTCGCCACGAGCTCCATCGCCTTGGTGATCTTCTTCATCGACTTCGCCGAGCGGATTCGTTGACGAAGAACGCGTACCTGGGCCGCCATGGGATCAGCTCTCGGCCGGGCGGTCGGTCGCGCCGTCGCGGAAGCGGGTCACCGTCTCGCGGGTCTCGTCACCCTCCAGCGGCGCGGCCGGCGCGTCGTTGACCCGACGCTCGTCCTCCTTGCCGAGGAAGACCTGCTTGAACTCGGTGATCGCCGCGTCCAGGGAGCCGATGATGTCGTCGTCCCACTGGTTGTCGGCGATCCCGGCCAGCACACCCTCGTGCTTGTGCCGCAGGTACTGGAGGAACTCCGACTCGAAGCGCCGGACCTCACCCACCGGGATGTCGTCCAGCTTGCCCTCGGTGCCGGCCCAGACCGAGACGACCTGCTCCTGCACCGGGTACGGCGAGTAGTTCGACTGCTTGAGCAGCTCGACCAGGCGGGAACCGCGGTCCAGCTGGGCCCGGGAGGCCTTGTCCAGGTCGGAGGCGAAGGCGGCGAACGCCTCCAACTCGCGGTACTGGGCCAGGTTGAGCCGCAGCGAGCCGGCGACCTTCTTCATCGGCTTCACCTGCGCGGCGCCACCGACCCGGGAAACCGAGGTGCCGACGTTGATGGCCGGCCGGACGCCCTGGTTGAACAGGTCGGTCTCGAGGAAGATCTGGCCGTCGGTGATCGAGATGACGTTGGTCGGGATGAAGGCCGAGATGTCGCTGGCCTTCGTCTCGATGATCGGCAGACCGGTCATCGAACCGCCACCCAGCTCGTCGGAGAGCTTCGCGCAGCGCTCCAGCAGGCGGGAGTGCAGGTAGAAGACGTCACCCGGGTAGGCCTCACGGCCCGGCGGGCGGCGCAGCAGCAGCGACACGGCGCGGTACGCCTCGGCCTGCTTGCTCAGGTCGTCGAAGACGATCAGGACGTGCTTGCCGCCGTACATCCAGTGCTGCCCGATGGACGAGCCGGTGTAGGGGGCGATGTACTTGAAGCCGGCCGGGTCCGACGCCGGGGAGGCCACGATGGTGGTGTACTCCATCGCGCCCGCCTCTTCCAGCTGGCCCTTGATCGAGGCGATCGTGGAGGCCTTCTGGCCGATGGCGACGTAGATGCAGCGGACCTGCTTCTTCGGGTCGCCGGAGCGCCAGTTCTCCCGCTGATTGAGGATGGCGTCCAGGGCGACCGTGGTCTTGCCGGTCTTCCGGTCACCGATGATCAGCTGCCGCTGGCCCCGGCCGATCGGCGTCATCGCGTCGATCGCCTTGATGCCGGTCTGCAGCGGCTCGAACACCGACTGCCGGGCCATCACGTTCGGAGCCTGCAGCTCCAGCTCGCGGTAGCCCTCGTCGGCGATGTCGCCGAGGCCGTCGATCGGCTGGCCGAGCGCGTTGACCACGCGGCCGAGGAAGGCGTCGCCGACCGGCACGGAGAGCACCCGGTCGGTGCGCTTGACCCGCTGCCCCTCCTCCAGCTTGGCGGAGTCACCGAGAACGACGACACCGATCTCCCGGACGTCGAGGTTCAGCGCCACGCCGAGCGTGCCGTCCTCGAACTCCAGCAGCTCGTTGGTCTTGGTCGAAGGCAGGCCCTCGACGTGGGCGATGCCGTCGCCGGTGTCGGAGACGGTGCCGACCTCCTCGCGGGAGACGTCGGTCGAGTAGGACGAGACGTAGCGCTCCAGGGCGCTGCGGATCTCGTCCGTCGAGATGGTCAGCTCGGCCATCCTCTGCTTCCTTAAGTATCAGGGGCCCGGGATACCTAGTACCGACCGGTCCGAATGGCGTGTGTCATTCCGGGCGCTGCGCGGCGGAGCCGGTCAGCGCTTCGCGAGCGCGTTGCGGGTCTCGTTGAGGCGGCGCAGGATGGTGCCGTCGTACAGGTCGGAGCCGACCCGCACGCTCACGCCACCCAGGACGTCGGGGTTCACCGTCTGTCGAACGGATACCTCCCGACCGTATATGGCGGAGAGCCGAGCGCCCAGCCGCTGCTCCTCCTCGTCACTCAACGGGGCCGCCACGGTGACGTACGCCACCTGCCGGTCCCGCCGCTCGGCGGCGAGTTCGACCAGCCGGGTGAGCGCGCCCGCGAAGGAGCGTCCGCCGAAGCCGGTCAGCGCGAAGCCGACGAGATAGCTGGTGACGGGCCGGGCCTTGTCCGCGAGCAGCTGGTCGACCAGGGTCGCCCGCTGTTCGGCGGGGGCCATCGGGTCGGAGAGCACGCTGGACAGCTGCGGGGAGCTGGCGACGACCTGCCCGAAGCGGAACAGCTCGTCCTCGACCTCGCCGAGGTCGCCGGCGGAGTCGGCGCTGGCCAGCAGCGCCGCCACGCCCAGCCGCTCGGTGGCGTCGAGCAGCTCCGACGGCGTCGACCACCGGCCGGAGACCAGCGCGCCGAGCAGGTCGAGCGCGTCCGCGCCGACCTTGCCGCGGAGCATCCCGTCGAGCAGGCCGGCCCGGTCCTCGCCGGAGCGGGCCGAGTCGGCGAGCGCCCGGCGCAGCCGCGGCTCCCGCCGCAGCAGGGCGGCGACGGAGAGGATGTCGTCGGCGGTGGTGGCCACCGCCGACGGCTCCGCGCCGCGGACGTACGCGTCGAGGCGCTCGGCCGCGATCTTGTACGACTCCCGGCTGGCGGCCTGCATCAGCGGGCCCCCGCGCTCTCGAGGCCGCTCAGGAACCGGTCGACGGTGCCCTTGCGCCGCGCCTCGTCGGCGAGCGACTCACCGACGATCTTGCTGGCCAGGTCCACCGCGATGGTGCCGACCTCGGTGCGCAGCTCGCGCACGATGGTGGCCCGCTCGGCGGCGAGCTGGTCCTTGCCCGCTGCGATGATCCGGTCGGACTCCTCCCGCGCCTTGGCGAGGATGTCCTGGCGGATGCCCTCGGCGTCGGCCCGGGCGTCGTCCCGGATCTTGGCGGCGTCGGTACGCGCCTCGGCGAGCTGCGCGCGGTACTGCTCAAGCAGCTGGTTGGCCTCGGCCTGGGCGGCCTCGGCCCGCTTGATGCCACCCTCGATCGCGTCGACCCGCGCCTGGAACGTCTGCTCCATCCGGGGGAAGACGAACTTCATCAGCACGAAGCAGAGCACGATGAAGGCGATGCCACCGACCACGATCTCCTGCCAGAGCGGAAGGATCGGGTTGTGGCTGGTCTCACCGCCTTCTGCGGCGATCAGGAACATGGAGACCTCCCGGTCAACTCAGACGGGATCAGGCGCCAGACCAGACGAAGCCGAACGCGACGCCCAGCAGGGCCAGCGCCTCGATGACGGCGAAGCCGATCCAGACGTACGGCAGGGTCATCCGGGACGACTCGGGCTGGCGGGCGGTCGACTGGATGTAGGCGGCGAAGACCAGGCCGACGCCGATGCCCGGGCCGATGGCCGCGAGGCCGTAGCCGATGGCGGCGGTGCTGCCCTCTACCGCGGCGAGAACGCTAGCGTCCATTGGTGTGGTTCCTCCTGGTTATCACGCGTGACTCTCACGCGGGACGACAACGGTTGGTGCGAGGTGGATCAGTGTTCGTCGGCGAGCGCGCCCTGCACGTAGCTGGCGGTCAGCACCGTGAAGACGTAGGCCTGCAGGACGATCACCAGGAACTCAAGGAAGGTGAGCGCCACGGTCATCACCCAGGAGAGCACCGAGATCGGCGCCAGCAGGGCGTTGGCGTTGAGCATCGCGAAGCCGCCGAGGGTGAACACCAGCAGGAGCATGTGGCCGGCGAACATGTTCGCGAAGAGACGGACGGCGAGCGAGAACGGCCGGACGAGGAACGTCGAGAACGCCTCGATCGGGACCAGGATCGGCAGGATGTACCACGGCGCCGGCGGGATCAGTGAGTTCTTGAAGAACTTGCCCGCACCGTGGTGCTTGATGCCGGCGTAGATGAAGAGCACGTAGCTGATCGCCGCGAGGAACGCCGGGAAGGCGATGTGCGAGTTCGGCGAGATCTGGAACAGCGGCACGATCGCGAAGAAGTTGGTCACCAGGATGAAGCAGAAGAGCGTGGTGAAGTACGGCGCGAATCGCACACCCGCATGCCCGATCATGTCGACCGCGATGTTGTTCCGCACGAAGCCGTAGATCGACTCGGCGAACCACTGCTTCTTGGTCGGCACCAGCTGCGGCTTGCGGTAGCTCACCAGGAAGAACAGGATCAGGAGCCCGACCGCCAGCCACACCATGAACGTGATCTTGGTGAACCAGTAAGAGTTGTGCGCACCCCAGGGCAGGATGCTGGGCAGGTAGAAGTCCTCCACGCTGGGTGGGAATGTGACCTCGCCCTGTGCCAGGACGTTCGCCTGTCCGAACACCGCGTCCCTTCCTATTGAGGCGTGCCGAGCTTACGGATGACCAGGACGATTCCCCCGGCCATACCGAGCACGATGCCGATTCCGGTGGCGACACCACCGGTGTCGAGCCACCGGTCGACCAGCCAGCCAACGAAGCCCCAGACGAGCATCCCCGCGATCAGGTAGCTGAGCGCGGTCCAACCCTGGCCGGCACCGGACGGAACGTCGCCCGAGCCGCCAGTGTTGGGGGGTTTCTGGTCACCGGCCATGACGGGGCGAACGATATCAGTCGGGTGGACGAGGCTGTGCCTCACCCCCCGCACAACCTGGTTGTGTGGGACACGGGTGGGCGAAGTCTTCTCCGGGGCACGCTACTCCCCTTCGGGCAGCGAGAGAATGACCGATCGAGGACACATCGGCGGCGTGCCCGAAAGGTGGGACGGGCGGTGTCCGTCCAGCTAGCTCAGCCGCGGACGCGTCGAGCGTGGACCGTGGTCAGCCACCAGATGTGCACCCCGGTCCAGACCACCACGCCGGCGGCGATGCCCAGGCAGAGCGGGATCAGGCCGGGCCAGCCGGTCGCGGCCACCGCGACCATCACGGCGCCGAGCAGGGTGAACTTGGCGACGTAGAGGCCCAGGCCGAACGGCAGCACCAGCTGCGTGTCGCGGGCGTCGGCCCAGGCCAGCACCACGGTGGTGAGCGTGTAGCTGAGCGCGGTGACGGCCACCCCGACGGCGGCGCCGAGCGCCGCGTCGGCGGAGCCGACGACCCCGCCGACCACCGCCGCGACCGCCGCCATGACCGCCGAGGCGATCAGCAGCACCGGCAGGTGACGCAGTCGCCAGCCCCGGTCCTCGGCCGCCTCCGCCGCGCGGGCCCCCGGCTCAGCCACGGGGGTACGCCGGGAACGTCGCGACCAGGTCGGCCACCTCGGCGCCGACCCGGGCCAGCTCGTCGGCGCCACCGGGCGCCGCGGGGTCGGCCCGGACCGCTCGGGCGATCAGCGCGGCGATCTGGCGCATCTCCCCCTGCCGCATGCCCTGGGTGGTGACGCTCGGCGTGCCCACCCGGATGCCGGAGGCGACCATCGGCTTCTGCGGGTCGTACGGGATGGCGTTCTTGTTCAGGGTGATCGCGGCGGCGTCGCAGCGCGCCTCGGCGTCCGCCCCGGTCACCCCGGTCCCGGTCAGGTCGATCAGGGCCAGGTGGGTGTCGGTGCCGCCGGAGACCGGCCGCATCCCCTCGGCCGCCAGCCCGGCGGCGAGCGCCTGCGCGTTGCCGATCACCTGGGCGGCGTAGGACCGGAACTCGGGCTGGGCGGCCTCGCGCAGGGCCACCGCCTTGGCCGCCACCGCGTGCATCAACGGCCCGCCCTGGGTGAACGGGAAGACCGCCTTGTCGATCCGCTGGGCCAGCGACTCGCGGCAGAGGATCATGCCGCCGCGCGGCCCGCGGAGCACCTTGTGGGTGGTGAAGCAGACCACGTCGGCGTACGGCACCGGCGACGGGATGGCCCCACCGGCGACCAGTCCGATGAAGTGTGCCGCGTCCACCATGAGGTAGGCGTCGACCTCGTCGGCGATCTCCCGGAACCGGGCGAAGTCGATCAGTCGCGGATAGGCGGTCGCGCCACAGATGATCATCTTGGGCCGGTGGGCGCGGGCCAGGTCCCGGACCTCGTCGTAGTCGATCAGCTCGGTGTCCCGCCGGACCGTGTAGCCCACCGTGTCGAACCACTTGCCGGAGAAGTTCACCCGGCTGCCGTGGGTGAGGTGGCCGCCGTGCGGCAGCTCCATCGCCAGCACCGTGTCACCCGGCTGCACCAGGGCGGCGTACGCGGCCAGATTGGCGCTCGCGCCGGAGTGCGGCTGGAGGTTGGCGTGCTCGGCGCCGAACAGGTCCCGGGCCCGGGCGATGCCGATCTCCTCGGCCCGGTCCACCTCGGCGCACCCGCCGTAGTAGCGCCGGCCCGGATAGCCCTCGGCGTACTTGTTGGTCAGCGTCGAGCCGAGCGCGGCCAGCACCGCGGGCGAGGTGAGGTTCTCGCTGGCGATCAGCTGCAACCCGCCGCGCAGCCGGTCCAGCTCGCCGAGCACCACCCCGGCGATCTCGGGATCGGTCGCCCGGAGCTGGTCGAAATCCGGCCCCCAGAAGGTGCTCGTCACGGTGTCCACGACGAAGGAGTCTATGGGGCCGCAGACTGGGAACCATGAGATGCCTCGTCACGGGCGCGACGGGTTACATCGGCGGGCGGCTGACGCCCCGGCTGCTGGCCGACGGTCACCAGGTGCGCTGCCTGGCCCGACACGCCGGCCGGCTGCGGGATGTGCCCTGGGCCGCGGCGGTCGACATCGTCGAGGGTGACCTGCGTCGGCCGGAGACCCTGCCGGCCGCGTTCGCCGACGTCGACGTGGCGTACTACCTGGTGCACTCGCTCGGCCAGGCCGGGTTCGAGTCGGCCGACCGGGAGGCGGCGGAGTCCTTCGCGGCCGCGGCCAGGGCCGCCGGCGTACGCCGGATCGTCTACCTCGGCGGGCCGCAGCCGGCGGCGGACGACGAGCCCTCGGCGCACCTGCGCTCCCGGGCCGAGGTGGCGCGGATCCTGCTGGCGAGCGGGGTGCCGACCGCGGTGCTCCGGGCGGCGGTGATCATCGGGTCCGGCTCGGCCTCGTTCGAGATGCTGCGCTACCTGACCGAGCGGCTGCCGGTCATGGTGACCCCGCGCTGGGTGAGCAACCGGATCCAACCGATCGCGGTGCGCGACGTGCTGCGCTACCTGGTCGGCTGCGCCAACCTGCCGCCCGAGGTCAACCGGGGGTTCGACATCGGCGGGCCGGACGTGCTCACCTTCCGCGACATGATGCAGCGCTACGCCCGGGTCGCCGGGCTGCCCCGACGGATCATCGTGCCGGTACGGCCGCTGACCCCGTCGCTCTCCTCGCACTGGGTCGGGCTGGTCACCCCGGTACCGAACGCGATCGCCCGGCCGCTGGTGGAGAGCCTGATCCACGAGGCGGTCGCCACGGAGCACGACATCGCCCGGTACATCCCCGACCCGCCGGGCGGGCTGACCGGCTTCGACCAGGCGGTCGAGCTGGCCCTGAAAATGGTGCGCGACGCCCAGGTGGAGACCCGCTGGTCGAACGCGAGCGGCCCGGACGCGCCGGCCGAACCGCTGCCGAGCGACCCGGCGTGGTCGGGCGGCACCGCCTACACCGACCACCGGGAGCGGGCGGTGGACGCGTCACCGGAGGCGCTCTGGCGGGTCATCGAGGGGGTCGGCGGCGAGCACGGCTGGTACTCCTTCCCGCTGGCCTGGTCCGTCCGGGGCTGGCTGGACCGGCTGATCGGCGGGGTGGGGCTGCGCCGGGGCCGGCGCGACCCGCACCGGCTCCAGGTCGGCGAGGCGCTGGACTTCTGGCGGGTGGAGGAGATCGTCCCGGGTGAGCTGCTGCGGCTACGCGCGGAGATGCGGCTGCCCGGCCGGGCCTGGCTGGAGATGCGGGCACTGCCCGCCGACGGCGGTCGCAGCCGGTACCAGCAGCGCGCGGTGTTCCTGCCGCGCGGGCTGGCCGGGCACGCCTACTGGGGCGCGGTGGCCCCGTTCCACGCGGCGATCTTCGGCGGCATGGCCCGCAACATCGCGCGCGGCGCGGAGCAGGACGCGGGGGTCGTCAGTTCCCCGTCCGAGCGCCGGTGACCTGCAGGGCGGTCCGCTCACTGGGCGGTACGAAGTCGCGCACCGGCTGATCCCGGAGGCCGAACGAGAGCACCTCGCCGACCACCTGCACCAGCTGATCCTGCACCGCCCGACCGACCGCGTCCCGCGGGTCGTCCGGGTTGGCCGCCAGCGAGGCGACCGCCAACTGCGGGGTGAAGGCGACCACGGTCTCCGTCTCGTACCGCTCGGAGCTGCCCGTCTTGCCGGCCACCGGCCGGCCGAGCCGCTTGCGTAGCCCCTCCGCGGTGCCGCCCTCGCACCGGTGGTACATCGACTGGTCGCCGACCGGGCAGCGGGCCGCGTCGGCAGCCGCCCTGGCCACGTCGGTGTCGAGCACCTGGCGGCAGTCCGGCTGGGCGGCCTCCACCGGCCGGCCCGCCGCGTCGTTGATCGACACCACCGGGGACGGCGCGCACCAGGTCCCCTCCGCCGCCACCGTGGCGTACGCGGTGGCCAGGTCGAGCGGGGTGGTGGCGGAGACGCCGAGGGTGAACGGGCCCCAGTTCTTCGCGCCGTACCGGGCCAGCCGGGCGTCGGCGTCGGACCGGAACACGATGCCGAGCCGCTCGGCCATCTCCACCACCCGGTCCGCGCCGACCCGCTCGGTGAGCCAGGCGAAGTAGGTGTTCACCGAGCGGCCGAAGGCGCTCCACATGGTCTGCCGCCCGTCCATCGACGCGGAGGAGTTCTCCGGGCACCAGCGGCCGTCGCAGCTCGCCGGCCCGGTCACCGGATACTCGGTGAGCAGCCGGCCCGGGGCGTCGTACTCGGTCTGCAACGGCAGGCCGGCCTCCAGCGCGGCCAGCATGGTGAAGAGCTTGAACGTCGACCCGCCCTGGTAGCCCTCGATCGTGCCGCCGCCGGCGACCAGCTGGTTGACCGTGTTCGGGTGGTTCTTCTGCCCGGCCGGGTTCTCGGCCACGCTGTAGTTGCGGTTCACCGCCATGGCGAGCACCCGACCGGTGCCGGGCTGGACCACCGCGGTCGGCGCCGCCCGCCGGTCGTTCACCGGGTAGACCCGCCGCACCTGCTCGACGGTGGTCCGCTGCACCGCCGGGTCCAGCGACGAGACGATCGTGAAGCCGCCGCGGCGCAGGGTGCGCTGCCGCTCGTCCGCCGTCGCGCCGAAGGCCGGCTGCGCCGCCCACCACCGCGTGAACCAGTCGCAGAAATAGCCCCAGTCGTTGCGCTCCTCGGGCACGGCGGTGCAGTCGTTCGGGGTGGCGCTCGGGCGCAGCTTCAGCGGCTCGGTCTTGGCCGCCGCCGCCTGCTCGGCCGGGACCTGGCCGGACTCCACCAGCCGGTCCAGCACGTACGCCCGCCGGTCGAGCGCCGCGTCGGCGTCGCCGTTGATCGGGTCGTCGGTGTGCGGCGAGCGCACCAGCCCGGCCAGCAGCGCCGCGTCGGCGAGGGTGAGCTCCTTTGGCGTCTTCGAGAGGTACCGCTTGCTCGCCGCCGCGATCCCGTACGCCCCGGCGCCGAAGTAGGCGATGTTCAGATACCGGGTGAGGATCTCCTCCTTGTTCAGCTCCCGCTCCAGGGCGAGCGCGTAGCGCATCTCCTGGACCTTGCGGGCGGTGGTCACCTCGGTGGCCGCCTCGCGCTGCTGCTCGGTGAGCCGGGCATCGCTGCGCAGCACGTTGCGGACGTACTGCATGGTCAGCGTCGAGGCGCCCTGCCGGGTCTCGCCGTCGCGCTGGTTGACGGTGAACGCGCGCGCCACGCCGCGCAGGTCGACGCCGCTGTGCTGGTAGAAGCGGACGTCCTCGGCGGCCACGATCGCCTGGCGCATCACCGGCGCGACGTCGTGCAGCGGCACGTCCACCCGGTCCTCCTGGTAGAAGGAGGTGATCAGGGTGGTGCCGTCGTTGGCGTAGAGGTTGGAGCGCTGGGCGGTGGGCGGCGTTCGCAGCGTGTTCGGCAGCTCCGAGTAGGGCGTGGAGAGCGCGCTGAAGCCGATCCCGAACACCAGCGCGACCGGCAGGGCGGCCGCCGCCAGCACCACTCCGGCCAGCACGCCGGCGATCAGTACGGTCAGCACTTTGTCGAGATGGGCCCGGGTCATCAGCTCTCCCCGCAGGAGCCGGTCACGCTAGGACCCGTTCAGAATGACCCCGAAAGTCCTGTTAGCCGCCGGTTTTCCGCAAACCCGGAGGAAATTCGCGAGGCGGACAGTCAGGGCAGAAGGGCAGCCGCGAGCGGCTGTACCGTCTCCTCGATCTCGTCCGCCACCCGGCTGAAACACTGGTCGCCGCGACCCCACGGGTCGTCCAGGTCGTCGGTGGACAGCACCGCCGAACCCCGGCGGCCGGCGTGCGCCGCCGCCACCAGCGCCACGCCCCGGGCGTACACCGCCTCCGGGGTCGCCTCGCCCGGCGGCAGCCCGGCGGTGTCCACCGACCCCAGCAACCGGCCGAACTCGCCCAGCACGAAGGTGCGCTCGGCGGCGTCGGGGCGCAGCGCCAGCACGTACTCCTGCTGGTCGGCGGTGGCGGTGAGGACGAGGTCCGCGGCGTCGATGTGCTCCGAGCGGAGCTTGCGGGCGGCGAACCCGGCGACGTCACCGCCACGGGTGGTGACCTGCCGGGCCGCCGGCGGATTCATCTCCTCACCCGCGTGCCAGCCGCCGGTGCCGGCGCTGTGGCTGTGCAGCAGGTCGTCACCGCCGGCCGGGTCCAGACCGCGCCGGGCCATCCGCTCGCGCACCGCCACAGCGAGCAGCCGCTCGGCCATCGGCGACCGGCAGATGTTGCCCATGCAGACGTGCAGGACGGTGAACGGCGGCACCTAGGCCCCCTCGACGATGTCCGGCACCACGTCGCGAAGCTTCTCCAGGGGGATCGCGCCCTGACGCAGCAGCCGCGGCACCTCGCCGGTGAGGTCCACGATCGTGCTCGGCACCGGGTCCGGGCAGGGGCCCGCCTCCAGATAGGCGCGGACCGAGTAGCCGAGCTGGTCCCGCGCCTCCTCGGCGGTGACCGCGGCCGGCTGGCCGGTCTTGTTGGCTGAGGAGACGGCCATCGGGCCGGTCTCCCGCAGCACCTCCAGCGCCACCGGGTGCAGCGGCATCCGTACCGCCACCGTGCCGGTCTTGTCGCCGAGGTCCCACTGCAGGGTCGGCGAGTGCTCGACGACGATGGTCAGCGCGCCCGGCCAGAACGCCTCGACCAGGTCGCGGGCCGCCCGGGGCAGCGAGAAAACCAGACCGTCGAGGGTGTGCCGGGAGCCGATCAGCACCGGTGGCGGCATCTGCCGGTCCCGGCCCTTCGCGTCGAGCAGCGCCTTGACGGCGTACGGGGTGAAAGCGTCCGCGCCGATGCCGTAGACCGTGTCTGTCGGCAGGACGACCAGTTCGCCGTTCTTTACCGCCTCGATGGCCGCAGCGATGCCGCGGTCGCGATCTGCGGGTGACCGGCAGTCGTAGAGCATCACGAGGAGCCAGTCTGCCACGCCGGGCCGAGGTCGGGGCGGCGGCCGTCCGACCGGCGGGACGCGGTGGTGAAGCGGGGCCGCCCGGCCAGGTCCCGATGCGCGGTTACGGCGGTGAACCGGCCGTCCGCGACGAGCAGCGCCGGCACGTCCGCGCCGTGCGTGTCGTCGTGCTCGATGCCGAGCCACCCGCCGGGGCGCAGCAGCACCGCGGCGCGGGCGGCCACCGGGCGGATCACCGCCAGCCCGTCCACGCCGCCGAAGACCGCCTCCGCCGGGTCGTGCCCGGCCACCTCGGGCGGCACGACCGTGTCGGCCGGCACGTACGGCGGGTTGCAGAGCAGCACGTCCACCCGGCCGACCAGGTCGTCCAGCAGGTCCGGCGCGGTGACGTCCGCCTCGACCACCTCGATCGGCCGGTCCCCCGCCGTGGCCCGGTCCGCCGCGTTGCGGCGCAGCCAGCGCAGCGCCGCCGGGGAGCGTTCCACCGCCACGACCCGCGCCCCGGGCACCTCCTGGGCCGCCGCGAGCGCGATCGCACCGGAACCGCTGCACAGGTCGACCACCAGCGGCGCGTTCCCACCCGACCCGGCCCGCCGGGCCTGTTCGATCCCCCAACCGGCGAGCAGCTCGGTCTCCGGCCGGGGCACGAAGACGCCCGGCCCGACGGCCAGCTCCAGGTGCCGGAAGGCGGCCTCGCCGGTCAGGTGCTGCAACGGCTCCCGGTCGGCCCGCCGGGCGACCAGCGCGTCGAACGTGGCGAGCTGGTCGTCGTCGAACCCCTCGGCCAGCGCCAGCCGCCCCCGGGACACCCCCAGCACGTGCCCGGCCAGCAACTCGGCCTCGGCCCGGGCCGATTCCACGCCGGCCGTGGCGAGAATCCGGGTCGCCCGGGCGACCGCGACCGAGGGCCGGACCCGTTTGGTCCCTTCGGGGGGGTGTTGCGGCAAGGTGGTCACGACATAATCATGAAGCGTCGCGGGTCGCGTCACGCGCGGGTGCGTCCAGGCGCACATCGACAGGAGGTCGCTGGTGGGTTGGCTCGACCGGGTCGATGACCAGGTTGACGCGCTGAGGCAGGCGCGGGCGTTGCAGGAGGCCAGCCGGTCCGCCGAGGCGTACGCGGTGCTGGAGCGGGTGCTCCGTGGCACCACCGACCCGCGCACCCGGGCCGACGCCCTCGTCCAGCGTCTCTCCGCTCTGATCAATCTCGGACGCACGGCGGAGTTCACCCGGGCCATCGAGGAAGCCTCGACGGCCGTGCGTGACCTCGCCGAGCCCTACCTGCACGGGCACCTCAACGCGCTGGCCGCGCTCGCCGCACACCACCAGGGCGCGCTCGACCGCTGCGTCACCCACCTGGTCAGGGCCGCCCGGGCGCTGGGCGCGGTGGAGGACCCCGACCGGGACACCGCCTGGGGTTGGCACGACCTGGCGATGGCCTACTCCTACCTCAGCTTCCACGGCTACGCGTTGGGCGCGATCGAACGCGCCCGCCAGCTCGGCCTGACCGCCGGGATCCCCGAGGAGACCTTCGCCGCGCCGGGCATCCGGCTGCGCAACGCCGTCGCGCTGGACCACAACGGCGACAGCGACGGCTGCCTGCGGGTGCTGCGCGACGTGGCGAGCGACCTCGGCCGCTTCCTCCGCGCCGGTCGGGCCGGCCAGCTGCGCCCGAGCAGCCTCGCCGCGTACGGCTACGCCGCCGCCCGCCGGGCCGCCCTCGGCGACCGGATCGAGTCCGGCACCGACGCCGACCCGGCCCGGTTGATCTCGCACGGCGGGGACAGCGCCCGCGCGCGGGACATGCGCGATCTCGGCCAGGTCTGCCTCGCCATCGCCGCCGGCCGGCCGATCGAGGCGGTCGCCCGGCTGGACACCGTCCACGTCGCCAACGAGACGCTGGGCGGGGCCGAGCCGGCCCGGCTGCGCAGCATCGCGCTGGCCCGGGCCGGCGATCACGCGGCGGCGCACCGGGCCGACCGGCTGGCCTTCCGGCTCGCCGCGCAACGCAACGACCGGCTGCGCGACGTCTACATCGACGGCATCGCGGCCCGGATCGACCACGAGGAGATGCGCCGGGAGGCCGCCCGCTACGAGGGTGAGGCGCTGACCGACCCGCTGACCGGGCTGCCCAACCGGCGCCGGCTGGAGCGCTACATCGCCGCGGTGGTGGCCCGGGGCGAACGCGTCGTGATCGGGGTCTGCGACCTGGACGGCTTCAAGGCGGTCAACACCCGGCACGGGCACCACTCCGGCGACCTGGTGCTCCAGCGCATCGCCGGCGTGATCAACAGGGTGATGCGCCGGGGCGACTTCGTGGCCCGCTACGGCGGCGACGAGTTCGTGGTGGTGCTGCCCGAGGCCGGAATGGCCGAGGCGGCCGAGGTGGCCCGGCGGATCGGCGCGGCGGTGGCCGGCGAGGACTGGGAGTCACTGGTCCCCGGCACCCCGGTCGGGGTCAGCGTCGGCTTCGCCGAGGTCGCCGGTGGCGGGCCGACGCTGCGCGACGCGCTGAGCACCGCCTTCGAGGTCGCCGACCGGGAGATGCTGAAGGCAAAGTCCCGCGCAAAGGCGTCCTGACGTCGCCGGCGGGCGACGTCAGCGCCGGGCAAGTTCGGTGTCGCCGGCCAGGCGGGCGGCGCGGTCGGCCTCGCCGAGGGCGTCCAGCACCCCGTCCAGGTCACCGGCGAGCGCCAGGTCGAGGTTGTACGCGGTGTAGCCGATCCGGTGGTCGGTGATCCGGTTCTGCGGGAAGTTGTAGGTGCGGATCCGCTCCGAGCGGTCCACCGTGCGCACCTGCGCCTTGCGCGCGTCCGAGGCGGCCGCGTCGGCCTGCTCCTGGGCCGCGGCCAGCAGCCGGGCCCGCAGGATCCGCATCGCCTGCTCACGGTTCTGCAGCTGCGACTTCTCGTTCTGGCAGGAGACCACGATGCCGGTCGGCAGGTGGGTGATCCGCACCGCCGAGTCGGTGGTGTTCACCGACTGCCCACCGGGCCCGGACGAGCGGAAAACGTCGATCCGCAGCTCGTTCGGGTCGATCGTGACGTCGACGTCCTCGGCCTCCGGCAGCACCAGGACACCGGCAGCGCTGGTGTGGATCCGGCCCTGCGACTCGGTGACCGGGACGCGCTGCACCCGGTGCACGCCGCCCTCCCACTTGAGCCGGGACCAGACCCCGTTGCCGCCCTCCGGCACGCCCTTGGTCTTGATCGCCAGTGAGACGTCCTTGACCCCGCCGAGGTCGGAGTCCTGGGCGTCGATCACCTCGGTGAGCCAGCCCCGCCGCTCGGCGTAGCGGGTGTACATCCGCAGCAGGTCGCCGGCGAAGAGCGCGGACTCCTCACCGCCCTCACCCGCCTTGATCTCGACGATCACGTCCTTGGCGTCGTGCGGGTCGCGCGGGATCAGCAGCTCGGCCAGGCGCTCCTCGAGCGCCGGCAGGGACGCCGCGATCGACTCGGCCTCGGCGGCGAAGGAGGCATCCTCGGCGGCCAGTTCCCGGGCCGCGGCCAGGTCGGCGCGCGCCTGGGCCAGCTCACCGGCCGCCTTGTGCAGCGGGACCAACTCTGCGTACCGGCGGCCGACCCGGCGCGCGGTGCCCTGGTCGGCGTGGATGGCCGGGTCGGCCAGCCGCTTCTCCAGGTCCGCGTACTCGTCGAGGAGCTTGGCCAGACGCTCGCTGCTCATGCTGCGGATGCTCCTTCGACGGCGGGGACACCGGTGGACGCCCGACGGGCGGGTATACGGACGACGCCCGCGCCCGGCACAAGACCGGACGCGGGCGCCGAACGAGCAGTTACTTGGCCTTCTTGGCCTGAACCTTGGCGTACTTCTGCTGGAACTTCGCGACCCGGCCGGCGGTGTCCAGCACGCGCTGCTTACCGGTGTAGAAAGGGTGGCAGGCGCTGCAGGTCTCGACGCTGATCGCGCCGCCCTTGGCGGTGCTGCGGGTCGTGAAGGTGTTGCCGCAGGAGCAGCGGACCTCGGTGGTCACGTACTCCGGGTGGATGTTGGGCTTCATGTCGCCTCGGTCCTCTCGTTGGTGGTCGCCGGGTCGCCGCTGATCTCCCCGCCGCGACTACGCGACGGACTCGGGCGTGAACCGGAACCGGTGGCCGATTGACCAGTGTGCCATGGGCGTCAGCCGGACCCGTAATCGGGCGGCACAGCAGGTCCAGCTCCGACAACGCCCGGCATCCGTCTTGCATTCCCGCCGCCCGACGGGGCATTCACCGCCCGTGGCGTTGCCCCGTCGTACCCCGTGCGGGGCACGCCTGGCGCGCGAGTTGGGCACGGCGCATCGGAGGTGAGCGGATGCCACGCCTGATCGTGACCCGGGGCCTGCCCGCCTCGGGAAAGACCACCTTCGCCCGGACGCTGCAACCCTCCGTGGTCCGGGTCAACCGGGACGACCTGCGCCGGATGTTGCACGGCGAGCGGCTCTTCACCCAGTGGGCTGAGGCGCAGGTGACGACCGTCCAGCGGGCCCAGGTCGAGGCACTGCTGCGGGCCCGGGCCGACGTCTGCGTCGACGACACCAACCTGCGCTCCCGGACGCTGCGGGACTGGGCCGAACTGGCCGCCCGCCACGGCGCCGAGTTCGAGGTGCACGACTTCACCGACGTGCCGCTGGAGGAGTGCCTGCGCCGCGACGCCGAGCGGTCGGCGGTCGACCGGGTCGGCGAGGCCGCCATCCGCCGGCTGCACGAGCGCTATCTGGCCGGACGGATCCTGCCGCTGCCCGTGCCGGAGGCCCGCCCCGGCCGGCCTGCCCAGGTGCACGAACCGTCGGCCGGGGCGCCGGAGATCGTCCTGGTGGACATCGACGGCACCGTCGCGCTGAACGTCTCGCGCAGCCCGTACGACATGACCCGGGTCGGCGAGGACCAGCCGAACGAGGCGGTGATCGCCGCGGTCCGGGCGATGCACGCCGCCGGGTACGCGGTGGTCTTCTGCTCGGGCCGGGACGCCTCGGCCCGGGTTGACACGGAGGCCTGGCTGCAGCGACACGTCCGGGTGCCGTATCTCGCGCTACACCTGCGGGCGGTCGGCGACCGGCGCAAGGACTCGGTGGTCAAGCGGGAGATCTACGAGCGGGAGATCCGCGGCCGCTACCGGGTGGTCGGGGTCTTCGACGACCGGATGCAGGTGGTGCGGATGTGGCGGGCGCTCGGGCTCACCGTCTTCCAGGTCGCCGACGGCGACTTCTGACGGCGGCCGGCCGGCGCCCACCGGCTGGCCGGTGGGAGGGGCCCCGGCCGAGGCGCGGGGCCCCTCCCGGGCTCAGGCGGCCGGGGCGACCGCCCGGGCGGCGGTGGTGACGCTGGCTTCGGCGCGGACGCCGTTCACGGTCACCGCCAGCACCAGCGACGCGCCGGGACGCAGCGCGGTCAGCGTCCCGGTGGCCGGATCGAACCGGGCCACGTGCCACGGACGCAACCCGCTCGCCGACCCGATGTGCACGCCAGGCGAGGCAGACCAGTCGGCGCTCACCGGCGCGGCCACCGGGACGGCCCGCCCGCCCGGCTGGGTGATCGTGGCGGTGACCGCCGCCGGGGCGCCGACCCGTACAGCGGCCGGGGCCCCGATGGCGAGCTGGTCGGTGTGCGCGTGCATCTCGGCGTCCACCCAGCGCGGCCCCTCGGCCAGCGGGTCCCGCCGGGCCCGGTCGGCCTCGGCCGGGCTCACCGGGTCGACACCGAACTCGGTCCAGCCGGTGAAACCGCCGCGGTCCGCCGGGGTGGACGGTGTCTTGCCGGAGTTCCCGTTGATCACGTAGGGCACCCCGTCGACCCGCTCGGCGTGGAAGGTGCCGACGTGCCCGCCGACGAAGAGCGCGCCCTTGCCGGTGCGGTGCTGGAAGTCGGCCAGCCACTGCTCCAGCAACGCCGCCTCCTTGCGGTCGCCGAGCTGGCTGGCCTCGGCCGGGCTCGGGTCGCGCGGCGGGTGGTGGTGCAGCACGACGACCGAGCCGACCGCCGGATCGTCGGCCGCCGCGTCCAGAGCCTGGCGCAGCATCCGCACCTGGTCGAACCCGCCGCCGCGCAATGATCCGGTGGACGAGTTCAGCGTGACGAACCGGGTGCCCTTGTGGTCGAAGACCCGCGAGGTGTCCCCGAAGACGGCCTGGAAGTTGCTGATCGGCGCGCCCATGATCTCGTGGTTGCCCGGCACGTAGTACCAGGGCAGCTCGTCACCCAACTCCTCGTCCAGGATCCGTCGGGCCAGCGCGAAGTCCGCCGGGTACGCGGTGTCCACGAAGTCGCCGTTGATCACCAGGAAGTCCGGCTTCGCCGCCCTGACCTCGCGCAACGTCCGGCGGGCCTGGGCGACCAGATCGCTGTCCGGGTCGGCCGCGACGAACTGGGCGTCGGAGAGCACCGCGAAGCGCCAGGGCGCACGGTCGACCGTCCCGTCGCGGACCACCACCCGGTCGGTGGCCGACGGCTCGGCCGGCACGTCCACCGAGGGCGGCACCTTGGCCACCAGGTCGTCGATGACGATCTCGCTGGTGTACTGGGCCGCGGCGTTGGTCTCCGCGACGTAGAAGCGCCGGACCCGCACCGGGTACTGCACCCCGGCCGGCACGGCGAACTCGACGTACTTCCAGCCGGTCCAGGTGATGTAGGGGCCGCGCAGCACGTGCTGGGTGTCCTGCGCGTCGTGCAGGTGCAGGCTGGGCCACTCCCCCTTGCCGTTGCCGTGGATCCACATGCCGAACGCCTGTGGCTGCCCGGGCACCTCGATCCAGGCCGGCGGGTCGGCGTACGCGGCCCGGGTGCCGGTGGACTGGCTGAAGTCGTACGTCAGCTTCAGGCCGGTGCCGGTGTGTCCCGGCGCCGGCGCGACCGATCCGCTCGCCCGGGCCTGGCTGAACTTCCAGGCCGCCGCGTCGTCGAAGCTGGCCACCGGCTGGTCGGTCAGCCCGACGGTCACCGGCACCACCGTGCTGCGCCCGCCGACCTCGACGGTGACCAGGCCGGCGCCGGAGTCCTTCAGCGCGGTCACGTTGAGCGCGCCGTCAGCGTTCGGGGCGATCCGCAGCAGGTCGTGGTCGTACGTCAGGCGCAGGTCCGCGGGCTCGATCGGGGCGGTGTTCCCCTCGGCGTCGGCGCCGACCACGCCGAGGAGCGCACTGCCGTCCCGCCCGGTGAGGCCTACGCGTTCCACTGTGGAGTCGATCCGGGCGAGCGGCCCGAGCACGGTGAGGTCGAGGTGTCCGGTGGCCTGGCCACGGCCGGCGGTGACCCGGGTGGGCCCGGGCCGCAGGGCGCGGAACACCCCGTCGGCGCTCACCCGACCACCCGCCGCCGGTTCGGCTCGCCAGCTCGGCCTGCCGGCCGCCGGGCCGTACGTCTCGTCGTAACCGGCCGCGGTGAGCCGCCGGGTCAGCCCGGGGAAGACCCGGTCCGGCCGGCCACCCCGGACCGGGGAGACCCCCGGCGCGGCGCTCGGATCGCTGGCCGTCTCCACCCAGTACCCCCTGAGCCGGCCGCTGCCCTGCGGCGCGTAGAGGGCGAGCCCGTTGGGCACGGCGCGTTCGGAGCCGTCCGAGGGGCTGTTCTCCACCTGGACCGCCGCCGCGCCCGGCTCCCGGGCGAGCAGCGTCGACGAGCCGCCGCCGTCGAGGTTCAGCGCGTGGTGCGCGCCCAACTCGACCATCATCCGGCCCATCTCGGTCTGGGTCACGCCCCGGCTGTCGACCTGCCGTCCGTCCACCGTCAACATGATCATTTTGCGTCCGTCGGCGGTGAAGCCGACCGCCGTACGCGGGGCCAGCGACGCGTCCGCGATGCTCTGCACCGCGCCGTCGCGGACCAGCACGTTGCCGCCGCCGACCGCGGCGTGCAGGTCGCTGCCGTCGGACGGCTTCGGCCGCCAGGTCACATCGACCGGATCACCGGGCCGCAGCCCGGCCAGCGCGTCGGCGCCGGCGTCCCGGCCGAGCAGGATGGTGGTGCCGGCGGCGATGGGTCCGCTGCCGGCCACCGGGTTCACACCGGCCACCCGGCCGCCGACCAGGGCGACCTCGGTGACGCGGGCCGCGCCGACCACGGCCCGCTCCCGGGTGTACGTCCCCCAGAGCGCGGTGAACGCGCCGATGCCGTCGGCCTGGATCATGTTGTTGAACTGGGTGAGCGGGACCGGGCCGGTGGGCAGGGTGGCGTTGCCGTCGAAGTTGACCTCGATCACCCGGCCGACCCCCTCGGTGGTCACCGCGACCGCGTTGTGGTGCCCGCTGACCGGCGACTGGATCAGTTCGCCGTCGCGGATGCCGACGCCCTGCGCCGCGCCGGAGTTGTTGATGTCGAAGAAATCGCCGTTGACCGCGGCGACCGCGCGGGTCCGGTCCACCGCGCCGCGCAGCGGCTCGGCCCGGCTCACCGCGCCCGAGTTGACATAGTCGACGGTGACCCCGCCGGTGAGGTCGGCGGTCAGCGCGTCGGCGCGCAGCCACCCGTCCGCGTCGTACCGGTCGAACGAGGTGAGCCGGACGCCAGGGGCGACCGGCCGGCTGGTCTTCACGGTCTCCAGGCCGTCGGCCGGCTCGACACCGACGGGAGCCGCGGTGCCCGGACTCGTGACGGGGCTCGCGGTGGTGGGGCTGGCGGCGGCCGGGCCCGACGCCGGGGCGACCAGGGTGAGCAGCGGCGTCAACAGCAGGACGCCGGCGAGGTGGGCGGATCGTCTGCGGGTACGCATGGACGACAGTCAACCGGAGTTCGAATAGAACTTTCAATACTTGCCGATCAACACGAAGGAAAACTTCAGTCTCCTCGGGATGTCTCGCGCCTGCGGGCCGCCCTTGTCCCGCCGCCGGTCGCCGGTCGCCGGTCGCCGGTCCGACGCTGTCGAACTGCTCCAAATATGGACCACCGGCCCGGCGGCGACCGATGGCCGGCGCGGCGACGGCCAGGCGGCCCTAGCTGCGCGGCAACTCAAGGCCACACGGCGGGTCATCTGCACGAGCCTGAAGCCATAGCGCCACCGCACGACACCGCACGACACCGCGGCGCAGCCGTGGTCCATATCTGGGGCAGTTCGACAGGCTCCGCAGCTGGTGGGTCCAGCTCGGATGGCGTGGCGGACAACGAGCGGTCGGAGGTGGGGAGAACGACACGAGGGGCACGGCCGGACGGCCGTGCCCCTCGTCGAATCCTCAACCGGGGAGGGTTACTCCCCCGGCGTCGACTTCGCGATCTGCATCAGGAACTCGATGTTGGTGCGGGACTGCTTGAGCCGGTCGAGCAGCAGGTCCAGCGCCGCCTGCGAGTCCAGCGAGTGCAGGACCTTGCGGAGCTTGTGGATGATGGCCAGCTCCTCCGGCGCGAGCAGGACCTCCTCCTTACGCGTACCGGATGGGTTGATGTCGATGGCCGGGAAGGTCCGCTTGTCGGCGATCTTCCGGTCCAGCTTCAGCTCCGCGTTACCGGTGCCCTTGAACTCCTCGAAGATGACCGTGTCCGCCATGGACCCGGTCTCCACCAGTGCGGTGGCGAGGATGGTCAGCGACCCGCCGTTCTCGATGTTGCGGGCCGCGCCGAGGAAGCGCTTCGGCGGGTAGAGCGCGGTGGAGTCGATACCACCCGACATGATCCGGCCGCTGGCCGGCGCCGCCAGGTTGTACGACCGACCGAGCCGGGTCACCGAGTCGAGCAGCACGACCACGTCGTGCCCCAGCTCGACCAGGCGCTTCGCCCGCTCGATCGCCAGCTCCGCCACCGTGGTGTGGTCCTGCGGCGGCCGGTCGAACGTGGCCGCGATGACCTCGCCCTTCACCGAACGCTGCATGTCGGTGACCTCTTCGGGCCGCTCGTCCACCAGCACCACCATCAGGTGGCACTCCGGGTTGTTGCGGGTGATCGCGTTCGCGATCGCCTGCAGCACCATCGTCTTACCGGCCTTCGGCGGCGAGACGATGAGCGCCCGCTGGCCCTTGCCGATCGGCATGACCAGGTCGATCACCCGGGTGGTCAGGATGTGCGGCTCGGTCTCGAGCCGCAGCCGCTCCTGCGGGTAGAGCGGAGTGAGCTTGTAGAACTCGGGACGACGCTTCGCCTCGTCCGGCTCCATGCCGTTGATGGTGTCCAGGCGGACCAGCGGGTTGTACTTGTCCCGCCGCTGTTCGCTGCCACTGTCGCGGGCCGCCCGCACCGCACCGGTGATCGCGTCACCGCGGCGCAGGCCGTACTTCTTGATCTGGGACATCGACACGTAGACGTCGTTCGGGCCGGCCAGGTAGCCGGTGGTCCGGACGAAGGCGTAGTTGTCGAGCACGTCGATGATGCCGGCCACCGGGACGAGCACGTCGTCCTCGCCGACCTGCGGCTCACGGCCGCCACCCTCGCCGCCCTCGGGGCGCTCGCCCCGGCCACGGCGACGGTCCCGGAAGCGGCTGCGCCGGCCCCGCCGGCCGCCGCCCTCGCCGTCGTCGTCACCGTCGCTGTCCCGCTCCGCGCGCTGGCCCCGGTCACCCCGGTCGCCCCGCTCGTTGCGGTCACCGCGGTCGTTGCGGTCACCCCGGTCGTTGCGGTCGCCCCGGTCGTTGCGCTCGGCCCGCTCGTTGCGGTCGCCGCGCTCGGCCCGCTCGTTGCGGTCGCCACGCTCGGCACGCTCGGCACGATCGCCACGCTCGGCACGGTCACCGCGCTCGGCACGATCGCCACGCTCGGCACGGTCGCCACGCTCACCGCGCTCGGCACGGTCAGCACGCTCACCGCGCTGCTCGGCACGTTCGTTGCGGTCGCGACCGCCGCGACCCTCGGTGCGCTCGCCGGTCTCGGCCTCTTCGGTGCGCGCCTCGGCGCTCCGCGCCTCAGCACCCCGACGCCGGCTCCGGCTGCGACCCTCGGTCTCGGCCGCGGCCGGCTCGGCCGGCGCCTGGTCTGCGGTACGCCGCTCGGCCTCCGGCCGCTCGGCGGTCTCCCGGACCTCGGCGTGCACCTCTTCACGGGCGGGAGCGGCCGCGGCCGCGACTTCGGCCCGCGGACGAGGGGTCCCGGCGGCGGCGCCGCCCTGCCGCTCGGAGATGGCGCTGATCAGCTCGCCCTTGCGCATGCGAGCCGTGCCGGAGATGCCGAGCGACGCGGCCAGGCTCTGCAGCTCTGGCAGCAGCATCGCCGACAGACCGGTGCCGCTACGCCGACGACGGGCGGGAGCGGCGGTGGTGGCATCGCCAGCGACGTTGGAAACATCCGACGTCACGTCGGTGGTGTCGCTCAATGGATTCCTTCCCTCGATAGGCCGGGACTGCCCGGAGTCGACAAGCAGGTGGCCGGGCGGCCTCGGTGCACCCGCCTCGCATGAATGCGTCGCGGGAGTCTGTGACACAGCAGCCGGTGGTTTCCCGACTCACCACCATCGGTGAGCAGGTCTCGCCGTCTGCGGCGACCTGTGGAAACTGCGGTGCGGCGTGGGCCTTGGCAGGGGTGACGGGCTGACCGCCGAGAGCTTCGGGGGTGCGCCGACCCGCAGGAAGATCGCGTGCTTCGCGGCTGTGCTAAGTCTAGAGCGTAATCAACTCTTCCGACCTGCGGCAACAGGGTCCCGCTCGGCGTGTCCAAGTCTACCCCGGGCAACCCGGGCGCCGCTGACATCTATCGGTAACTGCCAGACCTGCCAGTCTGTTCCCGGGTCGAAGCCCTCGGGCAGGTCGTTGAGCGCCAGCACGGTCGGGCCCGCCCCGCTGACCACAGCCGCCACATCCGCCGCACGCAATGCGCTGACCAGCGCAGCCGTCCCCGGCATCCCCGGTGCGCGGTAGTCCTGGTGCAGCCGGTCGACGGTCGCCGGCAGCAGCAGCGTCGGGTCTGCGGTCAGCGCGTGCACGAGCAGCGCGGCCCGCCCCGCGGTCAACGCGGCGTCGCCGTGCGGCACGGTGGCCGGCAGCGCCGCCCGGGCGGCCGCGGTCAGCCCCCGCTCCGCGGGCACGAAGACGGTCGGGCGGACACCCTCGGCGACCGGCCGGGAGATCGCCCGGGCACCGGTCGGCTCCGTCCAGGCGAGCGTGAAGCCACCGAGCAGGCAGGGCGCCACATTGTCGGGGTGACCCTCCAACTCGCCGGTCAGCCGGAGCACGGCGGCGGTGTCCAGGCGGCGTTCGCCGTCGGTCACCAGCGCCCGGGCCAGCAGCACGCCGGCCACGATCGCCGCGGACGAGGAGCCCAGCCCGCGGGCCTGCGGGATGCGGTTGACGCACTCCACGACCAGCCCCGCCGGCTCCGCGCCGAGCCGCGCGAAGGCGGCCCGCATGGCCCGGACCACCAGGTGCCGATCGTCGGCGGGAAGCTCGCCCGCGCCCTGGCCGGTCACCGTCACCCGGACACCCGCCGGCACCACTTCGGCGGCCACGTCGTCGTAGAGCCCGAGGGCGAGCCCCAGCGCGTCGAAACCCGGACCCAGGTTGGCGCTGGTGGCGGGAACGCGGACCCGGACCGGCCCGGCGGTGAAGTTCGTCGGCACGGGGTCATGCTAGGGCGCGGGACCGACGATCCGGGCCGCCGCCCGCACGCTGGGACCGCTACCGCGCCGCGCCCGGGGCCGGCTCGAGGACCGGATCGGTGAGGGAGAGCCGGCGGGTGGCGATCCGCCAGCCGATCGCGTAGACCAGGGTGACCAGGCCGCAGCCCGCCAGCACCACCCGAGCGTCCACCACGTCGACCACGGCGGCCACCGCGAGCTGACTGATCGAGATGGCCAGCGTCGCCAGCATCATGTCGGTGGCGAAGACCCGCCCGCGCAGCCGGTCCGGGACCTCGCCCTGCAGGGCGAAGTTCGACATCACCCAGTTGCTGCCGCCTGCGAAGTGGGCGACGAAGACCAGCAGCAGCACGAGGGGGAACCAGGACACCACCGCGGTGCCGATGTAGGCCAGCCCGTAGAGCGACATCGAGACGGCCAGCCCGGGCAGCAGCCAGCGCCGGTTGGTCAGCACCCGGCGGCTGAGGATCGGCCCGACCAGCGCGCCCGCACCGCGGACCGCGAAGAGCAGCCCGGTACCGGCCGGCCCGGCCAGCAGCGGGAAGACCGTCAGCACCCCGTTGCCGAGGCCCACCGCCGACTTCACGGTGACAAGCGCCAGCACCCGCGGCCGGTGCCCGATGTAGCGCAGCGCCTCGACGATCGCCGGCCAGGCCCGCTGCGGCGGCAGGTCCTGATCCCGGGGCGCCTGCAGCGGCCGGCGGATGATCGCGGCCAGGCCCGCGGCGCAGGCCAGGCCCACCGCGGCGATCCAGAAGCAGGCGTACGGCCCGACCTGCTGGCTGAGCACGCCACCGAGCGAGGCGCCGACGACCGTCATGGTGCCCCAGGCGGAGCCGGCGATCGCATTGCCGGCGGCCAGCTGGTCCGGTTCGAGCACGTTGGGCAGCGCGGCCTGGGCCGCGGGCGAGTACAGGCCCTTGGCCACCGCGACCACACCGATCGCGGCCAGCGCCAGCCAGGCGGTGCCCGCGCTGCGTACGCCGAGCAGCAGCAGCACCCCGAGCAGGGCCCCGACGTTCGCCACCATCATGATCTTTCGCCGGTCGAACCGGTCGGCGATGGTGCCGGTGAACGGCAGCAGCAGCGCCACGATCCCGGTGTCGACGGCCAGCACCAGCGCGCCCCACACCCCGCTGCCGGTCAACTCCGGCAGCAGCACCAGCAGCGGCACCATGACGAACCAGTCGGCACCGAAGACCACCAGCTCGGCCAGGAAGAGGTTGCGGAAGTCCCGGTTGCGGGTGAGGACCGACAGGGTGGACGCCACGGAGCAGGACCCTACCCGGCGGCCGGCGTCCCGCCGCGTGCCGTCGGTGATCCGACCGGTGGGCCGGCCGGACACGGAACGCCCCCGGCGGGTCGGAACCCGCCGGGGGCGTACGCGGTGGGCCGCTACTCGGTCGGCGGTAGCGGCGAGGTGCGGCTCTTCGGCAGCCGGAGCACCTCGAACTGGTCCGTGCCGTCGACCAGCGCGGCGGACGGCGCGGGCCGCGGCGGCGTCGCCGGCTTCCCCGCCTCGTCGGCCGTCCGAGCGGGCGTGCCGGCGGCCACCGTGGCGGGCTCCGGCTCGCCCGTCGCGTCCGCCGGACCGGCCGGCTCCGTCGACGCCGGCGCGGCGCCCGAGCGCCGCCGACGCCGCTCGCGCAGCGACTCCTTGGTGTTCTCGACCATGGTGTAGAGCGTCGGCACCAGGATCAGGGTCAGCAGCGTGGAGCTGAGCAGACCACCGATCACCACGACCGCCAGCGGCTGCGAGATGAAGCCGCCCTCGCCGGTGAGCCCGAACGCCATCGGCAGCAGCGCGAAGATCGTCGCGACCGCGGTCATCAGGATCGGCCGCAGCCGGCGCCGGCCACCCTCGACCACCGCCTCCCGGACGCTCCGGCCCTGCGCGCGGTACTGGTTGATCAGATCCAGCAGCACGATCGCGTTGGTCACCACGATGCCGACCAGCATCAGCACGCCGATCAGCGCCGGGACGCCGAGCGGGGTGCCGGTGACCAGCAGCAGGCCGATCGCGCCGGTCGCCGCGAACGGGATGGAGATCAGCAGGATCAGCGCCTGGGTCAGGCTGCGGAAGGTGGCCACCATGATCAGGAAGACGATCGCGATCGCGACCAGCACCGCGAGGCCGAGGTCGGCGAAGGCGTCCTCCTGGTCGGCGCTGACCCCGCCGATGGTGAACGTCGCCCCGGGGACGTCGAGCGCGTCGAGCCGCGTACGCAGCTCCTGGGTGGTCGCGCCGAGGTTCGAGCCGGTGGCCGTACCGGTCACCGAGACGCTGCGCTCGCCGTCGATCCGGGTCACCTGCTGCGGGCCCTCGGCCCGGGTGACCGTGGCGATGTCGCCCAGCTTCACCGGCCCGACCGGCAGCGCCTTCAGCTGCTCGACGCTGACCGGGGGCTGGGCGGCCAACCGCAGCACCACGTCCTGCTGCGCGCCGTCGAGGGTGACCTGACCGAGCGGGGAGCCCCGGAACGTCTGCGCGACCAGCTGGCCGACGGAGGCCTCGGTGAGCCCGGCCCGGCCGGCCTTCACCCGGTCGACCGTGACGTCGACCCGCGGCACCCGGTCGGCCAGGCTGGTGGTGACGTCCGCGACGTCCGGCGTACCGGCCAGGGCCTCCTTCGCCGCGTCCGCGGCCCGGCTCAGCACGGCCGGGTCGGCGGCCTGGACGACCACCTCCAGCTGGCTGGCCGCGGCGTCCTGCCCGCCGCCGAAGGTGAACTCGCCGGCGTCCAGGTCGTCGAGCTGATCGCGCAGCACCTCGCGCATCTGCTTGGCGTCGGTGTCGCCGCCCAGCGCCAGCGACCAGGAGGCGATGTTGTTCCCGCCGCCACCCATCCACGGCGAGTCACCGCCACCGGCCGTCACCTGGTACGTCTCGACACCGTCGGTGCGCTCCAGCAGCGCCTCGACCTTGCGGGCCGCCTCGTCGGTGGCCGCCAGGCTGGTGCCCGCCGGCAGCTCCTGGCTGATGTTCAGGGTGTCCTGGCCGGAGTCGTCCAGGAAGTTGGTGTCGAGCTGCCGGGAGAGGCCGAACGTGCCGAAGAGCAGCAGGATGCCGAGCCCGAGGGTCACCCAGCGGGTGCGCCGGCTCCCGGTGGCGAACCCGATCACCGGCAGGTACGCCCGCTGCAACGGGCTGCGCAGCTCCTTCTCCTCCGCCGCCCGGCGCACCGCCTCGTCGTCCGGCGTGCCGGACGGCTTGAGGAACCAGTAGGCCAGCACCGGGATGACGGTGAGCGAGACCAGCAGCGAGGCGAGCAGCGCCACCGTGACGGTGATCGCGAACGGCGCGAAGAGCTGCCCGACGAAGCCGCCGACCAGGGCGATCGGCGCGAACACGGCGACCGTGGTGAGAGTGGACGCGGTGACCGCGCCGGCCACCTCGCGGACCGCGGTGAGGATCGCGTCCCGCTTGCCCTCGCCGTACTCCAGGTGTCGTTTGATGTTCTCCAGCACGACGATCGAGTCGTCGACCACCCGGCCCACCGCGATGGTCAGCGCGCCGAGGGTGAGCAGGTTGAGCGAGTAGTCACCGATCCACAGCGCGATCAACGCGACCAGCACGGAGAGCGGGATGGAGACCGCGGTGACGACGGTCGAGCGGATCGACAGCAGGAAGACCAGGATGACGATGACCGCCATGACCAGGCCCAGCAGACCTTCGGTGGTCAGGCTCTCGATGGACTTCTCGACGAACGGGGCCTGGTCGAAGACCACGGTCAGCTGGGCGCCGGAGGCGTCCTTCAGCGCGTCGAGCCGGTCGCGGATCTCGTGCGAGATCTGCACCGCGTTGCCGTCCGGCGAGGCGGTGACCGCGATACCCAGGCTGTTCTGGCCGTTGGTGCGGGTGATCGCGGTGGCCGGGGCGAGCATCTCCTCGACGGTGGCGACGTCTCCGAGCCGGACCGGGACCGGCCCGGGGGCGAGGACGATGCCGCGCAGCTCGTCGAGGCTGGCGACCGGGGTGCCGACCTGGACCGGGAGCGCCTGGGTGCCGTCGGCCACCGCGCCGGCGGGGATCGCCACGCCGTTGGTCTTCAACGCCGCGCCGATCGCGGTCGGCGGGAGCTTCGCGGCGGCGAGCTTCTGAAGGTTCGGGGTGACCACCACGGTGTCGTCCCGGGTGCCGGTCAGCTCGACCGAGCGGACGCCCTCGATCCCCTCCAACTCGGGCAGCACGGCCGAGCGCAGCTTCTCCGCGAGCGCGCGCTCGGATTCGGCCGAGCCGGGCTGCACGCCGCTGTCGCCGCCGGCCGCGGCCAGCACCACCGCGGGCAGATCGTCGGTGCTACCCGCGATGACCTGCGGGTCCACGCTCTCCGGCAGCTGCGCGTCGATCCGGTTCAGCGCGGTCTGCATCTTGTTGACCATGTCGTCCAGGTCGATGCCGAACTCGTACTGCACCTGGACGGTGGCCAGACCCTCCCGGGAGGTCGAGGTGACCTTGTCCAGCCCCGGGATGCCCTGGAGGCTGTTCTCGATCGGCTCGGCGACCTGCGATTCGACGATCTCCGGGGCCGCGCCGGGGTACGGGGCCACGATGAACGCGGCCGGGAACTCCAGCGAGGGCAGCAGTTGCTGCTTCAGCGACGGCACGGCGAACGCTCCGAACGCCGTGGTCACCAGCGCGATGAGGGCGACCAGCCCTCGGTTGGCGAGGCTGAATCTGGCGAGCAGCGACATCGGCTGGGCTCACTCCTAGAAGAGTCTGCGGGGTAGCAGAAGTGTGCCCGACCCGATCACGACACCCCACGCCGGGTGCCGAACCCCTACCCCCTCCCCCACCGACCCCACCTGAGACCCGGTTGATCATGAAGTTGTTGCCCTGACACGCCGAGGCGAGCGGCAACAACTTCATGATCAACCACGGCCCGACGGGGTTGAGGGTGGTCCGGGGGGGTGGGGGTGGGGGTGGGGGTGGGGGGGGGGGGGGGGGGGGTGGGGTCAGGCTAGGTCGAGGGAGCGGGCGGCGGCCAGCGGGTCGTTCGGGATGGTGAGCGGGGCCGGGGCGGTGGAGATGGCCCACTCCGGGTCCTTCAGGCCGTGCCCGGTGACCGTGCAGACGACCGTGGCGCCGGCCGGGATCCGCCCCGCCGCCGCCTGCTGGAGCAGCCCGGCCACGCTGGCCGCGCTGCCCAGCTCGACGAAGATGCCGACCTCCCGGGCCAGCATCCGGTACGCGGCCAGGATCTCCCGGTCGGTGACCGCCGCGATCAGTCCGCCGGAGGCGTCCCGGGCGTCGATCGCCCTGGTCCAGCTGGCCGGGTTGCCGATCCGGATCGCGGTGGCGATCGTCGACGGCTCGCGGACCACCTCGCCGCTCACCAGCGGCGCCGCACCGGAGGCCTGGAAGCCGTAAAGCTTCGGGGCGCGGGTGGTCCGCCCGTCGGCCAGCTCCTCGGAGTAGCCCAGCCAGTAGGCCGAGATGTTGCCGGCATTGCCAACCGGCATGCAGTGGATGTCCGGCGCGTCGCCGAGCGCCTCGACGATCTCGAAGGCGGCGGTCTTCTGGCCGTGCAGTCGGTCGATGTTGACCGAGTTGACCAGCGCCACCGGGTAGTCCTGGGCGAGCTTGGCGGCGAGCGCGAGACAGTCGTCGAAGTTGCCGGTCACCTGGAGCAGCTTCGCGCCGTGCACCAGCGCCTGGGCCAACTTGCCCAGCGCGATCTTGCCCTGCGGCACCAGCACCGCGCAGGTCAACCCGGCGCGGGCCGCGTACGCCGCGGCGGAGGCGCTGGTGTTGCCGGTGGAGGCGCAGATGATCGCCTTGTTGCCCGCCTCGACCGCCTTGGAGACCGCGACCGTCATGCCGCGGTCCTTGAACGAGCCGGTCGGGTTGGCGCCCTCCACCTTGAGGTGCACGTCGCAGCCGAGCCGGGCGGAGAGCACCGGTGCGGGCAGCAGCGGGGTGTTCCCCTCGTGAAGGGTGACGACGGGCGTGGCGTCGGTGACCGGCAGCCGGTCGCGGTACGCCTCGATCAGACCCCGCCACATGTCGCTCTCCTCGCCTCTACCGCGCCGCTGAGCTGGGACCACGTCCAGCTGGACCACCCTGCCGGACCAGCCCCGGCCGCGTCGCCGGTTAACCACCTGGCGGGACACCCGCCGAGCCCCCTACCCGGGGCGCGTCGCCGTCACCCGGGACAACGACTCAGAGCCCGCCCTCGACCCGGAGCACGCTGGTCACCGACCGGACGATCGCCAGGCCGCGCAGCTCCCGGACGGTCGCGGCGAGCGCGGCGTCCGGCGCCACATGGGTGACGATCACCAACTCGGCGTCGTCGCCCCGACCGGGCGTGCCGGTGGAGCCCGCCGAGCCCTGCCGCACCGTCGCGATGGACACCTCGTGCCGGGCGAAGACGCCGGCCACCGCGGCCAGCACGCCGGGACGGTCGGCCACGTCGAGGCTGACGTGGTAGCGGGTCAGCGCCTCCCCCATCGGCCGCACCGGAAGGTCGGCGTAGGCGCTCTCGCTGGCCGCGCGCACCCCGGCGAGCCGGTTGCGGGCGACCGCCACCACGTCGCCGAGCACCGCGCTCGCGGTCGGCGCGCCGCCCGCGCCCCGGCCGTAGAACATCAGCTGCCCGGCCGCCTCCGCCTCGACGAAGACCGCGTTGAACGCGTCGCCGACGCTGGCCAACGGGTGGGTCAGCGGGATCATCGCCGGGTGCACCCGGACGTTGACGGTCTCCCGGCCGGCGGGGTCCACCCCGCGTGCCGCGATGCAGAGCAGCTTGATGGTGCAGCCCATCGCCTTGGCGCTGGCCACGTCGGCCGCGGTCACCTCGGTGATGCCCTCCCGGTGCACGTCGGCCGCGGCGACCCGGGTGTGGAACGCCAGCGAGGCGAGGATCGCGGCCTTCGCCGCCGCGTCGAAACCCTCGACGTCGGCGGTCGGATCAGCCTCGGCGTAGCCCAGCTCGGTCGCCTCCTCCAGCGCTTCGGCGAAGCCGGCGCCGGTGGCGTCCATGGCGGAGAGGATGAAGTTGGTGGTGCCGTTGACGATGCCGGTGACCCGGTTGATCCGGTCGCCGTGCAGCGACTCGCGCAGCGGGCGCAGCAGCGGGATCGCCCCGGCGACGGAGGCCTCGTAGTAGAGGTCGCCCCCGCCCTCGGCGGCGGCCTCGTGCAACGCCACGCCGTCCTCGGCGAGCAGCGCCTTGTTGGCGGTGACCACGCTCTTGCCGGCGCGCAGCGCCTCGACCAGCCAGCCGCGGGCCGGCTCGATGCCGCCGACCACCTCGACCACCACGTCCACGTCATCCCGCTTGATCAGGCCGAGCGCGTCGGTGGTGAAGATCGTCGGGTCGACCGGCAGGTCGCCACGGTCCCGGCCGAGGCGGCGCACGGCGATGCCGGCGATCTCCAGCGGGGCGCCGATCCGGGCGGCGAGGTCGGCCGACTGCTCGTGCAGCAGCCGGACCACCTCGGCGCCGACCGTGCCACAGCCGAGCAGCGCCAGGCGCACAGGTGACGTCATCCAACATCCAATGCGAGCAGGTCCTCTTCGGTCTCCCGTCGGACGATCACGCGCGCCTGGCCGTCGCGCACCGCGACCACCGGGGGCCGCGGTACGTGGTTGTAGTTGCTGGCCATGCTCCGGCAGTAGGCGCCGGTGCCGGGCACCGCGACAAGATCTCCGGGCTGCACGTCGGCGGGCAGGAATTCATCCTTCACCACGATGTCCCCGGACTCACAGTGCTTTCCCACCACGCGGGCGAGCATCGGCTGGGCGGTCGACGCCCGGGAGGCCACCGTCGCCGAGTACGACGCGTCGTAGAGCGCGGTGCGGATGTTGTCGCTCATCCCGCCGTCGACGCTGACGTAGGTGCGGATGCCGTCCACGTCCTTGACCGTGCCGACCTCGTAGAGGGTGAACACGGCCGGGCCGACGATCGCCCGACCGGGCTCGATGGAGAGGCGCGGCACGGCCAACCGCTCCGCGTCGCACTCCGAGTCGACGATCTTGCGCAGCCGCTTGGCCAGGTCCTGCGGCGCGGCCGGGTCGTCCTGGGTGGTGTACGCGATGCCGAAGCCGCCGCCGAGGTCGAGCTCGGGCAGCTCGACGCCGCGGGCGTCGCGGATCTGCGCCTGCAGGGCGAGCACCCGGCGGGCGGAGACCTCGAAGCCGCTGGCGTCGAAGATCTGCGAGCCGATGTGCGAGTGCAGGCCGCGCAGCTCCAGCACGTCCTCGTCGAGGATCTTGAAGGCGGCCGCGGCGGCCGCCCCGCCGGCCAGCGAGAAGCCGAACTTCTGGTCCTCGTGCGCGGTGGCGATGAACTCGTGGGTGTGCGCCTCGACGCCGACCGTGACCCGGACCAGCACCTTCGGCCGGACGCCGCGCTCGCGGGCCAGCGCGGTGAGCCGGTCGATCTCCGTGAACGAGTCGACGATGATCCGCCCCACCCCGGCGTCCACCGCGCGGGTCAGCTCGGCGACCGACTTGTTGTTGCCGTGGAAGCCGATCCGCTCCGGCGGCATCCCGGCGGCCAGCGCGGTGGCCAGCTCACCCCCGCTGCACACGTCGAGGTGCAGGCCCTCCTCGTTGATCATCCGCACCACGGCCCGGCAGAGGAACGCCTTGCCGGCGTAGTAGACGTCCACGTCCGGGAAGGCGGCCCGGAAGTCCCGGCAGCGCGAGCGCAGGTCGTCCTCGTCCAGCACGTACACCGCGGTGCCGAACTCGGCGGCCAGGTCGTGGACGCTGAGGCCGGCCACGTTCAACGCCCCGTCCCCGGTCCGCGTCACGTTGCGCGGCCAGAGCTGCGGCACCAGCGCGTTGACGTCGACCGGGGACCGGAGCCAGGCCGGGCCGGTCTTGCCGATGTCGCCGTGCAGCGCGCCGGCCTCATGAGCCCGCATGGGGTTACATCCTCTCCGGGGCGGTGACGCCGAGCAGGTGCAGACCGTTGGCGACCACCGTGCGAGTGGCGTCGTTCAGCCAGAGCCGGGCCCGGTGCAGGTCGGTGACCTGCTCGTCACCACGCGGCAGGATCCGGCAGTTGTCGTAGAACCGGTGGTACGCCTGCGCGACGTCCTCCAGGTAGTGGGCGAGCCGGTGCGGGGCGCGCAGCTCGGCGGCGGTCGCCACCACGGCCGGGAACTCGGCCAGCGCCTTGAGCAGCTCGTTCTCCTTCTCGTGGTCGAGCAGGTCGGCGCGGAAGGCGTCCGCCTCGCCCCGGGTCAGCCCGACCTCGGCGGCGTTGCGGGCCACGCTGGCCGTCCGCGCGGCCACGTACTGCACGTAGTAGACCGGGTTGTCGCGGGTGGCCCGGGTCCACAGCTCCACGTCGATGTCGATCGGCGAGTCGCTCGAGTAGCGGGCCAGCGCGTAGCGGGAGGCGTCCACGCCGATCGCGTCGACCAGGTCCTCCAGGGTGACCACCGTGCCGGCCCGCTTGCTCATCCGCACCGGAGCGCCGTCGCGGAGCAGGTTCACCAGCTGGCCGATCAGGATCTCCAGGTTCTGCGCCGGATCGTCGCCGAAGCACGCCGCCATCGCCTTCATCCGGCCGATGTAGCCGTGGTGGTCGGCGCCCAGCATGATCACGACCCGGTCGAAGCCCCGCTCCCGCTTGTCCAGGTAGTAGGCGCAGTCGGCGGCGAAGTAGGTCCACTCGCCGTTGGACTTGCGCAGCACCCGGTCCTTGTCGTCACCGAACTCGGTGGTGCGCAGCCACGTCGCGCCCTCGGCCTCGAAGACGTGGCCCTGCTCCCGCAGTCGGGTCAGGGCGAGATCCAGCTCGCCCCGGTCGTGCAGGTCCTTCTCGTTGAAGTAGGTGTCGAACTCGACCCCGAAGTCGCGCAGCGAGGAACGGATCTCGTCGAACATCAGCGCGACGCCCTCGACCCGGAAGACCTCCTGGGCCGCCGCGTCGTCGAGCGTGAGCACGTCGGGGCGGCGGGCCTGGACGTCGGCGGCGATCTCCGCGATGTACGCCCCGCCGTAGCCGTCCTCCGGCGCGGGCTCGCCCTTCGCGGCGGCCAGCAGCGAACGGGCGAACCGGTCGATCTGCGAGCCGGCGTCGTTGAAGTAGTACTCCGTGCCCACCTCGGCGCCGGTGGCCCGCAGCAGCCGGCTCAGCGCGTCGCCGACCGCGGCCCACCGGACCCCGCCGATGTGCACCGGACCGGTCGGGTTGGCGGAGACGAACTCGAGGTTGAGCCGCTGCCCGGCGAGCCGCTCGCTGCGCCCGTACGCCGGGCCGGCCTCGACGATCACCCGGGCGAGCTGGCCGGCGGCGGCCGCGTCCAGCCGGATGTTGAGGAAGCCGGGGCCGGCGATCTCCACCGACTTGATCCCGGGCGCCCGGCCGAGCTGCTCGGCGAGCGCGCCCGCCAGATCCCGCGGCGGCAGCCCGACCTTCTTGCTCAGCTGCAACGCCAGCGTCGAGGCGTAGTCGCCGTGCTCGGGGTTGCGCGGTCGCTCGACCGTGGTCTGCCCGGGCAGCGCGGAGCTGTCCAGGCCCCGTTCGGTGAAGACGGCGTGGGCTGCGGCGAGGACGACCTCGGCGAGTTCTGCGGGAGTCACCGAACCATGTTATCGGGGGTAGACTCGGTCCCCGCGGCGGCGACCCATCTGCGCACCGGCCCGCCCGCTCCCCTGACCGACCGACCTGACGAGGCACGATGAGCATCAGCACCCCGGGCGGCCCAGAGCGCCGCCCGACCGTGGTCAGCACCGGCAAGAAGCCGGCAGCGGGCCGGCCCGCGTCCGGCGCGAAGGCCGGTTCCGGCAAGCCCGCGGGCACCCCACGGGCCGGCGGCAAGGGCCCCCGCAAGCCGATCGCCCCGGTCAAGGTCAGCCAGGGCCGGGCGTGGGGGCCGATCGCGCTCTTCGTGGCCGTCGGCGTGCTCGCCGTCGGGATCATCGGCGTCGGCGCCTGGGCCACCTTCCAGGGCTCCAAGCCGTGGGAGGACCGGGCCGACTCGATCAGCGGCATCGTGAACTACCGCGAGAAGGACAAGGAACTGGTCAAGGGCAGCAACCACCAGGCTGGCCCGATCCAGTACGGCATCCTCCCGCCGGTCGCCGGCCCCCACAACGGCGCGTGGCAGAACTGCATGGGCGACGTCTACGACGCCCCGATCGCCAACGAGCACGCGGTGCACAGCCTGGAGCACGGCGCGGTCTGGATCACCTACCGTCCCGACCTGCCGGCCGACCAGGTCAGCGAGCTCGCCGGCAAGGTGCGCGGCAACGAGAAGCTGCTGATGAGCCCGTTCGAGGGGCTGGACAAGCCGATCTCCCTGCAGGCGTGGGGCTTCCAGCTCAAGGTCGACAACGCCGACGACAAGCGGATCGACGAGTTCATCAAGACGCTGCGGGTGAACGCCTCGATCGAGGGCCCGACGGCGCTCTGCAACCAGGGCATCACCGCCACCGGCACCACGCCGCGCGACGACATCCAGGCGCCGACCCAGTAAGGATCTCGATGACGGCTCCCGCGACGCTCGACAGCTCGCCCGAGACCCCGGCCGCCGACGGCGGCCGGGGCTCCGGCCGTCGGTTCGGCCTGGTGGCGGTGGCGGTCGCCGTCGTGGTCGGCCTGCTGCTCGGCTACGCCGGCGGCCTGCTGACGCCGCGGCTGACCCGCCCGGGCGACGACTCGGTCGAGGCCGGCTTCGCCCGCGACATGACCGCCCACCACGCCCAGGCGGTGGAGATGGGGCTGATCGCCTTCCAGCGCGCCACCGACCCCGAGGTACGCACCATGGGCGGCGACATCGCCAGCGGTCAGCAGGGTGAGATCGGCACCATGCAGACCTGGCTCCGCCTGTGGGGGCTCGACCCGACCGGCTCGCAGCCGCGGATGGCCTGGATGTCCGACGGTGCGTCGTTGGTGAAGGACGGGCTGATGCCGGGCATGGCCACCCCGGCGGAGATGACCAAGCTGCGGGCCGCCCAGGGGCGGGAGTTCGACCTGCTCTTCCTGAACATGATGGTCACCCACCACCTGGGCGGCATCCACATGATCGACGGCCTGCTCGACGCGAGCGACGAGCAGGACGTGGTCCGGACGGCGCAGACCATGAAGAACACGCAGCAGACCGACCTGACCAACATGCGGAACGCCCTCAAGCGTCTCGGCGGCTGACCGCGCCGGGCGGATTCCTCGCCCACCTCTGACGAACGACCAAGAGGTCCGCGTCCACCGGTGAACCGGTAGGACGCGGACCTCTCGGTCGTTTCCGGCCACCGTCGCCGAGCCCTGAGTAGTTTGGGTGGTTTGGGCGGTGCGACCCATTGCGCTGCTTAGGGAGTTTTCTCCCCACATATCGTGACCAGATGCGATTCGGGCTCGTTGCGCAAGACGTGGGGGTTGCACTCAGAGACGCGCGGCGTTCGGTCACCAGCTGGTGCCGACGCCACACCATCGGCGGTGACGGGGCGGTGGCAGCCGTCCGTCGCGGACAGCGGCAGAGCGAGTCGGGAATGCTCAGCCGCGAACAGGAACTCGAACTGATCGACACCCTGCGGGGCGTCCACCCGGACGAGTTCGACCTGGACGAGGAGCTGTGGACGCGGCAGAGCCTGACCGCCCTCATCCAGAGCCGTTTCGACGTACCGCTGGACGCCGGCGCGGTCGGGGCGTACCTGCGGGCCTGGGGGTTGGGTCCGCGGGAGCCCCGCGAGCGCGCCTGCGGGCTCTGCGTCGGCGCGGTCGAGCGGTGGGTACGCAGCGAGTACCCGGCGATCACCCGGGCGGCCCAGGAGCACCTCGCGGAGGTCTACTGGCTCGGCCGGGTACGGCTGCGGGGCACCATGCCGACGGCCGACGTGATCTCCGCGGTCTCGTCCCGCGGCCGCGTCCGGTTCATGATCACCACACCGAACGTCGACCCACCGCTCCCCCGCGACTTCGTGTTGCGGCTCAGCGGCGAGGAGCAGCGCACGGTGCACCTGATCGTGGACGGCTCCTGGGCTCGGAACGAGTGGCCGCGCCGGCTGCCGCGCCGGATCGTGCTGCACCCGCTGCCCAGCTGTGGCCGCGCCGTGGCGGCCTGACCGGGCGCTCGCCGCTTCCGAACAGGGGCGCCGGCCATCGCTGGCGCCCCACCGCGGCCGGACCGGCGGGTCACACAGCCGGTCCGCCGGCGAGCAGGACGAACCGCGGCACGGGATACCGGTTCGGCGTTCCGGGGGGAGGTTTGCTAGTCTTCTCCAGTCGCTGAGCCCCCGTAGCTCAGGGGATAGAGCACCGCCCTCCGGAGGCGGGGGCGCAGGTTCGAATCCTGCCGGGGGCACACAGACACATGCCGGGCACGGGGCCAATCACCCCCACTGCCCGGCATTCGTGTTTCTCGGACCGCCCTACCGCCGGACGCCGATCGCGTCAAGCTGGGCGCCCCGCCGGTGTCGCAAGCGGCTTCTCACCCCGCTGGCCGCCCGGCGAAGCGCGGGCCCGAACCCGCCGAGCGCCCGGCCCGAACCCGCTCAGCGCCCGGCCCGAACCGCCGCGTCAGTCGGCCTGGCGGCGGGCGCGGGCTCGGCGCTTGCCCTCGTGCATCGCCTGCACCCGGGCGATCGGGATGGCCCGTCCCTCCTGGACCAGGTCGGCCGGGAGCCGCTGCGGTTCCGGCATCAGCTCCAGCCAGGGATCACGGTCGGCGACCAGCTCCGGAACGTTGTGCACGGTGAAGTCGGCGGGGCGTACGTCGCCCAGGTCGGCCCAGTCGACCGGGAAGGAGACCGGCAGCCCGGGCCGCAGTCGCGGGCTGTACGCCGCGACCACGGTCGCCCCGCCAGCCCGGGTGGAGTCGACGAAGACCTTCCCGCCCCGGTCCTCACGGATGAAGGCGGTGGTGGCGAGGGCCGGGTCCAGCCGCTCGGCGCGGGCGGCGATCGCCCGGGTGGCCGCCGCCATCTCCTCCGCGTCGGCGCCCGGGGCGACCGGCACGAACACGTGCACACCCTTGGCGCCGCTGGTCTTCACCGCGCCGGCCAGGCCGGAGTCGGCGAGCGCCTGCCGCACCAGCAGCGCGGCGGCCACCGCGGCGGGGAACGAGTCGCCCTCGGGCGGGTCGAGGTCGAGCACCAGGTGGGTGGGGCGGTCCAGGTGGTCGACCCGGGCCAGGGTGGGGTGGTACTCGATGGCCCGCTGGTTGGCGAACCAGAGCAGGGTGCGGCGGTCGTCGCAGAGCGCGTAGGAGACCTCCCGGTGCGACGCCTCGGCCCAGACCGGCACCCTGCGTACCCACTCCGGGGTGTACTTCGGCAGGTTCTTCTGCATGAACGGCGACTGACCGCGCAGCGCCCGGATCACCGACAGCGGCCGGTCCCGCAACTGCGGGAGGATCCGGTCGCGGACCCCGTCGAGGTAGTCGACCAGGTCGCGCTTGGTGGCCCCGGCGCCGTCGAAGAGCGCCTGGTCCAGATTGGTCAGCGACACCCCGTCGCGCGTCTGCTCCGCCCCGCTCATCAGCCCACCTTCCCGGCCCGGCGGCCGGTGGTCAACTGGACGCGGCGGACCGGCTCGCGGCGGCCGGCTCGGCCTGCGGCGTGCTGGCGGAGCGGCGCAGGGTCAACACGGCGACCAGCAGCGCGGCGGTGACCAGACCGGCGGCCACGGCGAAGGCGGTGCGGTAGCCGGCGGCCAGCGCCGCCGTCTCGGCCCAGCCCCGGGTGCGCAGGTCGCCGGCGCGGCCGGCGGCCAGGGTGGCGAGCGCGGCCAGGCCGAACGCCCCGCCGACCTGCTGGGTGGTGTTGGCCAGCCCGGAGGCGAGCCCGGCGTCGGCGTCACTCGCACCGGCCATGGCCAGCGTGGTCACCGCGGGCAGCGTCAGGCCACCGGCCACGCCGAAGACCAGCATCGCCGGGAGCACGTCGGCCAGGTATCCGCCGTCGGCCGGCAGCCGGGCGAGCAGCAGGAACCCGACGATCGCGAGCGCGAGCCCGGCGAGCAGCATGCGGCGGGCGCCGTACCGGGCGATGAGCCGGCCGGTGACGCCGAGCGAGACCACCGCGATCACCACGGGGGTGGGCAGGAAGGCCCAGCCGGTCGCCGCCGCGTCGAGCCCGAGCACCAACTGGAGTTCCAGCGCGAGCAGGAACTGGAAGCCGAAGAAGGCGGCGACCGCGAGGAACTGCACGACGTTGGCGGCGAGCAGGTCGGGCGTACCCAGCACCCGGGGCGGGAGCAGCGGGACGGCGGTGACCCGTTGGCGCAGCGCGAACGCGCCGAGCAGGGTCGCCGCCACGGCCGCGGCCCCGATCGTGCGCGCCGAGGTCCAGCCGTGCTCACCGGTGCCGACGATCGCCAGCACCGCCGCCATCAGGCCGGCGGTGGCCAGCGCCGCGCCGAGCGCGTCCAGCCCGGCGCGCAGGCCCGCGCCCCGGTCGGCGGCGATCCGGCGTACGGCCGCGATGGCGATCACCGACCCGATCGGCAGGTTGATCAGGAAGATCGAACGCCAGCCGGCGAGGTCGGTGAGCAGGCCACCGGCCACCGTGCCGACCGAGGCGCCGGCGGCGCCGGTAAAGCTGAAGACCGCGATGGCGCGGGCCCGCTCGGCGGGCTCCGGATAGAGCCGGACGATCATGCCGAGGCTGACCGCCATGGTCAGCGCCCCGCCGACCCCCTGGAGGAAGCGCGCGCCGACCAGCCACGCCGGTCCGGTGGCGACGGCGCAGAGCAGCGAAGCCGCTGTGAAGAGCGCGACCCCGGCGAGGAAGACCTGCCGCCGGCCGAGCAGGTCGCCGAGGCGGCCGGCGAGCAGCAGCAGCCCGCCGAAGGCGACCAGATACGCGTTGACCACCCAGGCCAGCCCGGTGGCGGTGAAGCCGAGATCGCGCTGGACGGCGGGTAGCGCCACGGCCACGATGGTGCCGTCCAGGATGATCATCAGGCTGCCGGCGCAGAGTACGAGCAACGCCGGCCAGCGGGACGGCCCGGTATCAGCGGACATGGAAACGCCTCCTTGGTGCACGGTTTGTTACCGACTCCATCGTCTGTGACCATGGGGCGAGGCGGAAGGAGGCACTTTGATGTCCCAGGGGAACAGCGATGTGTCCTCGCAGCTCAGCGCGTTGACGGGCTGCGCTGCGGGGGCCGAGACGCCCTTCACTCCCGGGCAGGCCAAGGCCTGCACGGTCCGCGAGGTGCTCGACCGGGTGGGCGGCAAGTGGAGCATCGGCATCCTGGTGGCCGCCTCCCAGGGTCCGGTGCGCTTCACCGAGCTGGAGCGGCACATCGAGGGGATCAGCCGCCGAATGCTCACCCTGACCCTGCGCAACCTGGAGCGCGACGGCCTGCTGCACCGCGAGGTCTATCCGACCGTCCCGCCCAAGGTCGAGTACACCGCCACCCCGATCGCGCTGGAGCTCTACGAGTCCCTCGTCGCCCTGACCAGTTGGGCGGAGCGGCACCGCAACACGATCGCCGCCGCCCGGGCCGAGTACGACGGCGCGCACGGCACGCTCTGACTGTCGGCGACGTAAACCTGCCCCTCCTGTGGGGAAGGCCACGCAATTCCTCTGACCGATCGGTCAGGCTCTGACCGATCGGTCAGGCATGCTGGTTCGCAGGGGGTGACCAGCGTGCGACGTGCGGAACCGGAGACCCGCGGCGAGATCCTGGCCGCGGCGACACGACGGTTCGCGGTGACCGGCTACCGAGGGACCTCGCTGCAGGACATCGCCAACGAGGTCGGCTGCTCGAAGGCCACCGTGCTCTACCACTTCGCCAACAAGGAAGCCCTGCTCACCGAGCTGATGGCCCCGGCGATCGCGGTGCTCCAGGCCCTCGACGAGACACTCACCGGGCTGATCGGCGCCGCGGCGCAGCAGGCCGCGGCCGAGGGCTTCGTCGACCTCGCGGTCCGCTTCCGGCGGGAGATCGCGCTGCTCCGCGGCGAGTTCCCCCAGCTGCTGCAACGACCGGCGTTCGCGCACGTCCAGCGGATCTCCGAACGACTGCGCGACGCCCTCGCCGGGCACACCGGCCGACCCAGCGCCCAGGTCGCGGCCCTGGTGCTGCTCGCCGGCATCTCCGAGACGTGCGCCGAGTTCGTCGAGATGCCCGACGCCGAACTGCGTCCCGCCCTGCTCGCCTTCGCGCGGCGGGCCCTCGAACCCGTCCCTGACCCATCTTTGACCCAGGACAAGGACAAGGAATCCTGATGGCGACCCTGCTCTACCGGCTCGGCCGGGGCTCGTTCCGCCGGCGGCGACTCGTCGTCGCGGTCTGGCTCGTCGTACTCGTCGGTCTCGGTCTGGCCGCGGCGACCCTGCGCGGCCCGACGGCGAGCAACTTCACCATGCCCGGCACCGAGTCCCAGCGCGCCCTCGACCTGCTGGCCACCCAGTTCCCGGCGGCCAGCGGCGCCACCGGCACCATCGCGCTGAAGGCGCCCGCGGACGGCCAACTGGCCACCCCGCAGGGCCAGGCCGTGGTGAAGGAGATCGTCCAGGAGGCCGGGACGCTGCCCGGCGTGGTCGGCGCGGTCGACCCGATGACGGTGGGCGCGGTCTCCCCGGACGGCCGGTACGCGTTGGTCCAGGTCCAGTTCGCCACCGGCGCCGACGAGGTCGACGACGCCCAGCGCGCCGCGTACGAGCGGGTCGGCGCGGCGGCCGAGGCGCAGGGCTGGCAGGTGGCCCCCGGCGGTGAGGTGCTCGGCGGCGAACCGGAGGTCGGCTCGACCGAGGCACTCGGTGTGGCGGTCGCGGCGATCGTCCTGATCATCACCTTCGGTTCGCTGGTCGCCGCCGGAATGACCATGCTGAACGCGTTGATCGGGGTCGGCGTCGGCATGGCCGGGCTCTTCGCGCTCAGCAGTGTCGTCGAGCTGACCAGCACCGCGCCGATCCTCGCGCTGATGCTCGGCCTGGCGGTCGGCATCGACTACTCGCTCTTCATCACCTCGCGGCACCGGCAGAACCTGCGGGAGGGGCTGCCACCGGACGAGGCGGTCGGCCGGGCTGTCGGCACCGCCGGCTCCGCCGTCCTCTTCGCCGGCGCCACCGTGGTCATCGCGCTGGCCGGGCTGGCCGTGGTCAACATCCCGTTCCTGACCGTGATGGGTCTGGCCGCGGCGGGCACGGTCACCGTGGCGGTGCTGGTCGCGCTGACCCTCCAGCCGGCGCTGCTCGGCTTCGCCGGCCGCAAGGTGCTCCCCCGCCGGCTGCGCTCGGCGCTGCCCGACCCGACGGCCGAGGACGCCTCGACGCCGGCCGACCCGACGCCCGCCGAGGACCGCTCCGCGTTCGGCTTCCGCTGGGCCCGGCTGATCACCCGGTTCCGGGTGCCGGTCATCCTGGTCGGGCTGCTCGGCCTCGGACTGCTCGCGCTGCCGACGCCGGACATGCGGCTGGCCCTGCCGGACGCCGGCTCGGCGGCGGTAGGCTCGCCGGCCCGGGTCTCCAACGACCTGGTCACCGAGGGCTTCGGGGCGGGCTTCACCGGCCGGCTGGCCGTCGTCGTGGCGGGCGACGACCCGCAGGCCACGGCGGCCGCCGTACCGCAGGTCACCGCGCTGATCCAGCGCACCGACAACGTCCTCGCGGTGGCGCCGCCGCAGCTCAGCCCGGACGGACGGACCGCCCTGCTCGGCGTGGTGCCGAAGACCGGCCCCACCGACGCGGCCACCGAGACGCTGGTACACGACATCCGGGGCGCGGTCGGCGGGATCCGGAACGCGGACGTGCTGCTGACCGGTGCCACCGCCATCGGCATCGACGTCTCGGAGAAGCTCTCCGACGCGCTCCCGATCTACCTGCTGCTGGTCGTCGGGCTCTCGGTGCTGCTGCTCATGCTGGTGTTCCGCTCGCTGGTGGTGCCGGTCAAGGCGGCGCTGGGCTTCCTGCTCACCGTCGCGGCGACGTTCGGCATCACGGTCGCGGTCTTCCAGCAGGGGCATCTGGCCGACCTGGTCGGCCTGGACACTCCGAGCCCGCTGGTCAGCTTCCTGCCGATCCTGCTGATCGGCATCCTGTTCGGCCTGGCCATGGACTACGAGGTCTTCCTGGTCTCCCGGATGCGGGAGGACTTCGTACACGGCGACACGGCCCAGCAGGCGACCATCAACGGAACGGGGCACGGGGCACGGGTGGTCACTGCGGCCGCGCTGATCATGATCTCGGTCTTCGGCGGCTTCGTCTTCCTGGAAGACCCGGTGATCAAGTCGATGGGCTTCGCGCTCGCCGTCGGCGTTGCCATCGACGCCTTCGTGGTCCGGATGACCATCGTGCCGGCGGTGATGTCCCTGCTCGGCGCCCGCGCCTGGTGGCTCCCCCGCTGGCTCGACCGGGCCCTGCCCAACGTCGACATCGAGGGCGAGGGCCTGCGCGCCCACCTCACCGACAAGACGCCCACCCCGGTCTGACCGGGGTCGATCATGCAGTTGTGGTGCCTCGCGAACCCGGCAGGACCGGGCGAGCCGGGCACCACAACTGCATGATCGCCGGGAACAGGGGGCGGTCAGACGCCGGCGGGGTAGGTCTCCATCTCGCCGGGCGTGGTCGTGGCGGGCAGCGGGTGCAGGGCGGTCGTCTCGTCGCACCAGATGAAGGCGTCGTACCGCTCGGCCAGGCGCGTCGGCACGTAGTTGCCCCAGGACTCGAACGACGGGTCGTAGACCACCCCCACCGCCCGGTGGTCGGCGGTGTCGGTGACCCAACCCGGCTGGTCCTCCCCGCCGAAGACCAGCACCGCCCGCTCCGGCATCAGCTCGTGCAGCCGCCGCTCGATCGAGCCCGGCCGGGCCGGCGGCACCGTCATCACCTCGGCCGGTGACCCCCAGCGCGGCGCGGCGACCACGTTCCCCCGGTAACAGCCGAAGCCGACCAGGGTGACCGCGTCGGCGCCGTGCCGTTCCCGGGCCAGCTGACCAATGTTGATCATCCCGTCCGCGGTCATGTCGGTGGCCCGCGCGTCGCCGACGTGGGTGTTGTGCGCCCACACCACGCCGCGCGCCTGCGGGCCGTACCGCTCGAGCAGCCGGTCCAGGGTGTCCTGCATGTGGATGTCCCGGATGTTCCAGGACTCCGGGCCGCCGGCCACCATCGCCCGGTAGTACCGCTCCGCGCCGGCCACCACCTCCGCGTTCTGCCAGGCCGAGAAGCGGTCCGGCCCGTCGGTCAGGGCCTGCTCCCGGGTCCGGGCCAGCAGCCGGACCACCTCCTCCTCGCAGCGCGCGGAGACGAACCGGCTGGCCGCGCCGTACTCCTCGACCCGCTTGCCGTACGGCTCGAAGCAGCGGTACGCGTCCTGCGCGGCCTCCAGCGACGTCGGGTCCTCCTCGCCGAGGTAGTCGAAGATGGCCTGCATCGACTCCCAGAGGCTGTACACGTCCAGCCCGTGGAACCCGGCCCGCTCCCCCTCCGGCCGCTCCACGTTCCAGGCCCGCAGCCAGCTGCAGAACCGGGCCACCTCGGCGTTCGCCCACATCCAGGTCGGCCAGCGCTCGAAACGCTGCAACGCCAGCTGCGGCTCGGTCGCGCCGCCCGGCGCGCCCGTCACCGAGCGGTGCACCCGGTCGCAGTCGGGCCAGTCCCCCTCCACCGCGACGAACGAGAACCCGCACTCGGCGATGAGCCGTCGGGTGAGCTGTTCGCGCAATCGGTAGTAGTCGTAGCTGCCGTGGGTGGACTCGCCGATCATCACCACCCGGGCGTCCCGGACGCGCTCCAGCAGGGGATCGAAGTCGCTCGGCGCGCCGAGCCGCTGAACCAGCATGCCAGCGGCTACCCGGCCGGTCGGCGGGCAAACAGCCGGCGCGTCGGCCGCGACACGCCGGCCGGCCGGTCCACCGGTGTGCCGCCAGGCTGAGCGGGTAGCCGCCGGACATGACCGTTACCGGGGTGCAGTGGCAGGAGTACCTGGCCGGGCTCGACTACCCGGTCTCCCGCGAGGACCTGGTCCGGTGGGCCCAGGAGAACGGGGCGAGCACCGAGATGTTGCAGATGTTGCGGGCGTTGCCGGCGGAACAGTTCGACGCCCCCGCCGAGCTGCACGAGGCGCTCGGCACCCTCGCCTGAGGGCCGGCGCGGGCGGGCCGGTCGACCCGCCCGCGCCGGTGTGTTCAGCGGGCGTGCAGCAACCGGAACAGCACCAGCCACTGCTCCGGCCAGACGTGCCCGACCGGGGTGGCCGGGTCCAGCCGGGTGGCCCGCAGCGCCGCCGCCACCCGGGCCGGCGGATACCGCCGGCGCAGCGAGGCCGCGAGCGACCCGCCGACGCCGCCGAAGCCCAGCTCCACCATCCGGCGGTACGCGGGCAGCGCGGCCGGGGAGAGCAGCGGTTCGCCCCGGCGGTCGATGCGCAGGATGCCCGCGTCCACCCGAGGCACCGGGCGGAACGCGGTGCGGGGCACCCGCCCGGCCAGCTGCCAGGAGAACTCCGGCCAGGTCGACACGGTCAGCCGCGTCCACCGGCCGTAGTCGCCGCTGCGGCGGCGGGCGTACTCCAGTTGGGTGAGCAGGGTCGCCGCGCGCAGCCCGGGAGCGGCCAGGCACCACCGGACCACCGCCGAGGTCAGCGACCAGGGGATGTTGCCGACCACCGCGAACGGTTCGGCCGGCGGTTCGGCGGTGAGGAAGTCGGCCTGGCGGTGCCGGACGTGCGGCAGCGCCGCGCAGACCACGGCCAGCTCGGCGGCGGCGGCCGGGGCGACCTCGTAGGCCACCAGCCGGCCGCAGTGGGCGGCGAGCGGCCGGGTCAGCTGACCGCGACCGGCGCCGACCTCCAGCAGGAGGCCAGCCGGATCCGACCGGGCCGACCGGACGACCCGGTCGATGGCGGCCGGGTCGGTGAGGAAGTTCTGGGAGAGTACGCGACGGGACCGGTCGCGTTCGGTTGCTCGGGTACGGCGGGGCGCCACGTGTCGTCGTCCTGTCTGTCGCCGTTCGGCGACGGGGCGGACAGGCAGCCCGAAGCGGGGCCTGTCCGAGTGGATCGGGACTCGGACGGCCCTGGAGATGGCGCGGGAGTGCGCCTGCGGTCAGTCGCGGGTCGCGTCCCGGCCGGCCAGGGCCGGACGCCGGACTCGCGGACGGGACACCAGCAGGGGGCCCCGGGCGGCCGGCGTGCCGACCACCTCGATCAGGGCATGCGTGAACATGCCCGCCACGCTAACCCCCACGGCCCCATCCCACGACCCATTTCCTCCCGGCCAACCCCGCAGGCAATCCCCGTTGATCATGAAGTTGTTGCCACGACACGCCGGTGCGCAGGACAACAACTTCATGATCGACGAGGCGAGAGAAGGGAAGCGCAGGTTCGGGGTCAGTCCGGGAGGGGGACGGTGACGGTGCGGGACTCGGTGCGGGCGGTCTCAGCGGCGGCCAGCACGGCGACCACCTCGCGGCCGAAGCGCACGTCGCAGCGGTGGTCCCGGGTGCCCGCCTCGATCTCCTCCAGCAGCTGGTCGATCGCCACCGAGAAGGCGGTCGCCGGGCTGGTCTGCGGCTCCGGCGCGGTCTCGATGCCGTTCTCGCCGAAATAGACGATCTCCCGGGCCATCGCCTCGGTCGGGGCGTCCAGGGTCAGCGAGGCGCTGCTGGTGGCGCCCCCGTCGTGCGTGAGCAGCAGGTGCACGATGCCGCTCGGGCCGTTCATCGCCGCCACCCGGGTGACCCGGCCCATCACCGGCAGCAGCAGCGAGAGCGCGTGCGGGCCGATGTCCCACAGCGCGCCGTGCTCCCGTCGCCACTGCGACTCGCCGTAGGGGTTCCCCGGCTGGTAGATCGACGCGAACATCGTCGCCCTGGCGTGCTGCCAGCCGCCCGCGGCGGCGGTGGCGGCGAGGAACGCGGTGACGTTCGGCTGGTAGCGCTGGGTGAAGAAGACCACCGACGCGACCCCGGAGCCCTGCGCGGCGGCCACCACCCGGTCGGCGTCCGCGACGTCGAGCGCGAGCGGCTTGTCCAGCAGCAGATGCCGGCCGGCGGTGGCGGCCCGGACCGCGATGTCCGCCTGGATGTCGGGGGGCAGGGCGACAGCGACCGCGTCGCAGGCGTCGATCAACGCGTCGGCGTCGTCGAAGGCCGGCACGTTGTACCGGTCGGCCAGGGCGCCGGCCCGCTCCGGATTCCGCCCCCACACCCCGACCAGCTCGGCACGGGGGTGCGCGTCGAGCGCCGCCCCGTGCGTCTCCGTCGCCCAGTGACCGGTGCCGAACAAACCGAACCGCAGCACGACCATCCCCCGCCGTTGTCGTCCACCGCGGCGACGCCGCAGCCCGTGATCCACGCTAGCCTCCCGGCCACGACGGTGCAGGCGGCGGGGCCGGACGTCACCGTCGACCCGGCCGGTGCCCGCGTGGCGGGGCGGGGCCGAGGGGCGGTTACTACGACGGTTAGTAGGCTGTGCCGGTGACCGAGCCAAGGACCGGGTGGTCCCGATGACCGCCACCGCGGCGGGTTCGCCGGTGGACGGCGTCCTCGCCACCGTGTCGATCGTGCTGTCGCTCGTACTCGCGCTGTGGGCCCTGGTGTGCGCGGCGCGCAACCGGCCGCCGGACCGCGCGCAGTTGATCGGGCTGGCCCTGCTGGAGCTGGCGCTGCTCGCGCTGGCCGTGGTGGCGCTGGTCGCGCTCGGCGGCGGCGAGCGGCCGGGCGAGCCGGGCGCCTTCTTCGGCTACCTGGTGACGCTGGTCTGCCTGCCGCCGCTGGCCTGGGTGCTGGCCCGGATGGAGCCGACCCGCTGGGGCTCGGGGATCGTCTGCGCGGTCTGCCTGGTGACCCCGGTGGTCGTGGTCCGGCTCCAGCAGACCTGGGAGGTGCTCGGTGGTTGAGACCTCCGCGACCCGGCGCGGGACCAACAAGGGACCGGGCCGGCTGCTGATCGCCGTCTACATCCTCTTCGCCATCGCCGCGACCTCGCGGGCCGGGCTGCAACTCGCCACGAAGTTCGACGAGGCGCCGGTGGCCTACCTGCTCTCCGCGCTGGCCGCGGTGATCTACATCGTCGCTGCGGTGGGGTTGGCCCGCGCCGGGCACACCGGCCGGCGGATCGCGCTGGCCTGCTGCTCGGTGGAGCTGGTCGGCGTGCTCGCGGTGGGCGTGCTCAGCCTGGTGGACGCCGAGCTCTTCCCCGACGAGACGGTCTGGTCGGAGTTCGGCAGCGGGTACGGCTACATCCCGCTGGTCCTCCCGATCCTGGGGCTCTACTGGCTCTGGCGCACCCGCCGCTCCCCCGCCTGACACCCGGCCGGGAGACCGCGATGGCCGCCCCGTGCGGAGCGGCCATCGGGCGGGCTGGCGCGGCCGGTCAGTCCTTGGGGCCGCCGGCGACGTAGATGACCTGGCCGGAGACGAAGGACGCGCCCTCGCTGACCAGGAACGAGATGGTGTGCGCGACGTCCTCCGGCCGGCCGGTGCGGCGGACCGGGATCTCCGCGGCGGCGTGCTGCTGGAGCGCCTCGAATTCGACCTTCATCCGGGCGGCAGTCGCCGCGGTCATGTCGGTGACGATGAAGCCGGGCGCGACCGCGTTCACGGTGACCCCGAACGGGCCCAGCTCGATGGCGAGGGTCTTGGTCAGCCCCTGCAGGCCGGCCTTGGCGGTGGAGTAGTTGGCCTGGCCGCGGTTGCCCAGCGCCGAGGTGCTGGACAGGTTGACGATCCGACCCCACTTCCGCTCGACCATGTGCTTCTGGGTGGCCTGGCTGAACAGGAAGGCGCCGCGCAGGTGCACGCCCAGCACGGTGTCCCAGTCGGCGTCGGTCATCTTGAACAGCAGGTTGTCGCGGAGCACGCCGGCGTTGTTGACCAGCACGGTCGGCGCGCCCAGCTCGGCGGCGACCCGCTCGACCGCCGCCTCGACCTGATCCCGCTGGGCGACGTCGGCGCCGACGCCGAGCGCCCGACCGCCGGCGGCGGCGATCGCGTCGACGGTTTCCTTCGTCGCCGACTCCTCGATGTCGACCACGGCGACCGCCAGGCCGTCAGCGGCGAGCCGGCGAGCGGTGGCCGCGCCGATTCCGCGCGCGGCTCCGGTGACGATGGCGACGCGGGGCTCCTCCGACATGATTACCTCCCGGTAACTTGGGGTCGATCGAAGGAGCTTAACCCAGCGGTACGCGCCGGATCAGTGCCCGCCGGACGGCCCGACGGCCGCCGCGCATCCTCAGAAGGACCGGCTGCGGCAGAGCCGGATCCACCGGTAGCCGTGGCCCGCGAGCTTGAGGCGGTCCAGCTTGCCGACCTCGTCGTAGCCCCGGTCGGTGAGCACGTCGATCGGCAGGTCCGCCTCCGGTTCCAGCGTGCTCAGGTCTACCTCCACGTCCTCGGTGCCGAGGTTGTGCAGGAAGACCATGGTCCCGCTCGGGCCGTCGGCGCGGTGCGCGAGCACGCCCGGCGGCATCGGCACGTCGATGTGGGTGGTCGAGCCGGACCCGATCTCCGGGGCCTCGCGCAGCGTCCGGATCATCCGCTCGAACCAGCTGAGCAGGGAGCGCGGGTCCCTGCGCTGGGCGGTCACGTTCACCTTGTCGTACGCGTAGTCGCCCTTGTCGATCACCGGGCGGACCAGCTTCTCCGGCTCGGCGCTGGAGAACCCGCCGTTGGGCTGGTACGACCACTGCATCGGGGTACGGATCGCGTCGCGCCCCGGTAGCGACAGGTCCTCCCCCATGCCGATCTCCTCGCCGTAGCGCAGCACCGGCGTGCCGCGCAGCGAGAACTGCAGGGCGTACGCCAGCTCGATGTGCCGCCGGTCGTTGCCGAGCATCGGGGCGAGCCGGCGCCGGATGCCCCGGCCGTAGAGCTGCATCTCCTCGTCCGGGCCGAACTTCGCCAACACGTCGTTGCGCTGGTCGGCGGTGAGCCGGGACAGGTCGATCTCGTCGTGGTTGCGCAGGAAGGTCGCCCACTGGCCGCCCACGGGCAGCGTCGGGGTGTCGCGCAGCGCGTCGATGATCGCCTCCGGGTCCTCCCTGGCGAGAGCGAGCATCAGCCGGCCGTTGAGCATGAAGTCGAAGAGCATGTGGATCCGGTTGCCCGACCCGTTTCCGTCACCGAAGTAGACCGGCAGCTGATCCGGCTCGACGTTCGCCTCGGCCAGCAGGACCGCGTCGCCGCGCCGCCACTGCACGTGCTGGCGCAGGTCGGTGAGGAAGTCGAAGTCCTTCGGGGAGTTCGGGTTGCCCGGCTCGGTCTGCTCGATGATGAACGGCACCGCGTCCATCCGGAAGCCGGATACGCCGAGCTGGAGCCAGAACGAGGTGATCTTCTTGATCTCCTCGCGCACCTTCGGGTTCTCGATGTTGAGGTCCGGCTGGAACTTGTAGAACCGGTGGTAGTACCACGCCTTGGCGGTCCGGTCGTAGCTCCACGTCTCGTGCTGCTCGCCCGGGAAGACCATGCCCTGGTGACGGTCCTCCGGCTCCTGGTCGGCCCAGACGTACCAGTCCCGGTACGGCGAGTCCGGCGAGGAGCGGGCCGACTGGAACCACGGGTGCTGGTCGGAGGTGTGGTTGACCACCAGGTCGATGATCACCCGGATGCCCCGGTTCTGCGCCTGGTGCAGCAGCTCGGCGAAGTCACCGAGCGTCCCGAAGCGCGGGTCGACGTTGTAGAAGTCGGTCGCGTCGTAGCCGTCGTCCTTGTTGGGCGACGGGTGGATCGGGTTGAGCCAGAGGCAGGTCACCCCGAGCCGGGCCAGGTAGTCCAGCCGTCCGATCAGGCCCCGGATGTCGCCGACCCCGTCGCCGTCGGAGTCCACGTACGTGTCGATGTCGAGGCAGTAGACGACGGCCTCGGAGTACCACCTGTCACCCATGCCCGGTTACCTTCTCCGATCCGCCGGCCCGGCAAACGCCTGCGGCACGACGCCGGCCCGGCAAACGCCTGCGGCGCGACGCCGGTACGGTGCCGGTCATGCGCGACACGACCGACACCGAGCCGATCGACTGGTCCTCCGGGAGCTGGCTGCACCGACCGGTCCGGGCCGACGGCACGCCGGAGGGGCACCTGGTGGTCGAGCCGGCGGCCGGCAGCGACTTCTGGCGACACACCAGCTACGGCTTCGTGCACGACGACGGGCCGGCCCTGCTCGCCGCGTTCGGCGCCGGCACGGCCGTCGAGGTGAGCTTCCGGCTGGCCTTCACCGAGCAGTTCGACCAGGCCGGCGTGTTGGTCCGCACCGACGAGCGGAACTGGATCAAGGCCGGCGTGGAGGTCAGCGACGGCCAGCCGCAGCTCGGCGCGGTGGTCACCCGGGAGGTCTCGGACTGGTCGGTCGCCCCGGTGCCGGAGTGGGCCGGGCGGGAGGTGACCGTCCGGGCCAGCCGTTCGGGCGACGCGCTGACCGTCCGGGCCCGGGTGGCCGGTGAGCCGTGGCGGCTGGTCCGGCTCGCCCCGCTGGCGCCCGACGCCGAGGTGTTCGCCGGCCCGTTCTGCTGCTCGCCCACCCGGGGCGGGCTGGCGGTCCACTTCACCGGTTGGCGGGTGGGACCGGCCGACGCGGCCCTGCATCCGTCGGACTGAGCCGGCAGGTGTGCCCGGCGCGCGGCGGGGTACAGATATCCGATCCCCTCCGCCGTGGAAAGGATCGCCATGCCGCTCGCCGAGAACGTCGACCCGAGCCGACTCGGCGGGCTGACCGGCTGGGTGGCCGGGGTGATCGACTCTGCCGGCGCCCTGGGCGTCGCCCTGCTGGTCGCCCTGGAGAGCATCGTCCCGCCGATCCCGAGTGAGATCGTCCTGGCGATGGCCGGTTACCTGGCCGGCGAGGGGCGGTTCAACGTCTTCGTGGTGGCGCTCGCGGCGACCGCCGGCTCACTGATCGGCGCGCTGGTCCTCTACTGGTTGGGCGCGGTGGTCGGTGAGGACCGGCTGAAGCGCTGGCTGGACCGGCTGCCCCTGGTCGACCTGGACGACCTGGAGCGCGCCGACCGCTGGTTCGAGCGGTACGGCCGCTGGGCGGTCTTCTTCGGTCGGATGATGCCGGTGGTACGCAGCCTGGTCTCGATCCCCGCCGGCACGAACCGCATGCCGCTGCCCGAGTTCGTCGTGCTGACCACGCTGGGCAGCGGGATCTGGAACGCGATCTTGGTCGGCGGCGGCTACGCCCTCGGCTCCCGGTGGCAGCAGTTGGAGCAGTACAGCAGCTGGTTCGACTACGGCATCATCGCCCTCTTCGCGATCCTGATCGGGTGGTGGGTGGTGAAGAAGATCCGCCGCCGCGGCCGGCGGCGCGACCGGCAGTCGGTGACCGCCGGTCGCTGACCGCGTACGGCCCGGCCGTGGCGAGCGCTCAGGGCAGGGTGTCGAGGTGCGGGGCGACGGTGCGGGCGAAGCCGTTGCCGTTGCTGACGTCCCAGTTGACCGACCAGGTCATCGCGCCCCGGATGCCGGGGTAGGTGCGCGGCGGGCGGAAGCTGCCGCAGTTGGTGCCCCGGGCCAGACAGTCCAGGGCGGCGTTGACCACGCTGGGTGCGACGATGCCCCCACCGGCCGCGCCGGGCCCGGCGGGCAGCCCGAGCCCGACCTGGTCGGGGCGCAACCCGGCCTCCAACTGGATGCAGGCCAGCGCGACGATGAAGTTCACCGTGCCCTGGGCGTACGCGGCGTTGTTGTCGCAGCCGAGCATCGCGCCCGAGTTGTAGAACTGGGTGTTGACCACGGTGAGGATGTCCTTGATGTCGAGTGCCAGCTTGAAGTAGCTGCCGGCCGGTGACTGCATGTCGATGGTCTGTGGCGCCATCGCGATGATCAGGCCGGTGCCGACCTTCGCCCGCAACGAGCGCAGCGCCTGCGCCATGTAGGTCGGGTTGAGCCCGTTCTCCAGGTCGATGTCGACCCCGTCGAAGCCGTACCGTTGGATCAGCGCGTGGACGGTGTCGCTGAACGCGGCGGCGGAGGCGGGGTCGTTGACCGCCACCCGGCCGGTCTCGCCACCCACCGAGATGATCACCTTCTTGCCCCGGCTCTGCAGGGTCCGGACGTCCGCGGCGAAGTCGGCGTCGGTGTAGCCGCCCAGCGCGGCCGAGAGCCCGGGGTCGACGGCGAAGGTGACCGCGCCCGGAGTCGAGGTGGCCTCGGCGAAGGCGACCGCCACCAGGTCGTACTCGGCCGGCACGTCGCGCAACCGCAGCTCGACGGCCGGGTTGTCGAAGTTGTGCCAGTACCCGGTGAGCAGGTGCTTCGGCAGGCTGCCGGTGGGCGGCGGGGTGGTCGGCGGTGGGGTGGTCGGCGGCGGCGTGGTCGGGGGTGGGGTCGTCGGCGGGGTGCCGCCGCCGCACGGGGCACCGTTGAGCTGGCAGTTGGCCGGGCTGCCGGGGCCGCTGCCCAGGAAGCCGAAGGAGACCGAGGCGCCCGGCGCGATGCTGCCGTTCCAGGACCGGTTGGTGAAGGTGTGCCGCTGGCCGGCGGTGGTGAGCAGCGCGTCCCAGTAGCTGCCGACGGTGGTGCCGGCCGGCAGGTCGAAGGTGACGTTCCAACCGTTGACGGTCGACCCGCCGCCGTTGGTGATGGTGTACTTCCCCTCCCAACCGGAGCCCCAGTCGGAGGTCTTGACGAAGGTCGCGGTGGCTCCGGCGGCGAATGCGGGCAGCGCCACCCAGGCCGCGCCGACCGTGGCGGCCAGCAGGGTGACCAGGGACAGGACAAGGGATCTGGAACGCTTCATACGACCCTCCGCATCCGGGCGGACATCCACGGACATCAACGTTGGCGCCTATTATTAAGACTGTTAACTGTTTCTGTCCAGAGGCGGCTGCCCGCCGGGGCCGGCCGGGCCCCCGCACGGCGGTCACGGGGGCCCGACCGGGGTCAGCGGCGGAAGGTGAACCAGTTGACGTTGACGAAGTCGTTCGGCTGGCCGCTGGAGAAGGTCAGGTAGACGGTCTGCCGGCCGGTGGCCGCGGCGACGTTGCCGGGCACCGAGCGCCAGCTCTGCCAGCCGCCGGTGTTGCCGATCGCGAAGCTGCCGATCGTCGCACCGGTCGGGCTGCCCAACCGCACCTCGACCAGGCCGCTCACACCCCCACCCGCGCCGGACGCGACCCTCGCCACGAAGTCGCGGGGCGGGGTGGAGCCGAACTCGACGTTGTCGAAGCGGACCCAGTCACCGTTGCGCAGCGCGCCGATGTTCTGCCCGCCCTCGCTGCACGCCTCGACGATCACGCCGTTCTGGCCGTTGAACGACTCGGCCTGGATGGTCGCGTAGGCGTCACGCACGCCGGACGGCGGCGGGTCGGTCGGCGGCGGGGTGCTGCCGCCACCGCGGCTGTAGACCGCGACGTAGTCGACCAGCATCGGTCGGCCCGGCACGGTCGAGGCGGTCGGCGTGGTGGAGCCGGCCACCCCGTTCGGGAAGCCCCCGCCCATCGCCACGTTGAGCAGGAGGAAGTAGCCGGCGTGCGAGGTCATCTGGCTCCAGTACGTCGCGCCGACCTGGGACTGGGTGACGGTGTGGTAGACCTGCCCGTCGACGTACCAGCGCAGCTGCTGCGGGCTGGCCGCGGCGTCCCACTCGAAGCGGTAGGTGTGGAACGCCGACTGGCAGGTGCTGCCCGGGCAGGCGCGGGAGGCGCCGAGCCCGTTGAACTCGTTGCACGGCCCGCCGGGCGCGACACCGCAGTGCAGCACTCCCCAGACCGAGTTGATCCCGTTGACGTTCTCCATCACGTCGAACTCGCCGATGCCCGGCCAGTTCTGGTAGTTGCCCCGGTAGGGCGCGCCGAGCGCCCAGAACGCCGGCCAGTAGCCGGCAGCCTGCGCGCCGGTCACGTTCGGCATCTGGATCCGGCCCTCGATGGCCAGCACTCCGCCGGACGGGGGCTTGAAGTTGCTCCGGACCGTCTCGATGCGGGACGAGGTCCAGCGGCCGGAGCCGTCGCGCAACGGCGTGATGCGCAGGTTGCCGCCACCGTCGTGGCTGACGTTGGCGGTGCTGTTGGTGTAGGTCTGGATCTCCCCGGTGCCCCAGTTCGGCGGGCCACCGGGATAGCTGGTGCCGGTGTCGATGATCCAGTTGGCCGAGGACGGCAACGTGCCGGCCGCGCCGGTGAAGTCGTCGCTCCAGACCAGGCTCCAGCCGGAGGGCGGCGGGGGCACCGCGGCGTGCGCGGTCATGGTGATCCCGGCCAGGGCGGTGGTGGCGGTGGCGAGCAGGGCGAACGCCAGCCGCAGCCGGCGTCGTGCGGACGGGGCGGCGGACGCCGCCGGGGCAGTTCTCATGACTGTGCCTCTCTGCGGGGACGGGCGAGAGAGCGCTCTCTCACGAGTTGTACGTCCCCTCGGGACAGTTGTCAACGTCGATCGATGTCCGCACCGGCCGGCACCGCCCGCGGCCGGCGCAGGACGGCCTGCTCCAGCGCCGACCAGGCCGTCGTGGTGACCAGGTAGAGCACCGCGGCCAGCGGCAGGACCAGCGCCACCAGCACCGTGGCGTAGGGCAGCAGCGGCAGCAACCGCGCCAGCGCCGCGCCCACGCCCTCGGCCGACGCGTCGCGCTCGGCCCCGCCGGTCCGGGCCACCGGGCCGATGGCGGCCGTTCCGGTCGGCGGCGTCGCGTCGGCGGCGGCCGAGGCCCGGCGCATCCGCCGGGACGTCCACCAGGCGAGCGCCAGCAGGGCCGCCAGCAGTACGGCGAAGAGCGGCCCGGCCGCGCCGGCCAACCCGTCGCCGAGATGGTGGCCGAGCGGCACCCCGGCCAGCCGCTCGTCGAGCAGCCCGGTGCCGCCCTCGGTGGTGCTGAACAGCCGATACATCACCAGCAGGAAGGGCGCCTGGAGCAGCACCGGCAGGCAGCCGGCGACCGGGTTGGCGCCGGCCGACCGGTAGAGCGCGAAGAGTTCGCTCTGCAACCGGGCCGGGTCGTCCGCACACCGCCGCTGCAGGTCGCGTACCTGCGGGGCGAGCGCCGCGCGGCGGCGCTCCCCGCGGACCTGCGCGACGGTGAGCGGGGAGATCAGCAGGCGGACGGCGACGGTGAAGAGCACGATCGCGGCGGCCGTGGCCGCGCCACCGGCGAGCGGTTCGAGCAGGGTGGTGAGGGCGGAGAGCGCGGAGCCGGCGGCGCCGACCGCGGCGTGCAGTGGTGCGAAGGCGAGCATGGGTGTCCCTCGGTTGCGATTCCGGGTGGTCCCGACCGGGCGCGCAGGCCCAGGTGGGACGGATGACGGCGGAATCGGCCGCGCGGCCTGACGGTGCTACGCGGCCGAGGGGCGGGCGCCGGGAGCCCGGGGACGCGCTCGACCGGGGGCGTCCGGGTCGACCTGACGGGGCACCCGGCGGCGCCGGGCACGAGCCCGCAGCGCGGCGGCCCGACGGATGGTGCGCGGCGCGGCGCCGAGGACGAGGGCGCGTGCCGCGAGCAGGCTCGCGAGCAGCACCGCCGCGCCGAGCGCGGCACCGGCGAGCAGGGCCGCCGGCCGGTCCGCGAGGAGGGTCAGCTGGGTGAGGGCGTACGCCCAGAGCCCCAGCGCGATCCCCCACGGTCCTGACACGGCGCCCAGCCTAGGACCCGCTGTCACGCCTGCACTTGAGCGCGACACGCGGCCGACGCGCCGGCAGCGCGTTTCCAGCGATCGCCACGGTGGGTAACCATCCGAACGACCGGCGCGGACGGACCGCAGCCGGCAGGAACGGACGGTGATGGCGATGACCGGCCAGCTGGCGGAGGCGCCGAGCGGGACGGCCGACGGGACCGACCTGCTCACGGTGGGCGTCGAGGAGGAGTTCCTGCTCGTCGACCCGCACACCGGTGCCGCGGTGCCCGCCGTCGACCTCGTCATGGAGCAGGTGCCGGCGGAGCTGCGCGGCCAGGTGGAGCGCGAGTTCCAGACCAGCCAGATCGAGATCGGCAGCCCGCCCGGGCTGGAACTCTCCTCGATCCGGCACTCACTCGGCGTGCTGCGGGGCGCGCTCGCCGACGCGGCCGAGCGGGCCGGCGTACGGCTGCTCGCCATCGGCACCGGCCCGGTGGACGGTCCGGTGCCGCCGGTGGTCGACAAGCCCCGCTTCGACCGGATGATCGAGCGGTTCCGGCTGTTGGTGCCCGGGCCGGGCAACAACGGCATGCACGTGCACGTCGGCATCCCCGACCCGGAGACCGGCGTGCAGGTGCTCAACCACGTCCGGCCGTGGCTGCCCATCCTGCACGCGGTGACCACGAACTCCCCGTTCGCCCGGGGCGAGGACACCGGCTACGCGAGCTGGCGCTCGGTGGAGTGGGAGCGCTGGCCGTCGGTGGCGCCGACGCCGTACCTGGAGTCGCACGAGCACTACGAGCGGCTGATCCGGCAGCTGATCGCCAGCGGGGTGATGCTCGACGAGGGGATGCTCTACTGGTACGCCCGGCTCTCCGCGAAGTACCCCACGGTCGAGCTGCGGATCGGCGACGTCTGCCCGTCGGTGGACGACGCGGTGCTGGTCGCCGCGCTGGTACGGGCCCTGGTGGCGACCGCCATCGACGACATCGCCAGCGGCCGTCCGGCGATCCGGACCGACCATCACCTGCTGGTCGCCGCGCACTGGCGGGCGGCCCACGACGGGCTGGAGGGCGACGGGGTCGACATGACCACCGGCGAGGTCCGGCCGGCCTGGGAGCTGCTGGACCGCCTCGTCGAGCGGGTCCGGCCGGCGATCGAGCAGCACGGCGACTGGGCCCAGGTGACCGACCTGCTCGGTGCGCTGCGCCGGCACGGCAGCGGCGCGGCACGCCAGCGCGCCGTGTTCGCCCGCAGCGGGCGGCTCACCGACGTGGTGCAGGACGTGGCACGCCAGACCCGCGGTTGATCGCAGCGTGACAGGATGAACTCGTGGCGCAACGGTTGATCGTCATCGGCGGGGACGCCGCCGGCATGGCGGCGGCGTCCCAGGCACGCCGCCGCCGCGACCGCTCCGACCTGGAGATCATCGCGTTCGAGCGGGGGCACTTCACCTCCTACTCGGCCTGTGGCATCCCGTACTGGATCAGCGGACTGGTGCCCGAGCCGGAGGCCCTGATCGCCCGCGATCCGCCGACCTTCCGCACCGAGTTCGACATCGACGTGCGGATGCGGCATGAGGTGACCGCGATCGACCTGGAACGCCGCGAGGTGCTGGCCCGCGACCTGGAGGGCGGTGGCGAGGTCCGGGAGCGCTTCGACGAGGTGGTCTACGCCGCCGGCGCGCTGCCGGTCAAGCCGCCCTGGGCGAAGACCAGCGCCGGGGGCGTCTTCGGGATGCAGACCCTGGACGACGGCTCGGCGCTGCGCGACTGGCTGGAGAGCGACCCGAGACCGCGGCGGGCGGTGGTGGTCGGTGGTGGCTACATTGGCGTGGAGCTGGCCGAGGCGCTGATCCTGCGGGGCCTCTCGGTGACCCTGGTCGAACAGGCCGATCAGCCGATGTCCACCGTGGACGGCGACATGGCCGAGCTGGTCGCGGACGCGATGACCGGGCTGGGCATCCACATCCGCACCGGGCTCCCGGTGGAGGAGATCGAGGAGCGCGACGGCCGCGTCAGCGCGGTGGTCACCGCAGAGGGGCCGATCCCGGCCGACGTGGTGGTGCTCGGCCTGGGCGTACGCCCGAACACGCAGCTCGCCGAGGCTGCCGGCGTGCCGCTCGGGCCGACCGGCGCGATCCGGGTGGACCGGCGGATGCGGGTACCGGGGCTGCCCGGGGTCTGGGCTGCCGGCGACTGCGTGGAGACCCTGCACCGGGTCAGCGGGATGCCGGTGCACGTGCCGCTCGGCACGCACGCCAACAAGCAGGGCCGGGTCGCCGGGATCAACATCGGCGGCGGCTACGCCACCTTCGCCGGGGTGATCGGCACGGCGGTGACCAAGGTCTGCGACCTGGAGGTCGGTCGGACCGGCCTGCGGGAGCGGGACGCGAGCGAGGCCGGCTTCGAGTTCGTCTCGGTGGTCGCCAAGTCGACCAGCCGGGCCGGCTACTACCCGGGCGCCCGGCCGATGACGGTCAAGCTGATCGCCGAGAAGCCGAGCGGGCGGCTGCTCGGCGCGCAGATCGTCGGCTGGTCCGAGGCGGCCAAGCGGATCGACACCCTGGCGGTGGCGCTCTGGAACGGCATGACGGTGGACGAGATGACCGCGCTCGACCTCGGCTACGCCCCGCCGTACTCCCCGGTGTGGGATCCGGTGCTGATCGCCGCCCGCAAGGCCGTCGACGCGCTGCACGCCTCCGGCCGCTGAGTCCTCGCGCCGTCGCCCTCGGGCGCGGTGGTCGTCGGCAGGAGGCCGACCTCGGCGCCCGGATTCTGTCGGGGGCGGTGGTTAGCGTTCTCGCGTTGTCACGCCGGCGATCCCTCGGTCGCCCACCCCACCCGGAGGCACCCCCATGTCCCAGGAGACGACCTACCTCGAACTGTCCGAAGTGGACGGTGGCGCGCACAAGTTCTACGAGGTGGTGGTCGAGGACGCCGCCCTCACCGTCCGCTACGGCCGGATCGGCGACCAGGGCCAGGTCAAGACCGCCAGCTACGCGGACAACGCCCGCGCCCGCGCGGCGGCGGCGAAGAAGATCGGTGAGAAGATCCGCAAGGGGTACGCCCCGGCGGTGCCCGGCGTCCGGCAGAAGCGGTCGGTCTCCCGGCGGCAGATCGTCAGCACCCGCTCGACCGCGCGGACCGCGCCGGTGCTCTGGCGCTACGACTCGGGAGCGCCCGCGTTCGGCATCTTCGTCGACGGTCAGAACTGCATGGTCGGCAACGAGCACGGCGTGATCACCACGCTCGGCCACGACGCCCGGGTGCTCGGGCAGGTCCGCCTCCCCGACGGGGTGAAGTGCATCGTCGCCGACGACGACTGGATCTACGCCGGCTGCGACGACGGCAACGTCTACGACCTCTCCGGCAAGGTGCCCCGGGTGGCGTACGCCATCGCCCCCGAGATCGACATCTACTGGCTGGACATCCACGACGGCGTGCTCGGCGTGTCCGACGCCGACGGCGGGATCGCCGCGATCGACCACGAGGACGAGTTCCTCTGGCGCCGGCCGGGCCGTGGCCGGTCCGCCTGGATGGTGCGCTGCGACGACGACGCGCTCTACCACGGCCACTCGCAGGGCGTCACCGGCTACGACTGGCGCACCGGCAAGGAGCTGTGGCACACCCGCACCGGTTCGGTGCTCTTCGGCTGGCAGGAGCGCGACGCGGTGTTCGCCGGCACCGGCTCCCGGGAGGTGGTCCGGTTGGCGAAGGACGGCCGCGCCGAGCGGACCTACCGGTGCGACGGTCCGGTCTTCTCCTGCGCCACCGCCGCGGGCGGCCGGTACGTCTTCGCGGGCGACAGCCAGTCCTCGATCTACTGCTTCGACGCGGCGGGCACCCGGCTGTGGAAGCTCGGCACCGGCTGCGGCTCGGCCTACTCGATGCAGTACCACGAGGAGCGCCTCTACGTGGTCACCACCGGCGGCTACCTCGCCTGCATCGACGCCAGCGAGCCGGCGATCCGGGCCGCCGAGGCGGGCACCGTGCCGGACGTGGTCGACGTCAAGGCCCCGGCCCGGCTGCCGGAGCCGGCGGCCTGGTCCACCGTCGAGGTGACCAGCGACGTCGACGGCGGCGTGGTGGTGCAGTGCGTCCAGGACCGGGGCCGGCTGCGCGTGCAGGTCGTCTCCGGCGGCTACCGGCGCGACTGGTCGGTGCAGTTCCCGAAGGGCATCCGTGAGCCCGGGGTCCGCTACCTGGTCAGCGAGGTCCGGGAGTCCGGCCGGGGCGGCTTCTACCGGGCGTACGGCGACATCCGCCGGCTGCGCTGACGCCGGCCGTCCCGCCCCGCGCGCCCGCTGCGCCGATCCGGGTCGTCCGGACCGGCGCAGCGGGGGCGGTCAGCGGCAGCTCCAGCGGATCGCCCGCATCACCAGGCCCTTCTGGCCCGGCTCGACGTCGAGCTGGCCGCCGATCACCCCTGCGTCGTCGCTCACGCTCACCGCGAGGGCCGCGTACCGGCCGGTGCGTCCGTCCAGGTCGGGCAGGCGCAGCGTGCCGGCGTCGGTGACCAGCCCGGCGTCCATCCGGTCCACCGGGCCGACCACCCAGCCTCGCCCGTTGCCGGCGCTGGGGCTGACGCCGCTCGGCAGCGGCTCGTAGCGGCCGGTGGGCAGGTGGTAGCGGGCCGGGTAGATCCGCCGCACCTTTCCCTCGTCCCGGAAGGCGACCCCGGTGATCCAGCCGCCGCGCAGCGAGTGCGCCACGAACTCGCTGGCCGGGCCGCCCTCGACGGACGGCGCCGGCAGCAGTTCCGGACCCGCGCCGCCGGCGCGCCAGACGGCGGTACGGGTCACCCCGCTCGGACCGTCGTGGATCTTCCCGACCACCGTGCCGGCGGAGTCGACGCCGATGGCCGTCCCCTCCCACCTCGGGCCCGGCAGCGGGAGGTCGACGGCTGCGGTGTCGGGGTCGGACCAGAGCACCGGGCGCTGCCGGTCGCCGACCTGCCGCGCGCCGACGATCCGGCCGTCGGCGCTGACCGCGGTCGCTTCGCCGGAGGCCAGGCCGGGCAGCCGGGCGGGGCGGCCGTTCCGGATGACGTACGGCTGCGGCCGGTCGTCGAGGTAGACCGACCCGACCGCGACACCGGCGGCGTTCACGTCCACCATCCGCTGGTCCGAGCCGGGCAGCCGATACTCACGCGCCCGGTCGCCGTCCCAGAGGATCACCGGGTTGCCCCGGCCGTCCCCCGGATACGACCGGCCGGCCAGGAACCGACCGGTCGGGTCACCGCCGGTCACCAGGCTCTTGGCGTGCCCGCCGGGTACCGGCAGCGGCTGCGCCGTGCAGGCGGTCGGTCCGCCCGGCGCGGTGGTGGCGGGCGGCACGATGGTGGCGGACGCGCTCCCCGAGGTGGACGGCGACGCGGGCTGCGACGCCGGCCCGGCCGACGGCCACGGCCCGCCGCCGACCACCAGCGGCACGGAGACCGCCGCCAGTACGGCCAGCCCCGCCGCCGACACGCTCATCGTCCGACGGCTGCGCCGTCGGCGGCGCGCCTCGTGCACGGCGGCGGTCAGATCGACCCGGACCGGCCGGACCGGTTCCGGATCGAGCCGCCGCAGCAGATCGACGATCCGGTCCTCGTCCGCCGTCATCGCGCTGCCCCCTTCGTCGTCTCCACCAGGTCCGCGCCGTCGAGCAGGCGGCGCATCGCGGCCAGACCGTGCGCGGTCTGGCTCTTCACCGTCCCGGCGGAGCAGCCCATGGTCCGGGCCACCTCGTCCACCGGCAGGTCGTGCAGGAACCGCAGCACGAGCACCGCCCGCTGGCGCGGCGGCACCTGCGCCAGCGCCGCCCGCAGCACCGTACGGTCCTCGACGCCGCCGTCCTCGGCGTGTCGCGCGTCGGGCGGGGCGGCGAAGAGCCGGATCCGCCACCATCCCTTGCGCCGGCTGTCGAGGAAGAGCCGCACCACGACCGCCCGCACGTACGCGTCGATGTGGTCGGCGCGCGACGCCCGGGACCAGCGCTGAAAGAGCCGGGTGGCCGCCTCCTGCACCAGGTCGTCGGCCTCGTCGCCGTCGCCGCAGAGCGAGTACGCCAGGCGCTGCAGCATCGGTAGCCGCGCGCTGAAGTACTCGACGAACTCCTGTTCCGATGCGTCCGGCATCCGGTTACCTCCGTCGGTTCCCCCCTACAGACGACGATCGGCGGGAAAGGGTTGTACGCCCGCGCCGGTCCGGGCCGAGGATGTCCGGATGACCGGTGAGTTGCGGATCCCGGACGGACTGGGCTGGGTGCGGGGCACGGCGGCGGGGCGGGAGTGGTTGGCCGAGCTGCCCACCCGGCTCGCGGAATGCGTCGATAGCTGGTCGCTGCGGATCGGGCCGCCGTTCCCGTACGCCTTCGCCTCGCTGGCGGTGCCGGCCGAGCTGCCCGACGGTACGCCGGCGGTGCTCAAGCTCCAGTACCCCGACGCGGAGAGCGAGCACGAGCCGGCCGCGCTGGCCCGCTGGGCGGGGGTGGGCGCGGCCCGGTTGCTCGGGCACGACCCCGGGCGGCGGGCGCTGCTGGTCGAGCGGTGCGTGCCGGGCTCACCGCTGTCCGACGTGCCGGCGCCCGAGGCGGTCACCGTCCTCGCCGGGCTGCTGCCCCGGCTCTGGGTGCCGGCGGGCGCGGAGTTCCGGTCGCTGGCGCAGGAGGCGGCCGGCTGGGCGGAGCGGCTGCCGGGAAAGTGGGAGCGCGCCGGCCGGCCGTACGAGCGCCGGCTGCTCGACGCGGCGCTCGGCCGGCTCGCCGAACTGGTCGACGACCAGGGCGAGCAGGTGCTGGTCAACCAGGACCTGCACGCCGGCAACGTGCTGCGGGCCACCCGGGAGTCATGGCTGGTGATCGACCCGAAACCGCTGGCCGGCGAGCGGGAGTTCGCGCTGGCTCCGATCATCCGGGGGGCCGAGCTGGGCCACTCCCCCGCCGCCGTGCGCTACCGGCTGGACCGGCTCAGCGCGGAGCTGGGCCTGGACCGGGAGCGGGCGCGGGGCTGGACCGTCGGCCAGACGCTGGCCTGGGGCATCGCCGACGGGCAGGTCTTCCCGGGCCACCTGGAGGTGGTCCGCTGGCTGCTCGGCGAAGAGTGAGCGGGCGAGGCCCGGCGCGCGGACACCGGACGGTTAGGCGGCCCGGCGCGCGAACGTCGGCCCGGGTGAACGGCTTGGTCGACGGTCAGCCGGGCTGGCAGGTGGCGCACCAGTAGAGGTTGCGCCCGGCCAACTCGCCCCGGCACACCTCGGCGCCGCAGAGGTGGCAGGGCGCGCCGGGGCGGCGGTAGACGTACACCTCACCGCCGTGCCGGTCGACCCGCGGCGTCCGGCCCATCGCCTCCGGCAGGTGCTCGTCGCGCACGGTGTCGATCCGTCCACGCCGCACCGCCTGGGTCATCAGGGTCACCAGGTCGGCCCAGAGCCGATCCCAGCCGGCCCGGTCGAGCCCCCGGCCGGGCAGCCTCGGTGACAGCCCGGCCCGGAACAGCGCCTCGGTCACGAAGATCAGCCCGGTGCCGGCCACCACCGACTGGTCCAGCAGCAACGCGGCCAGCGGCGTCGAGCTGCGCGAGATCCGGGCGTACGCCCGCTCGGGATCGGCGTCGGCGCGCAGCGGATCGGGGCCGAGCCGGGCCCGCAGCGCCGCCACCTCGGGCGGGGTGAGCAGCTCGCAGGCGGTCGGGCCGCGCAGGTCGAGCCAGTGCCGGTCGCTGGTCAACCGCAGCCGCACCTGCCCGATCGGCTCGGGCGGCTCGCCGGCGCCGTCGGTGACCTTCCCGTAGAGCCCGAGGTGCACGTGCAGGGTCAGCTCGTTCGCGTGGTGGTGCAGCAGGTGCTTGCCGTACGCCTCGGTGCTCTCGAGCACGGTGCCGGTCAGCCGGGCGGCGCCCTCGGCGAACCGGCCCTGCGGGCTGCTGGCGTGCACCTTGTCGCCGGCGAACAGCTCGGCGTGCCGGGCCGCCAGGCGATGAATGGTGTGTCCCTCTGGCACGACCAGCAAGCGTAACCGGGTTCGGGCCGGCCGCCACCTCCGCCGCCGAGTGCGCCCTGGCCGGGTCGGCGGATCGCTTCGAGGTGGGCGCGAACCGGGCCGCAACGATCACGAAGGCAGTCATTGACTTCTATTACTAAGGAATATTAACTGTATTCACGGATGCCGACAGGTCGGGGCAATCCGGAACATCAGCGCGCGCTTCGCTCGGGCCGTCCGTCCCCACCGCCCGCCACCCCCGCGAGAGGAAGACGCATGCCCACCACCGCCGTACCCCCATCACCGGGCCATCGCCGACGGGCCCGCCGCCGGTCGATCGGCGCCGGCCTGCTCGCGCTCGGCACCGCCACGGCCGCCGCCGCGTTCGCCCTGCCACCCCCGGCCGTCGCGGCCAACGAGCCGGTGAACGTCTGGCTGACCACCACCTCGGACTCCGGCGGCCGGCAGGTCACCCGGGGCCTCCAGCAGCAGACGCCGACCGCATTCGCCGCCACCAGCGGCGGCGCGACGCACACCATCACGGTCAACGAGAACACCCGCTACCAGCAGTTCGAGGGCGGCGGCGCGTCGATCACCGACACCACCGCCTACCTGTTCCGCGGCGGCCCGATCAGCGCCGCGACCCGCGACGACGTGATGCGCAAGCTCTTCTCCCCGACCGACGGCATCGGACTCTCCTTCGTCCGCAACCCGATCGGCGCCTCGGACCTTTCCCGCCCGGGGCACGTCTCCCTCGACGACACCTGCTGTGACCTCAACGACTTCTACGCCAACGGCTACGACACCAACGTCCGGCTGCTCACCGCGCAGGCCCGGTCGCTCAACCCGGCGCTGCGGGTGATGGGGGTGCCGTGGAGCGCGCCGGGCTGGATGAAGGACAACGGCCGGATGGACCAGATGGGCTGGCTCAAGTGGGAGTACTACCCGCTGTACGCCCAGTACCTGGTCAAGTACGTGCAGACGTACCAGGCCGCCGGCATCGCGGTGAACTACCTCTCGGTGCAGAACGAGCCGAACTGCTGCCAGGCCGCCAACCCGACGGCGATGAACTACCCCGGGATGAGCTGGAACGGCCCCGGCCTGGTCGAGTTCACCAAGAACCACCTCTACCCCGCGCTGCGGGCGGCCGGGCTGAGCACCAAGGTGCTGGTGCACGACTGGAACTACGGTGACTACCCGAACTTCGGGGCGGTGCTGCTGGCCGACGCCGGCATCCGCAACGACCCGCTCTTCGGCGGCATCGCCTGGCACGGCTACTTCGGCGACCCGGCCGTGGGCACCCAGGTGCGCAACCAGTACCCGTCGGTGCGGCAGTTCAGCACCGAACACTCGGGCGGCACCTGGATCGGCAACCAGCACAACGAGGACCTGGCCGACATCGTCAACTACGCCCGGAACTACAGCGGCAGCCTGGTCAAGTGGAGTCTCGCGCTCAACCAGAGCATGGGCCCGCACAACGGCGGCTGCGACGTCTGCACCGGCCTGGTCACCGTGCAGGAGGGCGGCCCGCGGGCCGGCCAGGTCGACTACACGATCGAGTACTACACCACCGGGCACCTGACCAAGTTCGTCCGGCCGGGGGCGTACCGGATCGACTCGACCGCCAACGGCACGGTGCCGAACGTGGCGTACGTGAACCCGGACGGCTCCAAGGCGCTGATCGCGCACAACGGCGGCACCGGCACCCAGTCGGTCAAGGTGGTCTGGGGTGGGCAGTCCTTCACCTACTCGCTGCCGGCCCGGACCACGGCCACCTTCACCTGGTCGGGGAGCCAGTCGGGCGGCGGGGGCCGCACCGGCCCGGTCGTCGGGCTCGCCGGCAAGTGCCTCGACGTCGCCGCGGCCAGCAGCGCCGACGGCACCCCGGTCCAGCTGTACAACTGCAACGGCACCGCCGCGCAGCAGTGGACCTTCGGCGCCGACGGCACCGTCCGGGCCCTCGGCAAGTGCCTCGACGTCCGGGACAACGCCACGGCCAACGGCACCCGGGTGCAGATCTGGACCTGCACCGGCGCGGCGAACCAACGCTGGACCGCGACGGCCGCACGTGACCTGGTCAGCGCCACCGCCGGCAGCTGCCTGGACGTGCTGGGCAACAGCTCGGCCAACGGCACGGCGACGCAGATCTGGAGCTGCACCGGGGCCGCGAACCAGAAGTGGACCGTGCCCGCCTGACCGACCAGCTAGCGGTGGGGCCGTCGGTTCGCCGGCGGCCCCACCGTCGCGCGCCCCGCAGTGTCGAAAAACGCCCACCTGGGTACTTCCTGAGGACGTACCGCGTGGGTGCCACCCGTTCCACGGCCACCCCCGCATTCCATCAGGAGGTGTGTTGTGGTCAGAATTCCTTCGCTGTCGCGCAGATCGGAGCCGGCGCCGACGCGGGACGAGAACCCGGACAGACGCGTCGACGGGCGTGACGCCCCGGTCGCCGCCGGCGCGGACGACTCGACGCGGGTCGACGCCGCCCGGCCCGCGACGACCGGTTCGGCCCAGCAGTCCGTGGCCGACCGGGACGGCGAGCAGACGACGTACCGCAGCAGCGCCGCGCCCACCGGCGAGCCGCTCGGCGACGCGGAGCGGCGGGCGGCGGAGCGTGCCGCGGTCGCCCGCGCCGCCACCGCCCGGCCGACCGACACCGGCGCCCGGCCCGACCCGACCGACACGCGGGAGCGGACGACCGACCGCCCGTCCCTCGTCGACCCGGACCGGACCGTACGGCCCGACGCCGACCGGGACCGGCCGGTCAGCCCCGCCGCGGAGCGCGCCGAGCCGGAGCCGCCGGTGGAGCGCGGCCCGAAGCCACGGGCCAGCCTGCTCGCCACCCTCGGCCTGGTGATCGGCGTCGCCGGCGCCCTCTTCGTGCTGACCGGCACCCTCGCCGGCTACGGCATCGGGCTGGGCGCGGTCGGCGCGGTGCTCTCCGTGCTCGGCCTCTCCGCCACCCGCCGGCGGCACATCGCCGGCAAGACCGACGCGCTCTTCGGCATCGTCTTCGGCCTCGGCGCGGTGGTCCTCGGCGTGCTGGCGATGACCGGCCAGTTCGACTGGCCGACCACCGACGGCGACTGGGTCCAGCGGTTCCGCGAGTGGCTTGACTCACAGTTTGTCGACCGGTTCTAGCGGGCACTGTCCCGCTCGCCGGCGGTGCGCCGGCGACAAGCGCCGGTGATGCACCGGCGCAGCCCGACCAGCCTGGTGGTTCACCAGCCGGGCAGCACCCTTTCAGGGGCGGCGGTTCGCCGCCCCTGAAGTGTTTTCCGGGACCGGTCCGGCGGGCCGCCGAACCCGACCCGCCCCTGGCTGCGGACCGCTCCCACCGCACCCGTCGGGCCCGAACGCAACGATCCGACGGCGCTGACCGCCCACACGCAACGAACAGTCGCCCTGTGCAACTCTCAGTGGTGGATCCTGCCGCCAGCGCCGCATAACGTTGAACAACGGCGCCAGCCCGTGGGCCACGGTGGCCGGGCGCGCCCGACCCTGGGAGCAGGACAATGACGATGGACGCCATCCGCCAGCGCTACCTGATGTGCCGGCCGACGTACTTCGCCGTGGACTACGCGATCAACCCGTGGATGGACCCGACCGCGCCGTTCGACACCGAGCTGGCGATCCGCCAGTGGGAGCAGCTGCGGCAGGTCTACCGCGATCTGGGCCACACCGTCGAGGAGATCACTCCGGTGCCCGGCCTGCCCGACATGGTCTTCGCCGCCAACGGCGGCACCGTGATCGACGGCAAGGCGATGGCGGTGCAGTTCCGCGACCCGCAGCGCGCCGACGAGGCCCCGGCCTACCGGGCCTGGTTCGACTCCGCCGGCTTCGAGCTGCACGACCCGAAGCACGTCAACGAGGGCGAGGGCGACGTCCTGCTCGCCGGTGATTACCTGCTGGCCGGCACCGGTTTCCGCACCGCGCACGCCTCGCACGCCCAGTTGCAGGAGGTCTTCGGCTACCCGGTGATCACCATGCAGCTGGTCGACCCGCGCTTCTACCACCTGGACACCGCGCTGACCGTCCTCGACGAGCGCACGGTGGCGTACCTGCCCGAGGCCTTCTCGCCCGGCAGCCGGGCGGTGCTGCGCCGGCTCTTCCCCGACGCGGTGCACGCCACCATGGCCGACGCCGAGGTGCTGGGGCTGAACGCGGTCAGCGACGGGCGGCACGTGGTGCTGCCGGCGCAGGCCACCGACCTGGCCGCCGCGCTGCGCGGCCGGGGCTACGAGACCATCGGTGTCGACCTGTCGGAGCTGCGTAAGGCCGGCGGCGGACCGAAGTGCTGCACCTTGCGGCTCCGACAGGGAAAGGCGAGCAAGTGATCGTCGACGACATGCTGCAGACTCCGGCCGCGGTGCGGAACGCGGAGCGCTGGACCGCGCACAACTACCACCCGCTGCCGGTGGTGATCTCCTCGGCCGAGGGCGCCTGGTTGACCGACGTGGACGGCCGGCGCTACCTCGACTTCCTGGCCGGCTACTCGGCGCTCAACTTCGGCCACCTGCACCCGCAGCTGATCGCCGCGGCCCACGCCCAGCTCGACCGGCTCACCCTCACCAGCCGGGCGTTCATCCACGACCAGTTCGCCGACTTCTGCCGGGAGCTGGCCGAGCTGTGCGGCAAGGACATGGTGCTGCCGATGAACACCGGCGCCGAGGCGGTGGAGACCGGGATCAAGGTGGCCCGCAAGTGGGGCTACCAGGTCAAGGGCGTGCCGGCCGGGCAGGCCAACATCGTCGTCGCCGAGGGCAACTTCCACGGCCGGACGACGACCATCGTGAGCTTCTCCACCGACGAGGACGCCCGCGCCGACTTCGGGCCGTACACCCCCGGGTTCACCGTGGTCCCGTACGGCGACCTGGCCGCGCTGACCGCCGCGATCGACGAGAACACCGTCGCCGTGCTGCTCGAGCCGATCCAGGGCGAGCAGGGCGTCGTCGTGCCGCCGGAGGGCTACCTGCCGGGCGTACGGCAGGTCTGCACCGACCGCAACGTGCTCTTCATCGCCGACGAGATCCAGTCCGGGCTGGGCCGCACCGGTGCGACCTTCGCCTGCGACCACGAGGGCGTCACCCCCGACATGTACCTGTTGGGCAAGGCGCTCGGCGGGGGCATCGTGCCGGTCTCGGCGGTGGCCGCCAACGCCGACGTGCTCGGCGTGCTCAAGCCCGGCCAGCACGGCTCGACCTTCGGCGGCAACCCGCTGGCCTGCGCGGTGGGGACCGAGGTGGTCCGGCTGCTGGCCACCGGCGAGTTCCAGCGGCGCTCGGCGGAGCTCGGCGCCCGGCTGCACGCCGGCCTGACCGATCTGATCGGCAAGGGCCTGGTCGCGGTCCGCGGGCGCGGCCTCTGGGCCGGCCTGGACATCGACCCGGCGCTGATGACCGGCCGCGAGGCGTGCGAGCGGCTCGCCGAGCGCGGCGTGCTGGCCAAGGACACCCACGGCTCCACCATCCGCCTCGCCCCGCCGCTGGTGGTCACCGAGGAGGAAATCGACCACGCGGTCGCCCAGCTGGCGGCCGTCCTGGCCGGCTGACCCAGGCTGCACACCGGCGGGGGGGGGGGGGGCCCCGGCCCCCCCCCCCCCCCCCCCCGCACCCCCCCCCCCCCCCCCCCCCCCCCCCCCCCCCCCCCCCCCCCCCCCCCCCC